>JABGWU010000011.1 GCA_018645475.1 Opitutia bacterium
GGTATAGTGGAGAACCCGCCGAAGAGTGTCGAAGCACTATTAGGTCGGCGCCAAGGGCTTGAACGTTACTTGCCGTATCTCGAAGAGTTTCTCCTTTGGAAAGGCTACTGGATTTACCACCGACTGAAATAACGTCGGCACTCAATCGCTTCGCAGCTACTTCAAAGGCAAGCCGAGTTCTGGTACTGGGCTCCATAAAGAGATTGACCACAGTTTTACCACGTAAAGAGGGCAGTTTCTTGACCGGCCTGTCAAGAGTTCCGCGAAAAGATCTTGCCATGTCCAAAATGGTCTCAATTTCGGAACGATCAAGTTCCTCTATACCGATCAAGTGTTTACGGTTCCAATTTACCAGCTTCTTCATAAGGGAGTAACCGTTACATGATCGTCAAGAGTATGAGTTGGACCAACCAAAACCTCGACATTTTGCTCAAGAGTTGTCTCCAGCTCGATTCCCACATAGTCTGGAGAAAATGGAAGGCAACGGTGACCTCGGTCCACCAGTACGGCAAGTTCCACGCACTCTGGACGTCCTTGATCGAATAACTCGTTGAGAGCCGCCCGAATGGTGCGACCCGAAAAAATCACGTCATCGACCAAAATACATGAGCTCCCTTCGACTTCGGGAGGCAGGTTCGTCGGGACCACTGCTTTTGGTATGGGATTAGATCCAATGTCATCCCGATGGAAAGAAACATCTACAATTCCTAGCGGAATTTTTCGACCCAGGCTTTCTTTAACCTTTTCGGCCAAACGATGAGCAACCCCAATTCCTCCATCGGCTACACCCACAAAAATAAGATTTTGCGTAGAGACGCGTGCTTCGACAATCGCCCCCGCAAGACGATCTAATGCTTGACTCACTTCGGGGGCGGAAAACTTCAACTTAGTGGTCATAATCCAGAAAACTAAAATGTCTTTGCATGAACTGCTAGGCAACGGAATTCTCTTCCGCCTCAAGCCAAGCCTCGATTTCCTCGATACAACTAATCGCGGGAGCTTCTCGACAGACGGGGTCCAATAAGGCCCTGAAGGCTGGTTGATCAAAACGACGACAATGAAGAATCACGCGAGCTCGGTGCTCGGGAGATCTGACTAGGCGACCCAAGGCTTGGTTAACTTTTCGCATTCCCGGGATAAGGTAGGTTCGGCGGAAGGCTTCTTCACGATCAATACCAAAGTAAGCATCCATTTTCGCCTTCTGCAGTGTGTTAACCTCAGGCAATGCAGGACCTACAATCATGGCCGCATCAACCTTCCCTCCAAGAAAATCTATGACCTCGGCAAAGACACTGCCAAGGACGAGGAAAAGAGCATCGCCAGCGACAAATGCGGTATCGATAAACTGGTTAGTCTCTCGCTGGGAGCCAAAACGGGGTTGAAGAACGACTTTGGTCAGCGGGGATATTTCCCCTAAGCGGTTATTGGCTTCGATCGCGTATCTATACGAAGGAAAATATATAATCGCGGTCTTTTCCGTCGCTTTGATCAAGGCCAGAACAGCTGTAGCGATTTCGTCGAGATGTTGATGTCGCCGAGAGAATCTCGTGTCGCCTCGTATGTCTATGGCAACCTTCAAGGCCAAAGCCCGCCAAGGCGCCGAACCGCAAATGGTCCGATATTCAGACTGCTGAAGCCCGCTAGAAATCGCAAATTGATCCATAGGTGATAGGGTCGCAGACTCCAAGAGGCATAAACCATAAGAGCGGAGCTCCGTACCGATGTGGGAAGCTGCGTCGAGACAGGTAATTTCCATGGAACGATCTTCCGGAACCCAAAGATGCTTTGGCAAAGCGTCCAAGGCAAGTAAGCGAGCGGTATCCCCGAACCTCCATAGAGCGTCAAGAACCTGACTTGGAAGATCACTACAGGGAATGGGACCTTTGCGGACCGTTTCGGCGAGAGTTTCTAATAGCTCGGTAGCTTTGTAGAAATCATCGGCATCCAAGATTTCGTTTTGTCGACGAGAATCAAGAAACTCAACCCAATCCTCTAAGGCCCTGATTAATACCTTAGGCGCTTGGGCGAAAAGTAGGTACTCGATCACCTGGACAGCATCTACTGCACCGAATCGAGCCGATAAACCCGATGCGACCCGCTCGGGTAAATTGTGAGCCTCGTCCACAACGAGAAGGGAGCGAGAGGGAATAAAATCTTCTACTGACCTGAAGATTGAGGCGCTTCGGGGTTGAAATACATAGTTGAAATCTCCTAACCAAAGTTCGGCAAAAGGAAGACAGGTTCGAATAATTTCATAGGGAGGGATACCTGCGTGTTTTGCAGATTCAATCAAGTTTTTCTCCGGTATCGTGGCACCTCGAAAAAGGTCGAGGGGATTTAAAGCTGCAGACCTCCAGCGACGAGCCAACTCTTGTTCGGACAAATGTTCGAGATCTTCGAAGCCAATGTTGCGCTCGGTCCGATTGCGCAAGCAAATGTAGCGGAAACCACAATCGTCCGGAATCATTGCGTCTAAGGTCCTAACAACTTCGTTTTGTCCTGTTGTTTTGCCGGTCAGGTACAGAATGCGGTCACAAAAACCGCTTCGCAATCGTTCCAGTGCAAAGGAAAGGGCCGTGCCTGTCTTACCGAAACCTGTTGGGGCTTCGAATAAAGTGATGGGGGCGATCCCAAAAGATTGCTCCAAGCCGATCTGGCCTTCGGCTTGGCCTTCACGCAAAGTCTCAAAGGGCTTATTGAATGAAATGGCAGAAAGGCGTTGCCGACTGCTACGCCGTTCTTCAAGAAATTCGAGCAGCACTTTAATCTGCTCTTCTAGTGCTACATCGTCGCAAGACTCTATTGGTAATGTTTGGATAAACCCTCCGCCGGAAACATCGGCGAACCGCAATTCTCCCACAACCTGCTTTTGGGAATAGTCAGGCAATAACCGAAAAAGAAGAAGGTAGGTGGAGACTTGCAGAAAATAATGAGGGTACTTCTTCCGTAAACTTTCCTCTGAAGCCGGAAGAGGAAGAAAAGTGGTCTTAAGCTCACTAACCAAGGCCAGGGCATTGTTCTCGCTCAGTTTATCAACACGCCCCTCCAACTCTACAGCCCATCCGCCGCGCAACAAAATGCCTCGAACAGAAACCTCATGGCGAACCTCCCCCTCTTCGTTTCCGAGTAATTCTGATTCCGCCCGCAACGAAGAATGCCATTCACGACCAAGTTCGGCTCGCCAAGTACCGGAAGGTCCGCCAAATCGCCTTCGCGGCCCTAGGGTGAAATCAGCCAACTCGCGAACACTAAGACTCGCACGCCGTTCGCCAGGAAAAATGCGCATGTCACCGACCTTAACGTAAGATCACTCTAGTCGAAAAGCGTCTCTTGGTGAGGAGGATTTATCGATTCGACGGAATCTTCTTCTCGAGGAAGGTGGTGAGGAGGATTTGTAGAACGCGATCTCAAGGCGTTCTCTCGCTTAAGAACCATCTCGCGGGAAATCTCTAAGACCTTATGCTTCAAC
>JABGWU010000114.1 GCA_018645475.1 Opitutia bacterium
AGCACTGGAAATAATCCCGGCATAGTTTGTACTTCATCCAAAATGACCAATTCATTTTCGCAAGACGAAAGATAGAGTTCAGGATCGTTTAATTTGGCTCGGTCAGAAGGAAGTTCCAGATCCAAATATCTGCTCTTTTTCCTTAATTCTAAGCCCTTCGCCATTGTTGTTTTTCCTACCTGCCTCGAACCTAATAAGGCAACAACTGGAACTGTATCGATTCTTTTATGTAAGATATTTCCAAGGGGTCTTTTGATCATTTGCCTTGAAAATAAGGAATTAAGTCTTGATTTTCAAGGCAAATTTCCTGCTGGAAAGTTTTCTTTAACATCGTCTATTTTACTTAACCCTTTTGCGATTTACGGAAATCCCCTTTTATTGGATATTGTTCGTATGATAATTACCATGTCACTCGCCTTAGAAATTCTTTCCATCTTGGTATTCGGATCCATCATATTTGTTTGGGGAATACGCTACAACAATATCAAAGATGAATTTAAACACTTTCAACTTCCCAATTGGTTAAGGGACTTAGTCGGTATATTAAAACTCTCTTTTGCAGTCATGCTTTTTAGTGATAAACTTCATGTTATTCAAATCGGTGCATCCGGTATCGCTTTATTGATGATTGCTGCATTAGCAACACACCTTCGCCTGAAAAGTGAGCCATCCAGAATGCTACCATCCTTTGCACTCATGTGTGCCTGTATTGCTATTATTTATATGAGTAATCAACTCCTCACATCTCCCGCCTAATGTTGTGACACACCTAGGAATAACGATCCAAATATTACTATTCCTGGTATTTGCTGTTGGTGGAACGATTCGTTTTTTCCAAGCTATTGAAGTTCTTGCCAAAAGAATGTTATGGGATAAGTACTTTGATCCCTGAATTGTCCTCAATTCCCTTTTTCGAGGTTACCTGCGGATCCGGAGTTCTTCGTTCAAGGAATAGAGTCTTAAGTTTATATCATCAAGCGTCCACCATACACCCCATAAAAAACTTAAAATCGCTATTTTCCATGCAATATCGAAAGCTTTAGTTATTGTAATACCTTTACCAATTGTAAGTTTCATGCCTTGGGCAAAATTCCGCTGTAAATTATCTTCCAATCCGAATAAATTTATCCGGAGTGCAATTTTACCGAGAATCAGAATGACGAGTGGACATGTAAAAGTGAGCACTGCCATCAATACCATGAAATAATTCCATTTTCTTTCATATCTCAGGGTTTCAGATTCAAGTGTGGCATCCTTGCTTAACCACCCACCGTTAGGTAATTCCTTATTATATCTTATATTAAATTCAGCTTTATCAGCGAAATTTCTCTCTTCCATGAAATGATATACCATACATGTACTGCAGCAGAGCATCCAAATAACTGAAGTGATAACCCAAAGTTTAAAGAGACTAGATTTGTATGTTTTCATTTATTACTTCAAACTCGATAATATTAGTTGTTTTATAGTTGCTACCCCCAAGAGTCCAATAATTAGGCATCCTATTAATGCGACTTTATCAAATAGACCGACTATGATTGGTGGTATTACTGCGAGATAAACCATGCCTACAAGACCATATATAACAAAAGTAGTATTAGTTATAAAAGCTATCCACTTGCAGATTTCTCCTCCAATTAAAAGAAGGCTGAAACCTGCACAACCATAACCAATTACCATGTGCTTGCCTGGTTGGATGTTCCTTCTGAAATAAGTTGGGTAACTCCAATACTAAACATTAAAAAATGAATTATACTGACTGCTATTTTCATAAATAGATATTCAAAGAAAAAATTAGGAAAAATTAATAATCTAGAAAAATAGTGTAATTATTGGCTTTTACTAGAGTCAAATGTTAAATCAAAACGCTTCTCCTTTTGTCCGAGGTGTCTGACGGTTGTATATATGCAAAATGCTGCAAGTCTTAGAAATTCTCTCCATCCCTGTATTCCGGATGCCTACTCATGATTACCATTATCGGTGCCGCAATTACCCATATTATCATTGGTGATTATAAACAAATCTTCGGAAAATCCTTTCGTAATCGGGCGGAGTGAGTGACACCGTTAGGTATGATTTCTAGGAGCTTATTTTTCTGAAAAACTAACTGCACGCCCTATTGATTGGGTGTTAAATGGATGGGTATGGTTTTACCAAGTATACTCTTTTTTAATCTGTTCCGCACTGCGGTTTGCAGGAGCAGCGTGAAGAGTAAATTCTCCTAAGTCGAGAGTAGGTGTAGGCACGGGAAAAATAATGCGAAACTGATTACTTTGTGCGAAGAGTGTATTGAAATATTCAAATTGATAGTTTTCTCGAATGGGTTGCCATTTTCCCTGTATAAAGGCCTCTACCAAGAAGGGAATATTTCCGATCAATTTTGGCGATGGTGAGAAGATACCAGATGTGATTCTTACCGGTCTTGAGAAAGTATAAGTAATCGTCGCTTTCGGACCTGAACTTTTTTTCTTTTTCTTTCCTTCATCAGTATTAAATAGAATTGTTGTCGCTGGGTCAGCATCAATTAAATGCCTTGGGTCACCAGTATATGGAACTCCTTCAATTGTGACCGCAGAGGGAATTACGATACGGTTGTTGCGATTAAGTTTTTTCACCGAACGAATGTTATGTGCCCATTTTGCGGTCGGGCTAATTTCGAATTCGCAAGGCGTGCCAGCTAGAATAATCCCCACACCATAGGGTTGCTCACAGCCTACGATTCTACCCGTGTCGAGCTTGACCCGGCAGGTGTATTTACCCCGATAGTCTTCGGTAACAGTTCCTTTTACGGCAATCCTGTTGAGGCTCGGTACATATTTACGAATTTCTAATGAGGGGTAGTGCAGTTTTGTACTGTAAGATATGTTATGGCCGTTAAGTTTGTATTTAACGGTTACATCAAAAATACCTTTCGCAGTTGTCTGCATGGGAAAAGGAAAGATAAACTGATGTGACTCTGGTGATGGGTTGATGCGTAGTGGTTTTTTAAAATATTTTCCGCTCGGGTCGGTTATGGTGATATCTACATCCGAAAACTTGAAAAATGATAAATCGAATACGCTGTCTTTTTTACCTGCACTCTCTTTGGTTAGGAGGGCAACGGGTTGAAATTTGATAATGTGATCTGTCTCAAAGGACTTACCTGATGCAATGCCTTTTTGGGTTTCTTTCTTTTTCTTTTTTTCCGCCTTTTTGTTCGCTGCGGCTTTTTGTTCAGTCATCTTTTTTTCCGCTTCTTCATTGGCGAGAAATGCTTTTTTCTCATCTTCTGACATGGCTTCCATTTCCGCTCTTGCTTCAGCTCCACCAGAGTAGCTTTCACTTTCAGCGGCAAAATCAGGAGTGCACGAAGCCTCAAATGATACACCGTAGATAGTCTCGACCAGAAGTGATACATTTACTCCTCTTACTCTTCCTTCCAAGGCCAGAATGTCTTTGGCAATACGAGGTGCATAGTCGACTAGAAGTTTACGGACATTGTCTCCAAGCTGTTCATCTTTCACGAGAGCATTGAGTTTTTCGATTCCAGACTTGAGGGATTGCGGGGTATAAGTGGCAAGAGCAGATTCGGCTATGTACCAACTACGTTGGATATAATTAAAGAGTTTTTGATGGGCAAAAAATACTACAGGCTTTTTCTTGAATTCTTTGGCTCGGTACTCGGGTGAGCCAGTGATGGCAAGGTTGCGTAAGGCAGCATTCATTACTAGTAAATATCCACCTGTCCGCCAGTAAGGCGGGCCAATAACACCATCACCCCCATGGTATTCTGTTCGATAGTTATTGTTGCTAATTAAACCGTCAAAATTTCGCAGCAGTGCAAATTTCCATAAATAAGAATCCATGCATCCAAGGAGTGCTTTGTCACTGCAGTTAGCAGAGGCGAGTACTCCCCACACGAAGTGCAATGTCTGTGTGGCATGCCCACCTTCAGCCGTTCCCCATGGACCAGTGCCATATCGATTTGCAGCAGCCTTTGTAAAATGATCCGAACCACCGCGTACAATCGAAGCAAAAAAATATGGCCCAGTCGCACAACCACCTTTCTGGTCTTCTATAATCTCTGTTGAAGACCCGCCTCCGCGTGCATATGGGATTTTGCCTCCAGGGGCCAGCTGTTGGGCACGTTCAAGCATTTTATCCAATAGCATGTTGTCTTCTATGGAAGTCAGGCCAGTATGGCTGGCGATTGCAAGTCCGCAGGCAATCATTCCACCACCACCAATCCATCCTCCTCCTCCATATCCCGGTTTATTCCTGCTGTGTCCAGCGGTATAGTCACTTAGTACAAAAGCATGGGTCTCGGCAATATGTAGTTTTAAACCCGGGATAATACTTTCGTCTCTGGTACGGAGATAATATTCTGCGAGAAAAGTTAGACGCATTCCTGCAATGTAAGTCCATTTACCCCAGGATGCATTGGCAACATAGTGTGCGGCTTTACGAATATGGGATTCATACTGTGGATCAGCAGTAGACATTAATCCTAGTGCACAAATGGAGGTGTAAAAAGTATTACTGCCATAACTTTTTCGCCCACTCCAACTCCCATTTGTTTGCTGCTGAGCTGCTAAGCGGTGAGCCAAAATTTTTGAGTAGTTTCTTGCTTTTTCACTGTAAGGATCAAAGTGATCACCAAAGCTCCCAATCTTAGGTATATCTAATTCAACATATTGGATGTACTTGTTAAATGAATCTGGGAGATTAATTGGAGGCACAGCAATTATCTTTACCGATGCTGATTTTGAGGTTTCAGCCGTTCCGCGCAACTGCCATTGCCCACGGGGTATGGATATGCTTACATCATTTATCTTACCTTTCTTTGCACTGGCCGTCAGCGGAAATGATAAACCACTGGTATTGGAAAGGCTCAGGTTTATTACTTTCGAGCCTTTTGGGTATTGGAATTTGATCATGTCGGTATTATCAAGCATGATATTGAAGTCGCCGTTCTTGACGGTTTTAACAGTCTCCCAACTACGCCGACCTTTTAATGTATTTTGGAGTCCCTGTTTTTCATCTTGAGGAACTCTGAGAATAGTTAAATTGATCTTTCCACGACCTTCGGCTTTATCGATCATTTGACCCGCATCAATATCCAGTCCACGAACATCTTTGTAGCCCAAGGGCTTTCCCAAATAAGTTAATTGAGCTTCTTTTAAATCCTGACCATCCATTTGTAGGATTAAGTCTCCCTTTTTTAACATACCCTCAGCCGGGCCGCCCGGTTTAATAATGGTCACCTCGTAGGCATTCTTTATTTGACCGCATTCGTCCATCAGTTCGGGGGGAGCAAGTTCTTTGCAGGCACCAAAGGTATCGACCCAACTACGATCATGCATCAGTGTATTGACTCCTATCGGTCCTAGGCTTATGTGCCAATTTTTCATTTTACTGGCAGTTGAATTTGGAAAATAACCCGTGTATGGCATGGGGTTGTTAACTCCCCACTTCTTCATATCTTTGATCGCGGAGCTGTATTGTGCATGTGCTGCCCATTCTTGATATCCGGTATCACGGAGATTGGATTTTTGCAGTGCAAGTTGCCTGTCAATATTGGCCAAATTAATTCTCGGATTATTTTTTTGGGAAGTTAAGGAAGCCTCCGAAAGCTTTATCGCCAGATCCTGGGATTCCTGAGAGAGATCTTTGAGATTCAAAATGAATTTCTGCCCCTTGAAAAGAATACTGACGGTATTTTTATCAGTTGCTAAAAATTCAGCTTCTATTATCCGTCCTTTCGAATCCTTCCATTTGTGCGGGGTGGAAACCTTTTTTTCTATGCCGTTTAAATAAGCAAAGCAAACCGTTGCAAATAGCACAGCAATGAATTTCATTAGCTTAAACTGAACCAATTACCATTGTATCGTCAAGCGGTAGTATTCAGAAAATTAATAAATTACTATTATCAGGATAGAAGAGGTTTTATCTCAATTTGACCAGGGGGGGTAAACGAAAGGATACTGTATACAAATCTGTAGATACCTGTTTAACTGATTATTTTTTTGGCTACTTTGCCGTGCACATCAGTCAGGCGAAATTCTCGGCCTGCGTAGGTGTAAGTTAATCTTTCATGATCCAAGCCTAGCAGATGCAGGATTGTGGCATGTAGATCGTGAAAGTGCATTCTGTCCGCCACCGCCTTAATTCCATGCTCATCAGTTTTTCCGTAACGCATTCCACCCCGTACTCCACCACCTGCCATCCAAAAGGAGAATCCGGTTGAATTATGGTCCCGTCCATCCTGCTTTTTCACATGGGGAGTCCGACCGAACTCTCCACCCCATATAACGAGTGTATCCTCGAGTAAGTTTCTTTGTTCCAAATCAGCGAGTAGGGCAGCGAGTGGTTGATCCGTTGCTCCGCAATTTCCGGTCAGTTTTTGCTTCAATGCACCATGCTGGTCCCAGTTCTCATGGGTAATTTCGACAAACCTAACACCCTTTTCAACCAGCCTTCTTGCCATCAGGCATTGTCTGCCAAATTGATCCGTTTGACTGTTTCCAATTCCATAGGAGTCAAGAGTTGCCTGTTTTTCTCCATTTAATCCCATTACTTCGGGGAGAGCGGATTGCATACGAAATGCAAGTTCGTAACTTTCAATCACTCCTTCAATTTGGGAATCTTCCTGTTTGCCCATCTTGAAGTCGGCATTCATTGATTGAATAAAATCGAGCTGTTTACGCTGTTGTTCCTCAGTCAGTCTTTTGTTTTTTAAATTAGCTACTCTTGCATCCTTGAGAGACTCTCCAATCGAACCAATACGGGAGCCCTGATATATAGCCGGAAGAAATGCATTTCCATAGTTTTGGGCACCCCCCACCCGGGAAGGTGGATTTATGGTAACAAATCCGGGCAGGTTTTGATTTTCAGAACCTAGTCCGTAAAGCGTCCATGCTCCCATACTCGGACGCACAAATTGAAAACTACCCGTGTGTAATTGTACAAAGCACTGCGGATGGTTGGGTACATCTGCATACATTCCATTAATCAGGCAAAGCTTATCCGCATGCTTGGCTAAATTGGGGTAAAGCTCGGAGATAGGTAATCCGCTCTTTCCATATTTTTTGAATTCCCATGGTGATTCAAGAAGTTTTCTTTTTCCAAATTGCTTAAGGGTTTTTCCATCGTCCTTCGCCAGCGCAGGCTTATAGTCAAAGGTATCAACATGAGATGGCCCTCCGCGCATGCAGGCAAAAATCACCCGTTTGGCACGGGGTTTAAAATGGGGTTGTTTGGGATCCAGTGGATTTTTATATGATTGGGATGCCATTGAGGATAGTCCGCTAAATGCAAGGTATCCAAAACCAGTTCCTAAAGTTTGCAGCGCATGTCGTCTGGAAAAATTTATGTCTTCTATTTTCATTCTTTATTGTCCAGTCATTATTTAATTTAAATACCTGAACTCCGCACTTGCGAGCATGGCTTGGCAAATCGTTGTCCATGCCTCCAGTTCAGACTGTTCATCCAACATGAAATCTTCCATAAATAATTGGGATCGTTTAATCTCCTCACTTGTTGCGTTTCTCGAAAAGAGGATTTGAAATGCTTTATCAACCCTTTTCTCCCCAGGAATCTTGGACAGTTTTTCCGCCAATGCTTTGGATTGTTCAATTACAAATTTTCCGTTTAATAGAAAAAGGGCTTGGGATGGAACCGTGGTTACATCGCGCTTACCCACAATGATACTCGGTTCTGCAAAATCAAAAGTTTTCAATGATTCCGGTATCGCTTGCCTTGCAATTGGTAAGTAAACACTCCTTCCTTCATTCTCCTCTTTTCTAATCAAATCGAGGTTCTTGGTGCTTCTTCCTAAATCTCCTTTCATTTCCTGCACGATTGAGCCTGGAGCTGGATTTAGATCTAATTTTCCTGACACTGCTAAAATGGCATCCCGCATACTCTCCGCATCTAACCTACGCTGATTCATTTTCCAAAAAAGCGAATTATCCGGATCAATTTTCGCATTATCCGAATTATGAAAGGAACTCATTTGATATGTTCTTGAAAGCATCACCTCACGAATTAGTTTTTTGATCGACCAGTCATTCTCGATCAGTCTGCTTGCTAAGTGATCGAGTAAAGGTTGGTTACTGGGACGATCCCCGGTCTCTCCAAAATTATCCACCGTCCTTACAATTCCCCTTCCAAATAAATGATGCCATATCCGATTCACCGTCACCCGTGCAGTCAGGGGATTTTCTGAAGATGCAATCCACTCGGCTAATTCCAACCGGCCACTTTGTTCCGGGTTAATCTCAAGATCTGAAAATTGGAATACTTTCGGGAATCCACGCGGTGTGGTTTCGCCCAATGTCTGAACATTTCCACGTAGGTGTACTTTTACATCTCCTGGACTCCCATCCGTTAATCCCATCGCGAGTGACCCGGTTTGTAATTTTGACTTGGTCAGCTTTGCCCGGTTCTTTTTTAATTCAGCCTGTAGTTTTTTGATCGATGATATGGCTTCCTTGAATTCCGGTTCATTTTTATAATTTCTCTTATATTGCTTTTTTAATTCGGTTACTAATTTATTTAATTTCTTAACCTCTTTTTGCCCATCTGCGATTAATTTTGCGTAGTCA
>JABGWU010000115.1 GCA_018645475.1 Opitutia bacterium
AAAGACTAGTTATGTTAAAAAAGCGTATTATCTTCACGCTCCTATACGATCAAGGCACATTTGTTCTGAGTAGAAATTTTGATCTTCAAAAAGTTGGAAATTTAAGTTGGTTGAAGGAAAACTATGACTTTTCTCGAGTAGCATTCTCTATCGATGAATTGATTATTTTAGATGTTTCGCGTGGAGATCGAGATGAAGAGAAGTTTCTTAAACATGTAAGTTCACTCTCAGAAGAGTGCTTTATTCCCGTTGCCGCAGGTGGAGGAATACGAAATATTGAGCAAGCACGACAATTGTTATACTCGGGAGCAGATAAAATAGTAGTAAACTCATTGTTGTCAAATGATGAAGACGTTATCCAAGAAATTGCATTTGAATTTGGTTGGCAATGTTTGGTCTTCTCTGTGGATGTTAAAAGAACTAAGGATGGGCTTCGTTGCTTTATAGAGAATGGCACGATAATGTTGAAAACCTCTTTGCCAGAATATTTGAAGAAAATTCAATTACTTCCAATTGGCGAGCTGTATTTAAACTCAATAGATCGAGATGGGACAGGACAAGGCTATGATTATGACTTATTAGACGCTCTACCCAATCCAACACATAATCCAGTTATCATAGCTGGTGGGGCTGGTAAGGATGCTCACCTGATTGAAGGATTAAATGATGATAGAGTAGATGCTGTGGCAACAGCCCATCTTTTTAATTTTGTAGGTGATGGTCTAATCAATGCGAGAAACACGCTATACAAAACTGGAATGAATTTAGCAAAATGGGATATTCAAACTTCAATGAATCTAAAAAATTGTTTAGAAGGGATAGGCGATAACAAAACTATTGAAAAAATAATATAAATTACAGGAACAGAACAAGGTTTTCCTAATTCCATCAAGATAAAATAATAAAGGTCACTTTTTAAATAAATTACCCCTAAAATGGGAAACGATTCTCACCACTAATCCTCCAAAAAATCGGCACAAAGGGTTCCTTGTACCTCTTCCATTAGTATTGCAGGTTTATATCGAATTATCGTTTCATATTTCACTCATCTTTCTTAAAATAGGCTCCTTCCAAAACTGTAGGTTTTGTTATAGCGCGGATGCAGGAAAACATGTTTAAATTCAAGTCTGTGCCTCCGTTTATTCGATTTGATGCGAGGTAAGTAGTCACAAGAGTCATGGCCAATTTACTTGTTGGTAAGCCTGGAATTCAATTAAAAATTATCGGGGTTAATATATATGATTGTTTGAGTCGGTTGGCAAAAATTTGCCAAGAGTTTAACTGTTCGGAATCTTCTTTATTATATGTACTGTTGCACGTAGCTTGAATAGATACTTCCGTCCGCAAGAAATTCTCTTTGCCAATCGATAGAATACAGAGTCACATGAGAGTACCTCGGGGCGAAATGAATTTGAAGCTCCGGCACTTAATAAATTACCCGATCGGTGGCCTTGATGCTAGTGAGGTTTTGAAACAAAACCCCAAGAAAAAATGGTAGCGAATGGATACTGGGCAAAGCGATTGCATCTATCATATTGGGATTCAATGATAGAAAACTTTCCACGATCTAAAAGAGATTGTTATTTTTCTAAACATATGTTATTTTTCTGATACTTAAATGATATATTTTTAAGTAACAGGTCTATTTTTCTATTAAACATGGCCCCGTTCCACTATTGACTGGATGCCTTTTGTGTGTACCCCTAGAAAGCTCAAGCAAAAATCCTATGAATCTCAGCCAGACATCGAATGAAAAAAGAGGAGTGCATTTAGAGAACTCTTTTTTTAATGCATATTGTCAAGAAATAACATCTAATATTCCATTTGACGGAAAGATTCTTTTTGTTCAGTTGCCTCAGTTTAATGTAACTTCTTTTGACAAGCAGATCGCACTTACTAAGGGTTACTATGTCTTCCCTCCTCTAGGGATCCAGTACCTTTGTAAATCCATCAAGCATTATGGCTTTCAGCTCAAAATATTAGATCTTAACTTAGAAATTCTCAAGACATTTCACTCAGATAATTCATTTGACCCGGTGAATTGGCCTCAGATTTTCGAGGCTAAGCTAGACGAATTTGCCCCCACTTTGGTCTGTTTTTCTTGCCTTTTTGACGTTGGAATTGGGCCCCTGCTTCAAGCAGTTAGAATAACTCGTGCAAGAGAATCCAGTATTACATTAGCTGGAGGAGTAATCGCTACTTATGAATGGGAG
>JABGWU010000012.1 GCA_018645475.1 Opitutia bacterium
CAGTATCAGCAGTACGATTAAAAATATTTTGGTAAACAAGTCTGATGAAATCAGCATTATTCAATGTTCCGTATTTACCTTTAAATTCATCACTATCTGCAAACGCAGAAGAAATTACTTCAAGGGACCAACCATTCAACTTTTGATTTATCCAATATTCTAAACCAGCAGTATCTGGGATTCGAAGAAAATAAGCTAGGTATAAGCGAGAAACAGGAGCAATTTTTTCTTGAAACTCTATGGAAAAAACAAATTCATTCACAAGTTCCGCCTTTGTGTATCCACCATTAAACTTTTCATTGTAGTAATCAATACCGGCAGTATCTGCTTTCCTTCCAAAAAAGTCCACATACTGCTGCCTTATAAATGCCTCATTCGTACTTGAAAGTAAACCAGAAGCAAGAGGATCAAGGTTAGTATTGCTACCTCCCCCGCTTGAGTCAGTAGGAGGGGATTCTGGCTTAGTTTTTAAAATATCGGCCACATCGGTAGAAGGCAACTTAGCAAGCTCATCAGAAGAAATAACTTGTAATTTTGCTTCATCTGCGAGAGCAACCCAATAAGTTGAATCAGGTGGAGATTTACCCACTGGAACTGGTTGAAGAGCGATATAAGTATCAGAAGAATTTACTATTACCAATTCCCCTTTGTTGTAGGGTGAAGTGACTTTATATTCTACCGGTTGAGCATACAAAGATGTGAATGAAAAAAGAAATATAGCCAAAAGGGTATTTTTTAATGTAAACATAATTTTATTCTTAATTATTATAAAGTACTTAGTTTTAAGTGAATGGTCAAATCTGTCAAACTACGAATTATAAATATGGTAATGTTTTGAAATATCATAAACCGTACCTAAATTTTAATATTTTACTAACCATTTGGCTAGTAATGAGAGATTCGAAAAACGGTGCTAATCGTGCTTGAAAAAAACCACCTCCATAAATCGTTCCGTCTTTACACTTTTTTAAAGATCTAAGAATCTGCTTTGCAGCAACTTGTGGAAGGGGTGATTCGTTAAGTTGTTTCTCAATTTGAGTCCAAGCACATTTCATCGAATCGCTTTGGGATTCTTCAGATTGTTTAGGTGCAGAGTTATTAAAACTTGTTCGAATATCCCCAAGTCGAAAATCAATCCACTTGAGTGTTTTATATTCGAGCATCATGGATTGGGTGAATGAGGAGAGTCCAGATTTACAAGAATTGTAAAGAGGCATATAGGGTAAAGGGTAAAGGGTTGCAAGAGATGTAATGTTTACAATCGAAGCATCCTCCAAATTTTCCATTTCAGGAGCGAAAGATTTACAAAGCAAGATAGGGGCAGTAAATAAGACGGAGATTTGTTTTTCGATTTCGTCTCGAGGGAACTCTTTCCATTCATAAAATGCTCCATATCCAGCATTATTAATCAATAGGTCGGGCGTACCGTATTGTTCGATAAATTTATCTCCGAAATTAGAAACCGCATTTAAATCAGATAAATCGAGTGATAATGGATGAAAATTAGTTCGAGGTTTAATCTTTTTTGGATTTCGGGAGACAGAATAAACCTCTACCCCCATCAATAACAACTCATCGCAGATTGCGAGGCCGATTCCAGATGTACCCCCAGTCACTAATGCTTTTTTAATTTTCATTGGATAAATTAGAAATCCACAAATTTGGTATTTGCAGATAAGCTATTCCCAATGAGAATAAATAACTCGACAAAATGGACAATCAAAAGATCATTCTATTAACTCATGAATATCCTCCAAAGCGTGGGGGAGCGGGAACTTACTGCGAGGAAATAGTGTATGCATCGCAAAAAATTGGTATTTCTATTGAAGCATGGGTTCCTGATTATGCGACCAAACTTAATGACGCGCATCTATACCGACTTCCAGTAAAAGGATCTCAGGATTGGATTTGTAGTTTTAGATTGTTCAAGGAGATTAAAAATAATCTCAAAAAAATTAATCAGGCTCCCCTACTCCACCTTGCCGAGCCCGGGAGTTTACGTGCATTTATTCGATTTGGGTGGGTAATAACGAAATTACCCAATTTAATTATAACTATTCATGGAACTGAGTTGATACGATTTTGTAAAAATCCAATCGAAAAACTTTTCTTTCTACTTCTGTTAAAAAAGGCAAAAAAAATACATGTCTTATCTAACTTCAATCGAAATGAACTCATAAAATTATGTCCTACTATAAAAGATAAAATTCTTCTCTTCCCTGGTGCACCGGCACGAAATCTAGTAAGTGATCGAGCAAAATTTAGTAAAGGAGTTAACAAAAACATAAGAATTCTTTGTGTGGCTAGGATTCACCCAAGAAAAGGTCAGGATCGA
>JABGWU010000116.1 GCA_018645475.1 Opitutia bacterium
AACCAGCAATCAAAAATTCACCAATCAATTTATTTTTCGGAGATAAGCGGGCAAGGTCGTCTAAAAACACAATTACAAAAATTCCAATTGAAACAAGAAGAATGGAACCCACAACAGGTGTTTGTCCATACAGCAATTCCCCCAACTGAGGCACAGACAAACCAGCGACCAGAACCACAGTTAAAAACGATAAAAGAACTGCCGCACCACCTAACCTGGGAGTTGCCTGATGATGAACCTTGCGAGCTCGTTGTGGGCAATCAACAAAACCCTTACGCAATGCAAGAAACCGAACAAGTGGAGTCAGTACACAAGTCAAGATTGCACCTAAAACGAAGAGACTGTATATGGAAGGGTTCACGAATTAGATAACGATAAATTAGAAAAAATGTTCGGATAAGTCAATTTAAGGTTTGGCTTGAAGCCCTTATTAAGATCAACATTTGATTTAAATAATTTACTAGCTTTGGTTCAGGCATTAAAAAAATGCATACCTGACAGCCTTGAAAAATAGCAAATCATATAGGAAATTAGTACGAACAAATGGTGGTGAAATTGAGTAAAATTGTATTGATTAGAATATTTCAAAATTTTTTTGATCTATTGGTTTATGCTTTTTCTGTAAAATTTCCTGTGAATTCTTAGAATTTTAAGAAACTGTCTCATCGGTTGGGTCGTGCACAATGGCTAAAGGATAGAATGATTGGATGAAAAAATATTAGGTATTCTGGTCCTCTTTATGTAAATTTAGTCCATCGAGCATTTGTCTAGCAAGATGAGTTCTCTCATATTTTTTTGCTGATTCTAAAGCATTTCGCCCAAGGCTTAGGAGGAAAGCAGGTTCAGATTGAAGATACATAAGCTTTTCAATCAGTTGGTCTACATTCTCAGGTTCAAAAAGAACTCCGCAGTTTGCTTCGGCCACAATATCAGCAGACTCACCCTCCACCCCGTGTAAGATCGGAAGCCCCATTCCCATACATTCAAATAATTTGGATGGAATAACCGTTTTGAAAAGTTCAGTTTTCTTGAGATGAATAATAGATGTATCTAAAATAGACCAATAATCACTAACCATTTCTTTTGAAACCGTATCAATGAAAATAACATTGGTAAGATTGAGTTTTTTTGCTTCCTCTTTGAGAAACCGCTTTCGAGCTCCATCACCGAGCAAAACAAGCCTAATTTTCTTTCCGCATGGGTGATCTCTTAATTTACTCATAGCATATAGCAAAGTCTCAAGTGAATGTGCCATTCCATGTGTTCCAATATACCCAGCAACAAAGCAGTCTTTTAGGCCAAGTTGCTTAACAAGATCCTCATTTTTGGCTCGATGAAAAAATCTATTTAAATCAACACCATTTGTGACAACTATTATTTTATCTGCATTAATTCCCCGTTGAACAAGATTATTCTTGAAGGATCGAGTCACAGAGACGATGCGAAATGCTCTTCTATAAAGAAACAGCTCCAAAGCTTCAAATAGCCGAACAAAATTAGAGTTCTTTAAAGCACCTACTGCTTTAATGGATTCAGGCCAAAGATCTCTTAATTCAAAGACAAATGGTGCCCTCTTAAATAAACTACAACCCCATGCAGAAACAGCAGTAAAGAATTGAGGTGAGGTTCCTATTATCAAATCTACTTTTCGCACAAAAAAACAAGCTATGAACGAACTTACCATAAAACTTAAATAGTCCAAGGTGCGCTTCGTAAAACCTTTATTCTCGGCAATGTATGTCCAAACACGGATTACATTAATCCCTGATATTTTTTCTTTTTGAACTAAGCGGTTTCGATAACCAGGAAAAATCTTTCCTTTCGGGAAATTTGGATTGCCCGTAATAATAGTAACCTGATCTCCTCCATTAACCCATTCGCGACAGTGCTCAAAAGTTCTGCTGGCAGGTGCGTTTACTTCTGGTGGATAATTGTCGCTTAAAAATAAAATGTGCAAAGTTACAGGTAGATGTACAAGCTAGGAAGTTGAGTATCGGAAGTTAATTTTGCTCACTCCTTTATATAATTTAATAACCAAACAAATGTTTGGTATTGAAACTCCAAATCTTGGGTGCCATGTACTTTCCACTAAGTTTCCTGCACCTTCAATGACCGTCCACACAATATTTTTGCCGTCAAGTAGTTGAATAGTACCCGAATTTTTATTTCCATCATGGCGAACTTGCACATCCGGATGAAAATGAAATCTTGCTTCAGCCTCTTCAGTTTTTTCAACTAGATGATCTTCAATAAAAAAACTTTCCTCATTCATCATCCATTTACGACTATGTTTCGGTTTTCCAGTTAAGCGAAAATAACCGTCGTGAGAACAGTGAACTTGGGTAGCATTAGTATTTTTGTTCTGTAAGACCTTTAATTCAATTGGATAAGCCCGACGAGCAACCCGGAACCCTC
>JABGWU010000117.1 GCA_018645475.1 Opitutia bacterium
ACCAACGCTCCGGTTCAGCAAGGCGTAGTAAATCAAGTGCCACAACGACCACCACTTCCTACAACATTAAATAATTCACCGCAATACCCGGTTCAGGCACCTTTGCCACGAAATCCTTTACCATTACCGGCTATCGGTTCCGAAAGAAGCTTATACGCTTTTCACTCATATCGTTTAAGTTACATGCAAAGCGATCGTGTCTTGGCTTTGTTAAAAGCATTAGGATATAGTACTGTTGAGTTCAGTGCAGGAATGGGCGAGTCTATAAACGAAAGCATTTTTACAGAATTTGCACAGCCTAAAAAATATCCAATTGTAGTTAAAATATTAGACGCAGCTAAAACAAGTTTGATGCAACCTTCATTAGATGGTGGTAGGAATGCGATGGGCACGGATCGTTTAAGTGGTACATACTTGCATTCATCCACAACAGGTGCCCCCGAGCAAAGGTTACTATTTATATATGAGAAGCAGTACCCGGAACAACTGAATGCTCTATTAAATTTGATGAGGAATGAGGTGGATGTTCCAGCAAGTCAAATTGTTATTGAGGCTTTAGTTGTTGAAATAAATTCGAACAAAGCGAAGGAATTGGGTTTGAAATATAACTTAAATGATAGAAAAATAACTACAAGTTTTGGATCCGACGGATTAAACTCTCAATTTGATTCTAATTTAGACTCTAAATTCCAATTCCAGCAAAAACAAATTGGTGTGACATCAGGAATTCCTATTTATTCTTCTGGTTACTCGAGGATAAATCCATTGGGTTTTCAGGCGACTCTAGATGCTTTTATTTCTGATGGAACTGCTGAAGTTCTAACAAATCCAACAATTTTAGTTCTTGATGGTCGGCAAGCCATGATTCGAATTGGTACGCAAATTCCCAATGAAACAGTCCAGGTTACTCAATACGGTAATCAATATAATACAACTTATATTGATACTGGAATCGTGCTAAATATCCGTCCAAGGATTTCTGAGGATGGATCAGAAGTAACTATGCAAACGGAAGCTATTGTCAGTAATTTTAGAGAAAATACATTGGACAAAACTAAGCCGCCTGAAATTGAAAGTAAAACAATACAGAGTTTTGTGCGGGTAGCTGATAATACTCCTTTTATTATAGGTGGTTTGATTGACAAAAAGAAAAGTAAAGCAAGTACCGGAATTCCTCTTCTTTCTAAAATTCCCGTCCTTGGTAACCTGTTTAAATCAAAGGCAGAAAGTGCTGCCGACCGCGAAGTTATTATTGTGCTAACTCCTCATGTAATGGATGCGTCTGAAAAATCTTTTAGCTATGTTATTCCAAAAGATTCTCAGTCCTTTGACTCCTTTGATAATTTGCTATTCCGAAACGCATATCGTATTCGAGATGACGATTTGTTTGATCTTTCCTTTGCAACAAAGAGCGAGTTTTATCAAAATATTTTAAAAGATTTAAAATCCTTCAAGGCGAGACATCCAGAAATACCAGATGAATCCCCATTATTTAGTTATCTTGGTAAAAAAGTGCCCGGGGAAGAAGTCATCGTACGAAGGATGATCTGGGAAATTGTTCATAAATCAAAATTTCACCAATATATCGCAGACGATCACATTCTTCTTTTTGAAGAAAATAAAGAAGCAAAATTTGGAAATAAATTTAAGACTCATTTATTAAGCTTACTACTTGGTAAATTAACCAAAAGCCAAGATAATTCTTTGGTTTTTAATTTTGCGGATCACAAGGCGAATTCGGCTGGCCCATTTGAACATCCAAGAGCCAAGATTTATCGTGCGGGTGTGAAAAATGCTCCCCATTATATTGAGTTAATGAGCAGGCTCAATAAGGGCGACCCAGATCGAAATACGATATTGTTGGCAACCAATGTTTCTCCACCTGGTGTCCGTGGAGCAAATGCGTTGGAGGTTTTGAAGGGAGTACTTGTCCTAAAGAGAATTTTAGCTTTGAACAGCACGATGCCTGTTACCATAGATGAATTTAGAGTGGGTCGCCAAATAATTTTTCCCACAGAACAGGAACTTAAAGATAAATACCATGTGATTGATTACGACGCGGCCCGTTTCTTTTACGAAATTATTAACTATTATCCTGAATTTGAGCAGGCATTTAACCGCGATTCAGCTCAAATTATTTATCAAATGAGTGGGGTTTTTAAATAATATATTATTGCCCATTATGATTAGTGCTTATTAATTAACGGATTATTTAATTTTATGAATTCAATAAAATACAACTTCTTCTTATTAAACAGGTTTGTATTTATTCTGTATTTATTTGGATTAGTCTCATGTGAAAGTAATTCCAATCATGATGTTGATCTTAAGAGTATAAAATCATCTTCATCAATTGATTCCTATGGTTTTACCAGTGATGCCTTTCAATTTTCAATTTCACACGCATCACAATTGAATGTTTTTGACTCTTTTTTCGTTAATGAAGGATGTTATCAAATTCCTGGCAACCCTAAAGCTGATTCATTGCATGCATTTTTTGAGGAATTAAGGGAAGGTTATTTTAAAAAGGATGAGGGAGTTGATTATTCGGTGATTCGCAAGGAATATCATACATTTACACATGCCATGGATGTTATGGTCACTACACATGCCCTGCTGGAATCTGGTGGAGGTGTTTATCTTTCTGATGGTGAACGATCTAGTCTTGTTCTTGCTGCACTTGGGCACGATGTTTTACATACGGGAGTAAGCAATTCCTTTCTTATCCAAGTTGAACATCCTTATTATCACGAAATGGGTGGCGATAGTTTACAGGAAAGAAGATCAGCAAAATATGTTCTAGAACTTTTAGATAAGCACAAAATACTTGTTATTGCAGATGGGATGGACGACGGGCAGAAAAAGAAAATATATAATGCCCGAAATTTGATTGAACAGTCAATTTTGTGGACTGATATAACGCGTCATAAAGAACAATTGGATCAAGTGTCTGGTATTTCAAAACATTTAATTTCAGCTCTCAGTAATTTCAGGGAGAATCCGAAATTAATAGGACTTGGTGCGGGTAAAGATGATTATGAGTCCGGGATTAACATTTCAAATGTTTTAAGTAGTGAAGACAAAGCCTTGATAGGTTCTTTTATTTTACACTGTGCTGATATTAGTAATCCTGGAAAAGAGTGGAAACATTGTGAAAGATGGGCAGGGATGGTGATGAATGAATTCTTCTCACAAGGAGATCTTCAGAAAAAGCTTGGTCTCAAACCTTCAATGAATTGTGACCGGAACACTGTTTCTGTTCCTGGATGCCAAGTCGGGTTTGGTGATTATGTGATTCGAGACTTATATAAACTTCTAAAATTAACTATTCATGATGGGGGTTCGTATCTGCTCGAGAACTTTAATACCAATCAAAAGAAATGGCAGGACTTACAAAATATAGAGAGTGAGTCTGGACTGCCTTATACAATGAAACTATTTCCACCCACAAGAGATGGAGGGTGGATGGGGGAACTGAGAAGCGGAGAAAACTAGATTAACCCAGTCCTTTGACTTCCCAACCTTTACGGTAAGTCTTTTTTATCAATTGAGTAGCACCGGTGTTATTTTTAAAGCTTAGGTTTGGTGCATCCCAAATTAGTTCCTGCTTCGGGAAGCGGGTGGCTATACCTCCAAGAAGAACTGTTTCTGTGAGAGGACCGGAGTAATCAAAGTTTGCGGATGGTTGAGGACCCACTTCTCTAACTGCATCAATGAAACTGTGCCAATGGTGCATTTGTTCTACGATTTCTATTTTATGGTCTTTAAATTTCTTTTCAGGAAACAACTTGGGCATACCAACATGGGGAATAAGCATTACTCCTTTTGTACCTACGACAATTGAACCTTGGCTTGGGCGTTTTTGACCTTCTAGTAAATTAATTATTCTTGCCGGTGGTTGTGCCGTTCCGTCATACCAGGTTACGGGCAAGGTCTTGTTTTTCGAATATTGATTTCCTGGAAAAGTATAGTGAATAACTGCATCAAATCCCCAATTATCTTTATTGGGCTTGGGTCCTTCTGAACGTAGAGAAATAGGGTAGGTCAGTCCCAAAGCCTTAAAAGTTGGATCATAAATGTGACACCCCATATCTCCAAATGTCCCTGTTCCATAGTCCAAACGCTTACGCCATTGGCCTGGGTGGTAATATTTACTTATATAATCAGTATAAGGTGCCGGTCCAATCCATGCATCCCAATCAAGTCCTTCCGGAATAGGGTCTTTTTTATTGGGCTTAGGATTTTCATCCCCCCATCTTTTGCTGCTGAAAGAATGAGCTTCAATTATTTTTCCGATCACTCCGTCATGAACTAATTTAACCGCAGTCCGATATTCCTTCGCAGAATGAATTTGAATACCCATTTGGGTTACCAATTTGTTTTCTTTGGCGTATTCAGTTAGGCGACGAGCTTCAAATACATCATGGGCGAGTGGTTTTTGTCCATATACATGAATTCCTAATTGCATAGCAGACATAGCCATACTTGCATGCATATGATCGGGTGTTGAAACATTGACAGAATTCAAATCTTTACCTTCTTTTTCAAGCATTTCCCGCCAGTCAGAGTAAATTTTGGCATCTCTGAGTCTAGCCTGGGCCTGTTTTCTTCGGTTTGGATCAATTTCTGCAACTGCAACTAAATCGACATTAGGATGGGTTTTAATTTGGCCAAGGTCGGTACCCGCCATTCCTGATCCTCCGAAACTTGCATGTCGGACTCTTTCACTAGGTGGAGACTTGGCCCATGAAGTTGAGGCAATATAAGGGGCTAAGATTGCACCAGATATTTGTTTAATATGATTTCTTCTTGATTGTGGGAGATTCATAAATGATGAAGTTACATATATGTAATTATAGGGTCAACTACTCACTTTCTAATTTTTAACAAAATGTCTAGACCTATTAGTTAATCTTAAAAACCTTAATCGCTCTCGAAAAACTTGTTTTTAGGTTTTTTTCTCGTGCGATGACATGAAGTACCTCTGAATAAAGCTTTGCAACTGCACGGACACCCTCGTTTCCCACAATGTCATTTTGTAATAAAGCAATATCCGCTAATCCTTGATTTAATTTTTCCAAGTTTTCTCCACTTCCTGAGCTTTCTTCAACAAGAATTTTTCGTCCGCTCTCAAGTTCAAAAACTTCAGCAATTGTTTTGCGACGCTATAGTAGTGACCGTTTCGTTCACCTCCCGAAAAAATCCATCGATCCTTATTTTTCCAAAAAGTAAATAATAACCAATTGAAACAACGGTGATACCGAATAAAAAGGAAAGCAATACGCTTTTCGTAACTGAACTCAATCTATCATAATTTTATTAGTAAATGAAATTATACGGATTATATACGAGTTGGACTAATTTGAATAGTATGACAGTGATGAATAAGGCTTCTTGATTTTATTTTTGATGAAATAATTTTTTTTTATGAGCATGAAATTCTGGCCAGGAAAGCTCTCCGTTCCCATTGGTATCAGAGACTGGGTTTTTCTTGAAATAGTTATTTTTCCAATATTCGGCATCCTTGGGTTGATTAACGAGTTTTTTGTGAGCGTTTAGTTCCGGCCAGGTGAGCACTCCATCGCTGTTTGAATCCGCTTTTGGATTTTTTGTAAAATAATGATCTTTCCATTGTTCATTGGTTACTTTTTTTTCGGGTATACTTTTAGGAATGATGGATAAAAGTTGTCCGCGAAATTCTTCCAGTTTTCCAGTATATTTGGAGTCTGCAGAGAGATTGTTCCATTCGTGATCGTCTTTAGCTGTATGATAGAGCTCTTCTTTTCCATTCTCGTAGCGAACATATCGCCAATCCTTGAAGCGAAGGGAATAATTTTGAAAAGCAGGGTCATAATATTGTGCCCATTTGTAAAGAGCAGTTATTGCATAGTCAGGGCCATTCCATTTCCCATTTTTTGGATCTTTAAGGAATGGTTTCATTGAAAAACCGTCTAAAGGACGACCCTTGTCATTTTTCATTGTATTGTCTGGTAACCCACACAAGTCGAGTAGGGTGGGGTATAAATCGACCAGTGAGACAGGTTTTTCGCATTCCTTGTTTTCTTTGGACACACCTGGTGCTCGTACAATAAGAGGTACGCGTGTACTTTCCTGCCAAAGGGAGTTTTTATAGAGGTAATCCTTCTCACCATTTCCCCAACCGTGATCACTGGTGAAGATAATAATCGTATTTTTATCCAAGCTAGTTTCCTCAAGTGCTTGGAGAATATCGCCCACCAAATCATCGACCGAAGCGATCGATGCCAAATAAGCCTGTATGAATTTCTTCAGTGCCAATTCACGGTCTCCCCCGTAGGATGCGACCAAACTGTCGTACATCTTGGTCCCGCGGTCTCCACTCCGGTCATCCTCTTTGGAGGTCACGGTATGCTTGAAGGTGTCCTTGGCATCCCCCTTTTTGATCTTGGGTAATTGAAGCGAATCCAAGGGAAATCGGTCAAAGTATTTTTTAGGTACAATTAAGGGAGTGTGCGGACGAACAAAGCCCACTCCCATAAAAAATGGTTTTTCCTTATTTGATTGAGCCAGTTCTCTGAGTCTTGTAACCGCCCATTGAGCATTGAGTTCATCTCCAGTTGGATCACGGTCATCATCCGAAATGTACTTCATTGCCCGCTGCTTTCTCCATCCTCCGGTTATCCAGCTGAAGTTTTTTCTGGTATCAGATGATTTTTTATTCGTGACATTTTCCAGTGGTCCAAAATTTCCGTCAATGATTCCAAAATCATCCCTGAAAGGAGCAGGAACACTTAAATTGGGGATTTTATCTTTTCCATCGAAAAGGAAGGGACCGTAGTCGGATGGATGTCCAAATTCCTTCCATTCCTGCCTGTCCCGGTTATGCATGACTTTACCGGTTCCTAAAGTATGGTAACCATTTTTTCCAAAATGATCCATCATGGTCCTCGAATTGTTGAGAATTTCATTCTTATCCCAATCCTCAAAGCCGAATTGTTGAGAAGTATGCGGATAAATTCCAGTCGCAAAGCTTGCCCTTGAGGGATTGCAAATAGGAATGTTGCAGTGGGCCTGAGTAAAAGAGACCCCACTCTCAATCAGCTTACGTATATTAGGTGTCTGTGTCTGAGGATGCCCACCCAATGTTTCAATGTAATCATTCAGATCGTCGCATACAATCAGAAGAACATTCGGTTTTTTGACTGAAAAAAGCGAAGATGAATAAAAAATTAAAACAAATAAGAATAAGTCGCATTTGTGAAGAACGGACATTTATCTATCGTTAGACATTTTTTATTACGTAACAACGATATTTTGTGCATATTAATCAAATTTCAATTCTTCAGGATTCACGGTTAGTTTGATAAATCTCTTCTAAAAAGGGAATTGAATCCTTAAAGTTTTTAATTTCTTCTCTTGTATTTTTTTTGAAATCCCAAAATTCAGATGGTGTAAGCCGGTTGGGCAGGTTTTGAACAGGATCAAAATAAAGATTTAATGGGGGGATGATTTCAATATCAGTGAAAAGAGACCCAAAATCTGCCATGGGTATGAGTATTAAATTTAGATCAAGGGAAGGTTTTTCCCATGTAAAGTTTTCCAAGTTTATATTTTTCACAAAATCCAAATCTGGCTGAAATTCTAATTCTACTAAGTCTTCAATCAGGGATAGGTCTTGTATAGATTTATTTTCTTCAGGTTTTTCAAACCCTTTAAAAATTAGAAAGGAGACAATGCACAAAGAAAAAGTGGCAAAAGCAAGACGGGGGAGATAAAAAGTAGAGTTGCGATTGTTTTTTTTAATTTTTCTATCCGGGTTACTCTCATCTTTTATTAAGTCCAGAAATTGACTGACTTCGTTTCCATACTTTTTTGATTGGGATGATGAAATTTTTTCTAAATGCGCTTCATGCCTTAGTTTTTCAACGACTTGTTTTTCCGCTTCATTACGGTGTTTATTTTGAAGAATGGATTTTATTCTCATAACTTGATTGGATTGGATTTAAAATACTCGGCAAGTTTTTTACGGGAACGATGCAAAATGACTTTGATCGCAATTTCACTTTTACCCATAATGATTGCCACTTCTTTAACGGTTAATTCTTCCCCATAATGTAAACGAAGGCTTCCATATGCTGTTTTAGAGAGGAATTGTTTTGCCTTTCCCCAGACCATTCCGATTTCATGATCATTTTCTATAACTTGATTACTTTCAGTCAAGTTTTCATCCATTGTAACCTCCGCCTTTCTTTTTGATCTTTTGAGAGAGTTTAGGGCGAGGTTACGGGCAATCGTAAAGACCCAGGGCGCAAATGACTTTTTTGAATGGTAATAGGAAATTTTTTGATAAGCTCTGAGTAAAGTTTCCTGTGTAATGTCAGAAGCAAATGCATCGTTTCCATAGGTCAATAAAAACCGGTGAAGTCGGGGCCAATATCTCTTTGCCAACTCCTCAAAATCTGCCGTGCCACCCTGTTGGGTACGAATGGCAAGTTCCTCGTCCGAAAAAGATTCCTTGTTTTGCAAAGTTTTATGGGGAGGTAATCAGCTTTTATTCCTGAATGGATGAATTTTCTTTAACTTTTCTTTTTTTCGCCATTTCTTGTTCAATCATTTCGAGCAGAAATGCAGTATCCATTTCGAGTTGCATTCCAACGATTTGGCTTTTCCGCGAAACTGAAGTTTTGATATGGGGGATGATTTTATTCAGTTTAGGGTCATTTTGAAAAAGAGGCTCTATCTCTGTGCTCAGGGAGAGCAGGCTCGAAACTCCCCTTAAAATATTTTCCATATGTTCGGCGGTTTTAATATCTTCGGTATTCATGACACATGCTATCTGAATTGATGCCCCGGATTCACCTAATGCGAATCCTGCCCAGTCGAGCTTTTCCATGATAGCTTGCTCGGTCGGCGATATCGATTTGAGTGGTTTTTCCATTTTTCTCACCTTGGGGATTTGCGCTGTGATGGTTGCAATAGGTTTTTTTACCAACTCGTTTAGGCGATCCAGGATAGGGTTGTTTTTCTGTTTTTTATTATTCCCTAATCGGGCATTCAACCCGGCTTTAAGTAATTCTTCTTTGGTGGCGGCAATCATACTATCAGGACCCAGTGGTGAAAAAGCCACTTTGGGTGAGGAGTATATTTTTTGCCCTTTAACTGTTTTGATTTCTACTTTTTCGTTCAGACTGGCAAAGCCTTCAAGTTGTTTTGTATTAAAACCACCTTTGGCAAAGATTACGCCTTCATTCTTTGCCCCTGATCCATAGGCAGTGACGAAACCTAATTGATCTATATCCACGCCAAATCCAATCTTTAAGCCGTTTAGTTTTTGTTTCATTTGAGGGAGTTTAAGAATTTCCTTCAATACAAACGATCCAACCTCTGATGAACGAAAAGTTTCAATGTTAACATGGGCGACCCAATTGGCATTTTGCGGAATTTTTTCCATGTCGGGCTGATTTCCAAAAGATGTTTCGGTCACCGCAATTAAAAGAGTTGAGAGCAAGAGGAGAAGTTTTTTCATATTAAGGCTTTCCAAATAATTTTGTTTTAGAATAAGATATATACTAGCTACAAATTATTACTCTAAAAGGTTACAATTAATCTAATAAATTTTTGTAGTGCAAGTTACACCAAGTCGAAGGCTTCCTGAATTATAGCTTTTTCATTTGTTAAAACGAACGGCTGAATAGTAAATACACAAGAGCTATTTATCAACGCATTGGGAATTTGAATTTTATTCGTTAAAAATCTTTAACGATCAATTGCATGGATAGGCAATTAACTAATGATATCTTTAATCACATGGGCTTCGTCATCAACGCCAGTTAATCTGAAGTCTAATCCTTGATGCTTGTGAGTGAAGAATTGGGATTGAATGCCCAGTTGATGAAGCATGGTTGCATGAAAATCACGAACATGGACTACATTCTCCTCGGCATTATATCCAAGTTCATCGGTGTTTCCGTATGAAATTCCCCCTTTGATTCCACCGCCAGCCATCCAGATAGAGAAGCCTTTTATGTGATGATCTCTTCCATTCCCCTGAGCCATAGGTGTGCGTCCGAATTCTCCACCCCATACAACAAGGGTGTCTTCAAGCATTCCCCTTTGTTTTAAATCCTGTACGAGAGCAGCAGATCCTTGATCCACCAGATTCGCGGTTTTTTCCACTCCATTTTTTACACCCCCATGGTGATCCCATCCACGGTGGTAGAGATGTATGAAGCGAACATCTCGCTCTGCCAACCGGCGGGCAAGTAGGCAATTACTGGCAAAAGAACCGTCGCCTGGTTTCGCTCCGTACATATCGAGCACATGTTTTGGTTCATTGGAAACATCCATCAGTCCGGGCACACTTGCTTGCATACGAAAAGCCATTTCGTACTGGCTGATCTTCGTGGAAATTTCGGGGTCTCTCCATGTCTTGTTTCCGATGCTGTTTAATTGATTAACGGAATCGATAACTGATCTTTGATCCTTGTTTGTAACCCCATTAGGATTGCTAAGATAAAGAACCGGGTCTCCTTTACTATGAAAATGAACCCCCTGGTATTTACTGGGTAGAAATCCGCTATGCCATTGGCGAGTGGCGATAGGCTGATTTTGACCACCGCCGACGGATGTAAGGACAACAAATCCGGGAAGATTTTGAGTTTCTGCACCCAAACCGTAAAGCACCCATGATCCCATACTGGGACGCCCGGAAATTTGTGAGCCAGTATTCATGTAGGTGTGAGCGGGGTCATGATTTATCTGTTCGGTTGTCATCGAGCGAACGATACAGATATCGTCCGCAATTCCTCCGATTTTAGGAAACGCGGTGCTGAAGTACTGTCCGGATTTACCCCATTTTTTAAATTCTAGTTGAGGCCCAAAACACTTTAATTGTTTTCCTTGCAGTTGGGCGATCGGTTGACCCTGGGTTACGGACTCCGGCATGGGCTGTCCATCCATTTCCTTAAGCTTGGGTTTATAGTCAAAAGTTTCCAAATGGGATGGTCCCCCTGCCATACTCAGAAAAATGACACGTTTGGCTTTGGGGTTACCACTTAGTTTCGCATGAGGTGGTAAATTGGCGGGCCATGCTTGCGGGTTCGCCATGGCATTACCTGCCAGCATACTGGTTAGGGCAGTGGAGCCTATGCCTACAGTTGCTTGGTTAAGAAAAGTGCGTCGGTTGATAAAGGTTGGATTCATGGCTTGGACAAAATTAGAAGCGGGCGGTGGTTTCATACATATTGAGGAGTGTACGGGATACGCTTGTCCAGGCGGCCAATTCTGAGATACTCAGGTTTTTATTGTATGTTTTCTCTCCTGTTTTCATCAAGGACAAAGCAGCCTCTTCATCCTCTTGATAACGTTTCCTTTGCTGGGAAAGTAGTTCGGTCATTACTTGGACTTCTTCCTTTGTGGGGTGTCGGGTCAGGGCACATTGAAAAGCATAGTGAATTTTCGCTAAATCCTCTTTATTGGAATGGGTAAGAAGTTTTTCAGCAAATACACGAGCGGCTTCCACGAAGACTGGATCGTTCAACAGGGCCAATGCTTGTTGAGGAATATTGGACCTTGGTCTTTCCGCAGCACATTCCTCGCGACTGGGTGCATCAAAGGCAAGCATGGCAGGGTGCGTGAAGCTTCGACAGTGGAAGGTATAGAGCCCCCTGCGATAGAGATCGTCTCCTTTGCCCGCTTGCCATTTTCGTGCCGGGAAATTTAAATGCTGCCAATAACCTGCAGGCTGGTAGGGTTTTACACTTTTTCCTCCGATATCATTAACAAGAAGCCCGCTAATGGAGAGGGCGGAGTCGCGGACAAATTCAGCATCTAGTCTGAATCTGGACTGTCTGGCGTATAGACGATTGAGAGGATCCGCTTTGACCAATTTTTCTGAAGGTACTGAACTTTGTTTGTAAGCATCTGATGTGACAAGGGTACGAATTAATTTTTTTATATCCCATCCTTGGTTGCGAAATTGTGTCGATAAATGGTCTAGAAGTTTAGGATGTGTGGGCGGTTCTCCCTGACCTCCCAGATCTTCAAGCCTACGGGAAAGCCCGTGTCCGAAGAAAATTTTCCAGATGCGATTGGTAAAAGCACGGGCGGGTAGGGGGTTATTATTGCTTACGACCCATTTTGCTAGATCGAGACGGTTAGCCTTCCGATCTTTAGTGTCCAGTTTCCCCATGAATTCTGGAATTGCCGGCTGGACTACTTCACCACTTTGATCGAGCCAATTTCCCCGAGGAAGAATTCGCACCACCCGTTTATTGCCAGTCTGAGAGACGAGCATGCTACGAAATGTCTTTTTATAATTATTTATTGCATCGGTTGCTTTTTTTACAGCAATATCCAAGGTTTCAATTTTACTTTTTGTATCTTTGAGTTTTTTCCTAAGCTCCACTGCACTCTTCGGTATTTTTTTATAAACGAAATTTAGGAAATAGTGAGAAAGGGATTTTTTTTCTGTTTCCGAACGATCATTTTCTTTTTTCTTGGCTAGAGTTTGAATGTTTGCAGGTAATGACTTGTCATTTCTGGCAATTGATATCCATTTTTTGAGTGAAAAATCAGGATCCTGCCTGGGATCAATTTTTGTATGCACTCCCACCTTATCCCAATAAAGTGTTCCATCCCACTGGGTGAAGGCAATCCCATTGATTGTATCTTTCGGATTTAGGCCTATTTTCTTCGCTGTTACTGAAAGGCGTGCCCATTTTCCTAGCTCAGGTAAGGAACCCATTTTTACTCGGCTAGTGGTATTTTCTGTTCCATAGGGTATAAGGGATTCGCCCCAATAAGCACGGTGCGACCAGCTGCCGTCGTTAAACTGCAGCATAATTTGCTTGGGTGGATTCTTGGGGTCTAAGTATACATAGGCAAAAAATTCATCTTCTTCTGAAAAAATATGATGGGGGTTTTTAGAATTTATAAAGTAGTGCTGGTTGTTTCCCTGCCCAGTCCGCATAATTGATTTTGATCCGGAGAAAACAGGGTTCTCTGTAAGTTTCCACTCACCATTCAGATCAGCATCAGACGGGGCAGAATCTTCGACGAAAATTCTTTCCTTCTTCTGAACTTCATCTCTGTTTGGTTCGGAATAGGAGAAGTTGGCAAGCATCTCTTTAAGTTCTTTAGCTAACTCCTTTTCTTCTTGCTGGATCTTTGGTTTATGAAGGTTTCTTTTTTGTTCAGATTCCTTTTTATCCAGTTCAAATTCTGAGAGTTTCATTTCCTGTTCAGGAGTTGGCAGGTAAAGGTTAGGATTTCTTCCACCCACAGGTTTTTCCTGAAGATCAGCAAAAAAGGCTGCGAGAGAATAAAAATCTTTTATTGTAAAAGGGTCGAACTTGTGATCATGGCATTGAGCACAACCAGTGGTCGCACCCAACCAAACAACACCAAAGTTTCGAACCCGATCAGCTTGGTAAATGGCTGTATATTCAGCAGCCTGGGCACCTCCTTCTCGTGTGGTTTGAAGAAGACGATTGTAGCCCGAAGCAATTTTTTGACGTTTGCTTGATTCGGGGATTAGATCACCGGCGAGGTTTTCAATTACGAATTGATCGTAGCTCATATTTTCATTGAAGGCATCAATGACATAGTCTCGATATGCGGAGACTTCCATAAAATTATCACTATGATAACCGATGGTATCGGAGTAGCGAACAAGATCCAACCAGTGTACCGCCATGCGTTCACCAAATCTTGGATCTGATAGCAAGCGTTCAATTAATTGATCGTACGCGTTATCGCTGTTGTCTTTTAAAAATTGATTGGCTTCTTTCAGGGTAGGGGGCATGCCAAGTAAGTCAAAATACAGGCGACGAAGTAGCGTCTTCTTTTCCGTCGGTTGAGCAAAGGAATAAGCCTCTGATTCTAGTCTCTTTGCCAAGAAACGATCCACCGGATGCTTGGATTTAGTTTTGGTGGACTTAGTCGGAATAGAGGGGCTATCAATCGGAAGAAAAGACCAATGTTCTTCATATTCCGCTCCCTGTCGAATCCAATCTTCAAGGATTCTCTTTTGCTTTTTGGTCAGGGTTTTTCCGGTTTCGGGCGGAGGCATTATTTCCTCTGCATCCTCGCTGTGCAGGCGAAAGACCAGCTCGCTATCCTCGGGTTTCCCAGGAATAACGGCTGAATATCCTCCCAGATCTCTCAATGCTCCTTCCGAAATATCGAGTCGAAGTTTAGCTTCTCTCTTTCCTTTATCTGGACCATGACAATGAAAGCAATACTCCGATAGGATTGGTCGGACCTCGTTCGTAAAGTCGACGGGAGTAGTTGCTTCGAGAAATGGACCTAAAAATAAAGTGAGAAAAAGAAGGGGTGAATGTGTTTTAAAATCAATCATGTGGCAGGAAAGTAGAAATGAGTTTAATCATGTTCATCATAAAATAAAAGGGTTTATTTTGAAACCCTATATTGCGTTTAAAATTTCTCTATTTGCGATATTGTTGGTTCGCATAAAATATCTTGTTTATATAAAATATTTTATTTACTAACCATGATTAAAAATGGCACATGAAGTTTGATTTTCCCCAAAAAAGATTACAGGAAAAATATTAAATTACTTTATGAATTTAGAACTCTAGGAATTTTTAAAATTCTCTCCCGATTAGTAAATTTTTAAAATTTAAGTTTGTTGATCCAATGATAAGGTTTTGGCGAATTAAAAACTCAAATCGACCTAATCTAGGAATACTGAATTTGGGGCTCATTTTGAAAAGCTTGTTTAAATACGCTGACGGCCGCACCTAATGTCCCTGATTTTATTGGATGTAATCCAGCAAGAACTGGGATATGTTCATTGTCTGCCCATCTCAATTGCTCTTTTAAGCCAGCAGCTAAGATTTTTGGAACAATAACATCCATGTTCGACTCAGAGCACCCGACTACGATGTAAGCGGGATCTGTCAATGCAACCATTGTACATATCTGCTGAACTAAAGGCTGGTACGAATAATCAAGTTGCTTTTTTATTGCTGGGTCATTTTTTGCCAACTGGCAAAGTTCGCTAATGGAATGACTAGTTGGGGATTGGCTGTTGCGATTAACCGATTCTATGATGCCCATTTCCCCACAATAAGTTTGAAGACAGTCCATTTTTCCACATGAACAGGGTCTCTTTTCGTTTCCTGAAGGCAGGCATCCGACTTCTCCAGCAGAAAAATGGCGACCTCTTACAATTTTTCCTTCCAAAAGTTGAGCGCAACCAATTCCTTCACCGAGGGAAATATAGAGGGAATTATCGAGTGTTTCTTCAAAGCCTCCAAACCAATGATTTCCCATCAGTTCTGCGTTTGCATCATTTTCTATGACAATCTTCGGAGAATCCTCGGGTAGTCTTTTCGTAATTTCTGCCACAAGCGGGAAGTCATGCCATCTCCCCAAATTAACGGCTGATAGGCATATCCCTTTTTCTGCATTTATGATTCCGGGTACACTGATCCCAATTCCCACAAAGTTTTTTTTAAATTTCGAGGCTTTATTTATTAATTTTACGATCAGGGAAACAATTGATTCCGGACTTTTCTGATTCTCCATTTTTTGAGTCCATTCCTCATAGGACTTTCCATTATGATCCACAATCGTGGCTAAGATTTCCTCTGAACCTATAAAAATTGCCAATGATCTCCAGTACTCGGAAGATAATTCGATCTCGGAACGGTAAAATCCAGGTGTCTTTTCATTCAGGGATCCGCGATCAACTAAATCCCTGCATATATTGGTAACACTTGCTTTGCGGATCCCGCAGGATGTACTGATGAAAGAACGACTGGTTGAACCTTTTCTTCGAATCGTCCGCAGGATTTCAGATTGGTTTTTTAGACGCTTCCGAGTCTGTTCTGATATCATTCTATAATCCGGATAATGTTCGCGTTATTCGTAAGTTGGAAAACTTACAGTTTGATTGTCTCTCCATTTCTGAAGGATTGATCTGCAGCAAGTACGATCTCACTGGCCCGGATAGCACTATTCTGATGCTCAGTTAAATCGGCTTTTCCTAAAATTCCATCAAGAAAGAAAAGTTGTTCTCGGCGACAGAGTTCGTCGTGGTCTGGTTCATCGTCGAGATCTATGTACTCGTCCGCAGGTTCAAGTTCTCCATTTGTTCCTTTTTTACTTCGATGTACAAGTATGCGCTCGGTTTGAGTGTGTGCATCCACGGATGATGACTTTCCTCGTGCTCCAGCATCCGTCGCCACGATCGATGCACTCCCAAGTGGTCCGACCACATCTTTGATGAAAAACGCGGTTTCACTCATCATGGGTCCCCAACCCGCTTCGTACCAACCAACACTTCCGTCATTAAAGGTGACTTGCAGGTGGCCATAGTTTATTTTACCAGCAGGTAATTCATCGGTGAGTTGAGTGCCAAGACCGGAAACTCGGGTAGGGCGGGACTCCGTCATTTGACACATGACATCAACATAATGTACTCCGCAGTCCACAATGGGGGAAATAGAGGAGAGCAGGCTTTTATGAGTCTCCCAATTTTTCCCATAAGACTGCTGGTTCAAGTTCATACGCATAACCAGGGGTTTACCCAATGTTTTTGCTACCTCTACAAATTTAATCCAGCTAGGGTGCTGGCGTAGAATATAGCCCACCGCAAGGGTTTTTCCTTTTGATCGGGCTAATTCAACGAGCTCACGACACTGCTCCGCACTTTCAGCCAATGGTTTTTCAGTAAACACATGACAACCTGCTTCAAGAGCCAATTTACAGAAGGGATAATGAGTGTCAGGATAGGTTGAAATACAGACTGCATCGGGTTTAAGTTCGATCAGAGCTTTTTCGTAATCGTTGCATTGAGGGGTTCCATCGGGCAGCTCAGCCATAAGACTTGCCCTCGATTCCTCTCTACGAGTACAAATTGCTGCAATCTCAAACTCTGGAATAGATGCGTAGGCTAGGGCATGAGAACGCCCCATATTACCAGCACCCACAACAAGTACACGAATTTTGGTGGAATCATTCATAGTTTTATCGGGAAATCCAATCTGAAGGTCTGTGTTTTTTGATCAAGTCGTCTTGTAATTTACCAACAAACTTATAATATCCTTTAAGTTGTAGCTTGGATGCCGCGGGTTCATCCACAATCACCGTTACTCGTTCGTGAAGTTGAAGAGCAGTAGCAGGGAAAAAAGCAGAGATTGATCCTTCCACCATTTCT
>JABGWU010000118.1 GCA_018645475.1 Opitutia bacterium
AATTTAAAGAATTTATTGAAGACCGTTTCCGTCAAAGAAGCCTTGCTCAATTCTTAAAGGCTGACCCATTGTTTTCGCAATGCGACAAAGAATTCGTTGATGAAATCACTTTAAATGCGAATTTTTATACTTACAAACCTTTGGAGCCGATTTTGGTTGAAGGTGATGATAACAGGGAATTTTTTATTATACTCTCCGGTTTTGTTAAATTATCTATGAGAATCCAAACTCAGGATTTTAATTTTCATGCATTGAAAAAGGGTGATTTTTTTGGAGAAATGGAATTAATGAGTGATGGAAAAATCTCCAGTTCGGTCACAGCGATCAATAATGTTCAGTTGCTTGGACTGAAGCAGTCGCTTTTCGATAAATTATTGGAACTGGATGCGCCCAGAGAGATAATAACCCAGACAGCCCGCAAAAGGAAAAAGAGCTCGGAAGGGATGGAATTGCAGGTAGGAAGTCTTTCTCTTCTCAGTTTTGGAGTCGACCACCAATTGGTTAATGGCCAAAGTATAATGGTCATCAATCTGGATCGTTGCACCCGATGCGATGATTGTGTGACCGCCTGCGCAACCGCTCACGATGGGTATCCTCGTTTCGCTAGAGAAGGAAAAAAAATTGGCAATATCATGTTTCCCCACTCCTGCATGCACTGTGTCGATCCTTTGTGCATGGATGGTTGTCCGAGCGGAGCATTGCATCGGTCCAAAGAAAAAGGAGAGGTTTTAATCAATCTAGATACCTGCGTTGGCTGCACCATGTGTGAGACGAATTGCATTTATGACAATATAGTTTCCCTGCCCATTGCTGAGGGGGTGGATCCATCGGGGGAAATAGAATACAAAAGTAACCCATCTAACCCTAAACCCATTTTGAAAGCCATGAAATGCGATTTGTGTGTAGAAACAGGAGATCCTGCCTGCGTGAGAAGTTGTCCACATGATGCAATGAAACGACTGACATTTGATGAAATTTTTAATTCAACGACTCAATAATATTATGTCTAGAGCAGAGCAAAATTGTATGGCTAGCAAAGGGTCGAAAAACCTGACTCCCTGGGTTCGTAGTTTGTTAACAGGTTCTCCGGTATTCTCAGATTTTCAGAAAGTGAAAATATGGGTATTAGGGTTAGCACTCCTGCTTGCCGTATTCGCCTGGGTGAATGCTATAAAGGTGTTTGATCTCAATATCGGATATTTTATTGCGGGAACAGCATTGTTTGTGATTCTTTTCGTCACCTCGACAATGAGGAAAACTCAACCGGGGCACGCCTGCTGGATTACCGGTATGGCCCTGATTGCAATAATGCTCTCAGCTTATCTGATCGTAAGCCCACGACTTGATTTTGAAACAGAAAAAAAAATGACAGGCCTGTCGATGATTATTTTGATAATGATTACTGCTGGATTTAAAATCAAAAAGATATTATCACCTTTTATTGCTTTGGGTCGGGGACGATTCTGGATGCTCCTACATATATATTCTGGATTAGCGGCTCTCTTGTTCCTAATGTTTCATGTCAACTTCAAATTGCCGATCGGTTTATTATCCAATGGTTTGTATTACTTGTTCGTTTTTTCTATCTTCATGGGGTTGGTTGGGATTTTTTTGCAGAAGGTGATTCCTATTCGTCTAGGGGATTTAAACGTAGAAGCTGTGTACGAAAAAATCCCTGATATTGTAAAGGAGATGCGAGATCAATTAAAAACTTCACTGGTTCTTGTTCTGGATAATAGACATTTTTCAAAAATACTAGTGGGGTTTTGCGAGCATGAAATCTTCCCTTTTTTTGAGAAAACTGAGCCACGCTCCCTGTATTTTTTTAGCATAACTGCCGGACTTTCGGAAAAACTTCACAAGTTCGATAAAGTAGCTCTATTTCTCAATGACACTGAAAGAAAAATTCTTTTAAAAATTCAAGATACCTATATTGAAAAACAACAACTGGATGTGCACCGAAGCTTGCAGTGGGTTTTAAGGCAATGGCTTTGGGTTCACATCATCCTGTCTTCTCTTCTCATCGTATTAATAACTTATCATGTTATCTTGATAATACTTTACTGACTATATTATGAACTAAGGCAAGTTGTAAATTTATTTGTCGGTTTAATAGAACATTCCTATAGAGACAACTTGACGCTTCAATTAGAACGTAGAGTATTTCATTGAGGTAAGGACACAAAGTTTGGGCGATGGGATCAAAATAATTTTATTAGGTTAAACATGGAATATAAATTTTAAACTAAACACCGGCCCAACCTTATTTCCGAATTTTTAACCCAATCACTCAGTCAAAAAATTTTGATCCTGATGGTCGTTTTATCAGGCAGTATATCCCAGAACTATCAGGGTTTTCAGACAGAAGAATTCACTGGCCTCATG
>JABGWU010000119.1 GCA_018645475.1 Opitutia bacterium
AGATAGTAATGAGGGACGGATTTTCCTGATCACGGATAATAATGCAACCCGGCTGACGCTGGACCTATCGAGGTTAGCGCCTGGAGAATCACTTCAAAATCTTTTACAAGATGATTATTCCGTGGAAATCATGCCGGCAAATACCCTCGGATCAATTTTTGGAACTACTGCCAATGAGATCCCCCTTACCGGTGGAGTTCCCAACGAAGCGGATTTGGTCTATCTTTGGAATAAAACAACTCAGGCGTATAGTACTTATTTCTTTCTCTCACCAGCCGTTGGATCTTATTTGGAGGGATGGTATAATAAGAATTCCATAGGTGCAGGGTTGATGAAAGACCTAGTTGTCTATCCTAACGAATCCCTACTTATAGCTAAAAAAAGTCCCGGGGGCTCCATTTTTAATACAAAAATCAATTTGGGTAGTCATACTCAATTTACTATTCCAGAAAACTCTAATCAACTAATACAAAATCCAATTACGAAAACTCTTGGGCAACTTATTCCATCCAATGAATTGGGGACAAATTCATCGAAATTCCGAACAGGCATTGGAGATACAGATATAAATTCGGACAAAATATCGATACTAAATGGAGCAGTTTGGTCCGATTTTTATTACAAATCTGGGGTTAATGATGGTGTAACAACAATAGCAACAGCAACAGCTCGTGCCGGTTCGGCTGGCGGCAATGGACTGGCTGAATCTGATATCTCGTTGGCCAACGGTTTAATCTATGATCTACAAAGCTGTACAGCATCGGGAGGGTTATCTGTTGACCATAATGAAAGTAATTACACCCGTGTGACTCTTAGTGGTACAGCTCCACTTGTCGGTTTTGATATAACACTTCAGGGTGTTTTTGGAAATAAACTAAATGATAACGGGGATAAAGAACTTGATGTTAATGGAATCGAAGTTTCAAACGGAAGTGGAGTAAAAATATTTTCAGGTCTAATTGGAACTCATAAAATTGTCGCGAGACCAACTAGTTCTACTGTTGTCGTAAGAAAAAGAAGAGATGTAAATTTTGTAAGTACCGGACCGAGAACTTGGTCTACTGGTCAAGGAGGAAATGGATATAATCAAAATGCCAAGGCTTATTTCCTTGGTGGTGGAAGCACTTCAATGGCGGTTGCAACCGCAATTGTTTCTGGAGGCAGTATAATCGGTTTTGATTTCTCGGGAACAGGAAATTCGAGAGGTGCTGGATATTTGCATGCACCGCAAGTTATGATTTCAGGAGGTGGTTGGAGAAAGATTGGTGCAGCAAATCCAAACAATGTAGTTCAGGATGAAATGACTATTTCCCCTTACAAAATAGTTCGGAATAATCCAACTGGTATCCTTTCCTATATTTCCCCCAAAAAGCAAATTCATGGAGAGTTACTTTCAGTCATTATTGGAACCACTTCAATTTCAGAATTTTTTGGTGAAACTAGTAACCAACCTCCCTTTGATCTAAATTCGACGCCCCCCCTAACTATTGCCGAGAATAAACCAATTGGCTCGATAGTAGGCTACTTTCATGCGACAGACCCCGATAACAACGCTCTTTTAACTTACCATCTCGTGAGTGGATCAGGGGACGGAAATAATTCTATTTTCGCTTTGGATTCGAACGGTACCCTCAAAACAGCCGTCCCTTTTGATTATGAGACTAATGCAACAAGTTATGGCATCCGCGTTCAGGTAAGGGATGAGCATAACGCGACAATGGAGGATAATTTTTCGATTATACTAAACAATATTATCGAGGATCTCGACGGGGACGGAATTGAGGATTATTATGACAGTGACGATGATGGGGACGGATTTTCCGACGCGGAGGAAATTACATACGGCTCTGACCCAAGAGACCCGAATTCACTAGCGAATACAAGTCCAAGTGACCTTAATTCGACCACGCTCCTAACCATCGCTGAGAACAAACCAGTCGGTACGATAGTAGGCTACTTTAATGCGACGGACCCCGATAACAACGCTCTTTTAACTTACCATCTCGTGAGTGGATCAGGGGACGGAAATAATTCCTTTTTTATGCTCCTGACTAACGGTACTCTGAAGTCCGCTACCACTTTTGACTACGAGGTCAATCACTCGACCTATTCGATTCGGGTACAAGCCAAAGATGAGTATAACGCTTCAGTAGAGCGGAAATTTACAGTTGTTCTTACTAATGTAATTGAAGATTTGGATGGTGATGGAATGGAGGATCATTATGACTCTGATGACGACGATGACGGGTTTAGCGACCTCGCGGAAATTGCATACGGCTCAAACCCCAGAGACTCCAACTCCTTAGCTAATACCCCGCCAGTATTTGAGCAAAATCAATCTTTTTCTATCGCTGAAAATGAACCTCCTGCTACTTTGATCGGAAATATCTCAGCTTACGATCCGGATAATAATCAAAGCATTCCTGTAGTGATGGAATCACCAAGTTCCGCCTTTGTATATGATATGAATCAATCTGTTCGTTCAGCTCAGGTTTTTGATTTTGAATCAAACCAGACGAATTACTCGCTTTCTTTTTCGGCGAAGGATGAGTTTAATTCGACGACATTTCATGTGATTTATATCGAAGTAAGTAATGTGATTGAAGACTTGGACGAAGATGGATTTGAAGATGCATTCGATTCAGATATCGATGGAGACGAGCTTGAAAATGAAAATGAAATCATTGCTGGTACGGATCCAAATAATCCAGACACGGACTCGGATGGTTTACTTGACGGTGAAGAAATCATGCTAAAGACCGACCCACTCAATCCCGATTCAGATGGTGATCAGTTATCCGATAAAACTGAAATGTTAATTGGGACTAGCCCACTTCATGCTGATACAGACAAAGACGGCTTTTCAGATAAAGAGGAGGTTATCGCATTTACCTCACCGGAAGATGCCAATGATTTCCCTGGGAATTCATTAAGACAAAGCCCTAATCTGGGACCGGACGGAAAAGTTTACGAAGTGGTCAAAGAACCAATGAGTTTGGAGGAAGCCTGGGCGTTAGCTCAAGCGAAAGGTGCTACCCTACCCCATCTTGACCCAACTCAAATTGAGCTAAACAAATTTCTTGCTGGATCATTATTACGAAACCAAGTTGAAACCAAAAACTATGTTGGCAAACGGGCGGCTTGGGTTACCGGTAATAACAATCGAGTTTTTCATCATCCTTATTTTTGGATTAGATATGCAAACATCGTACTCACAGAAAACGGACTTGGACTGGAGCCAAGATCGAACCGGAAGCTTTCCGTAATTCTGGTTCGTGAATTAAGTCAAATTCAGGTTCCCGGAATATTAACCCTTCGACCAAAGGTGTCCCATGATTCGGTATTAGCAATTGCAAAAATAATGGATGACGGGGGGGACCCGCCTTTTCGAATCGGGTTCCGGATTTCTGAAAAAATACTGGTCAGCAATTTAGATGAATCGGCACGCATAATCTCTGCCAAAAGGGATGGTATATTTTTTAACGCTCAAATTAATAGATTAACTCCCGGAAAAACTTATTACATTCGTGCATTTGCTGAAAATGCGGCAGGGCTTCAATATGGATCTGTTAGAAGAATTAAAGTAGAAAATATCTACAACGCTCCATTCGATGGATCCTCAGTGGGAGGAAACTGGTATCAATCAGAATGGTTTGGTGCTTTTATGCACGGCTATGGAAATTGGATTTTCCATAATCAACTTGGCTGGCTTTATCATGGTCCGGCTAATGGAAATGGTATATGGTTATGGAGTGAAAAAACTAAATGGTCTTGGACAAGAAGTGATATCTGGCCCTACCTCTGGATAAACGATCAAGCTAATTGGCTCTACTTTTACGAGTCCAACTCAATCCAACCCACCTTTTGGAATTTTTCAGACCAGTCCTTGTTTATCTGGTAAATTATTTCTTGAATTCTTAATTTTTTTAAGTTCGTGCGGGAGAATCCCGTGTACTTTTAACTAATATGCATGGCATTTTTTCGCTTGAATATATTTCATAAGTTAAGAACTATTCATGAAGTAATACAAGACAGCCCATGATTATGATGAAATTACTAAAGCCAATTATAAGTTCCGTTCTCTTTTTATTCCTTGCCCAGGGTTTTATTTGGAGTGCTCCCCCGATTATTAATTATGCTGGACAGGTATCGGTCAATGGATCCCCTTTCACGGGTTCCGGTCTGTTTAAATTTGCAATGGTTCACGGCAGTGCAAATTCTGTCACTACAGTTTGGAGTAATGATGGAACCAGTTCATCTGGTTCCGAACCCAATGGTCATGTAGCTGTACAGGTAAATGGTGGGTTGTATTCCATCCTTCTTGGTAATCAGGCGATCAACGGAATGGCACCAATTAATCCGGATATATTTTCCAGTCATAATGATCTAGTCTTACGGGTATGGTTCAACGATGGAACCAATGGATTCCAACAACTCACTCCTGACCGCCCGCTCGCATCCGTGCCATACGCGCTATCTGCGGAACATGCCAATATTCCTAATGGGGCCATTTCCCTAAATATGCTTGATAGCGGACTGCGTTCCACCCTCCAGCCCGAACAAACGACGACTATTTCTGATGATTTGAACTTAACCAATCAGGATACTGTTTTTGCTACTCTTGATATAAACAGGACCATATCCATAAATCTCCCGCCTGCCCAAAACAATGACGGCAGGCAAATTCGGATTGTTCCATCGAAAAGTCCAATAAAACTAAACTTTAACTCCTCCGACAATACAGATTCTGATTGGGCACTAGCCAAAAGCACAGTCGAATTAATTTCCAATCAGGGGCGATGGACACACCTTGGTACTTCTCCACACTATGGTATTAATGGAATGCTCAAGGATATTCATACAGGTGCTCCGAATTCATGGCCTAGCTATTTTAAATTATATAACGGTCTCTTATACTTCAGAGGGAATGATGGCATATATGGTAATGAGTTGTGGGTTTCAAATGGAACAGAAGCAGGCACATATCTTCTAAAAGACATAATAACTGGTCCTACTTCCTCAAGTCCTAGTCATTTCAAGGAAGTTAATGGAACTTTATTTTTTAGTGCAAATGATCATACACATGGCTCAGAACTTTGGAAAACCGATGGTACTGCGAATGGAACAGTTATGGTGAAAGATATCAATGCCAGTACCAATCATTCCAGACCATATCCACTCGGTGTTTTAAACAATGAATTATTTTTCCGTGCTGATGAAAATACTCACGGTTTGGAACTTTGGAAAACCGACGGCACATCAAATGGCACAACATTGGTAAAGGATATCAGACCGGGCATCCTAGGTTCCAATCCATTATACGGACTAGAGTTCAATGGAACTATTTACTTTCAAGCAAATGAAGGAGTTAACGGGGTTGAGCTCTGGAAAACAGACGGTACTGCAAACGGTACTGTAATGGTAAAAGATATTCATCCCGGTTCATCTAATTCACACCCTATTGATTTTGTTGAATACAATAACGAGATATATTTCAGAGCAAATGATGGAATCCATGGACATGAATTGTGGAAGACTGATGGAACGACTAATGGAACAACCATGGTAAAAGAAATATGTTTAGGAATTACTGGCTCTGATCCAAGGCAGGGAGTTGTTTTTAATCAAAAACTTTACTTTCGTGCACGAGATCAATTACACGGCACTGAACTTTGGCAAACGGATGGAACAGCAAATGGAACCGCTTTAGTTAAAGACATAAGACCTGGAGTAGAAGGTTCAGGGCCTTGGAATTTAATCGAAGCAAACGGAAGCATTTACTTTTCTGCGCATGATGGAATTCATGGACAAGAATTGTGGAAATCAGATGGTACTAGTTCTGGTACCAAACTTTGTAAGGATCTATATCCAGGAATAAATAGTTCATCTCCAAATTGGTTTACGGAAATGAACGGCAGTTTATATTTCCATGCACATGATGGAATTCATGGACAAGAATTATGGAAATTCGATTTTAGTGAACTTTAAACCATTAAACTAACCCTTGCTATAAGTATAATTGATTCCTAGGATAATTTGATACATTAAAGAATTATGAAAGTAAGGAACATCTACCCATTTTTTATCCTTTTTTCCACGTTCCTTATTCTAGGTGCACAAACACCATCCGCTACTTATTCAATTGATGCGGATTCCTTTGCACCTCTTGCTGGAAAAGCGGTTTCGCAAAGTTATTCAAATTTTTCTGCCGTTGAACCTTTTGGTGGATTATCCGTGAAAAATCTACCTGATTTTAAAAATATGTCCGGTTTTATCGGCCAGATCAAAATGGCTCCTCTTGATCAGGACGGGGATGGATTGAGTGATCAAATCGAGCTCTCCACGGGTACGAATATTAATAAGCCAGATTCAGACGGAGATGGTTTAACCGATTTTGAGGAAAGCCAGTTGGGAACCGATCCACTCAAATCTGACACCGATGGGGATGGAATTTCAGACGGGCAGGAAGTTAGTGCAAATACAAATCCCCAAAAAGCAGATACTCCTATTGTTAATGCTAGATTACCCGGAATCCTAACCCTCCCTCCGGTTGTTAATGAAAAGGGTGCAACCGGATTTGCTCAGATTATGGATAACGGGGGAGATACCATCACAAGACTTGGGTTTTGGGTATCCCAAAAAATCCTTGTTCGCTTTGCCGATCCATCAACCAGAATGATTGATGGAAAAAGAGAGGGGAATCAATTCACCGCTCAGATTAATAATTTAATACCTGGAAAAACTTATTACATCCGTGCATTTGCCCAGAATTCCGCTGGAATAAATTACGGCTCGGTCAGACGGATAAAAATTAAAGAAAATTACATTGCTCCTTTTGACGGCAGTCCAATGGGTGGAAAATGGTACCGTTCAGAATGGTTTGGATCATTTATGCACGGAAATGCAAATTGGATCTTCCATCAGGAACTTGGCTGGCTCTACCACGGTCCTCTGGATGGTAACGGGGTATGGGTATGGAATGAGAATTTTAAATGGACTTGGTCAAGAAAGGATGTTTGGCCCTATATGTGGGTAAATAATGATGCCCGATGGGTTTATTATTTTGGAATGAAGGGAAACCAGCCCACTTTCTGGGACTACAATACCCGGGCCTACATTCAGTGGTAAGTCCTTGATCAGCAAATAGAGAGGGGGCTCGTATACAGTCCCTCATCAACCAGTTTCTTGATAGATTCCTGAACTCGTGGTTTATCTTCTTTGTAAGTTACCCCCATCCAACGGCATTTGGCTTCTCGAACCTGCACCTGTGCAATTTCCTGCTTAATCCATTGATCCACGGCAAAGGGCAAATAAAATTCCTCCTTCGCCGGATCGGAAAGAGAGTCCAAAAATTGTACGAAGCTCTTTTCTAAAAATTCAAAAACGCCGAAGGGAAAGGCCCATACATTCATAGAGACTAATTCTTCACCTGATAATTTTCCATCTTCTCCCTCACTGTTTATTCCAATAATAGGACTTCCCTGAATACCGGTCCATTCTTCAACATTTTTAAGAAATCCATCCTCTGTTTTACAAATCCCCCGGGAAACCGTTCCGTATTCGGAAATAGTCTCGGAAAGACGAAATCCGATCATGGCACATGGTAATTGATTTATCGAAGAAGATGAGGAAAAGTCAGAGAATTGATGGTAAAGAGCTTCAAAAGTTTCGGCTCCATAAAAATCATCAGCATTAATTACCGCAAAGGGAGAATCGCCTAATTCATTCCTTGCCGACCAGACTGCGTGACCGGTCCCCCATGGCTTTTCTCGATTTTTTGGACAATTATATCCGTCAGGCAAATCATTTTTTTCCTGAAATGCATAACTTACCTCGATTGTTTCCATATATTTTGAACCAATTTGCTCTTTAAAAATTTCGTAAATTTCTTCACGGATCAAAAAAACAACCCGGCTGAATCCGGCCTTTTGTGCATCATGTATGGAGTAATCCATGATAGTCTCACCATTGGGACCAACCGGATCAAGTTGTTTTAGTCCTCCGTAACGGGAACCCATACCAGCGGCAAGAACAAGAAGAGATGGTTGATTAGAAGTCATTTCGTATAGCAAAAGATAAATAGTCAAGTAAGTCGGTTACATATACTGCCTCCTGTCCGTGCTGACGAGCTAACACCTCAGCGGCCCGCCCATGCCATAAGACAGCAAGTGCAGCAGCAGAGAAAAGATCGTACTCTGACTTGGCAAGCAAGGAACCAATAATTCCCGTCAACAAATCACCACTTCCAGCCCGAGCTAGCATTGAACTACCCGTTAAAGAATATGCCCATCTACTAGTTGAAACAATTTGAGAATGGGCTCCTTTTAAAACAACGGTCGAACCCGTTTTGGTGCAATACTCCTCAACCGGTTCGGAACCACCTAAACGATCAAATTCCCCAGCATGAGGAGTTAGGATTAATCGTTCGGGAGAGGGAACTTTTTCTAGAATTTCTGCCCGCAATGCATCTGCATCCAAAATGGCCGGTCCTTTCCAAATATTCAAAATCTCTCTGACTAAAGAATGAGTTTCAGCTTCCAAACCGATTCCTGGTCCAATGGCAAGAGCGGTTGACTTGGCTAGAAACTGACGAATTTTCCCAAGCCCTTCAAGAGCCAGGCCGCCTTGAGGAGTTTCAGGTAAGGAGACCCACATAGCTTCAGGTCGCTGTGCAACAAAAGACGAATGTAAGGACTCAGGAATTCCAACAGTAAGCAATCCAACTCCCGATTTAAGTGCGGCTTGTGCGGCCATCATCGCAGCACCTCCCAATTCCCTGGAACCAGCCAAAAGAAAAAGATGGCCATTTGATCGCTTATCTGAATAAACAGCTCTCAATTTACGCAAATTTTTCAAAGCGGAATTACACAAAACACCGGCTCTTAAATCCTTGTTTTCACTATTGTCTAAATGAGTAAAGAAGCCCACATCCAAGTAACGCAAACGACCGGTCCACTTTTGGTTTTCTTCAATAAAAATAGGTGTTTTTGCAATCCCAGTGGCGTAGGTAAAATCTGCCCGTAATGCCTCTTCGCTCGTCGATTCTTCCCCTACTCCAGTTGGAATATCGACAGCTACCCGAACTCCGATTTGAACGATTTTATTAATGGCAGATACAAAATTCTTGAGTACGGAAGAAAGCGGTAGTTTTGACTGCATGCCAAGCAATCCATCAATGGAAGCAGCAAATCCTTCTTTTTCAAACAATAGTTCTAAAGCGGATTCGATTTCCTGGTGTTCAACAAAACTAGATAATCTACCCACTTCCTCCACTCGTTTGCCCACCAATTCAATCATTTCCTCATACGCTCGTCGGCATAAAGGACGGCATTCATCCCAAGAACACAATGGCCAAACAACAGCTCGAGCTGTGGGTATTGTTTTGAGCAAACGCTTAGTGGCAATAAGTGCATCACCACCATTGTGCCCCTTACCCACAAAAACAAGAATTCTAGGACGATGCGGGATCGTTCGTAGCTCACGCATGTCACGTAACAAGCTGTCCCCAAGGGCTTCACCGACTCGATTCATGGCTTGCCACTCATTCTCTTCGTTACCACCCAAAAGTTCTGCTTCCAAAGCACGGGCTTCTTCACAACTAAGAATAGGATCGATCAATAAGTCGTTCATGTAGAAACCAAGATTACAATGGCAGAAGCCACCGTGGATAAATGGGTTAAACTGACCAGAACTTTGGTGGCTCCAATTTTCTTAAGCATCGCTTCACCAGACTGACTCAGTTGAACAAAAGGTTCACCCGAAGCTCCATGCACAACCTCCGAATCCAACCATCCAAAATCCTTTCCCATGCCTGTTCTAAAAGCTTTGGCCATAGCCTCCTTAACCGCGAATCGGACCGCATAAAAAGGAGCTGGATCGGACTTCTCATTACAATATGCCTGTTCCCCAACACTGAATATTTTATTCAAAAAATGCTGTCCATGTCTATCTAAAGAATCTTTAATTCTAGAAACCTCAATAGAGTCGAGCCCCACGCCCATAACATTAGTACCCGCTGGAATTTCAGGCAACGATGTCATTCGTTTAGAAGTGATTTCATTTTTTGAACTGATTCAACCAGGCCCGTAGTTAATGATCGGGAAATAATACTATGGCCAATATTAAATTCATAAATAGAAGCAAGCTTTCTCGCACCTTCAACATTTTCATAATTAATCCCGTGTCCAGCGTTTACCCGCAAACCAAGTTCCGTCCCGATCCTCATACCCTCACTCAAAACATCAAGTTCGCGCTGTCTACTCTCAGAATCATACCAAGCCCGAGCAAAGCTCCCTGTGTGTAACTCTACCCATGGAGCCCCAATCTCTGCACTCGCCTCCAACTGATCTGGGTCTGGATCAATGAACATACTTACTGGGATCCCATTCTGGACGAGCTCACGAACAACCTCACTTGCTCTTTCCATGTTTCCTCGCACATCCAACCCGCCCTCTGTTGTAACTTCCTTCCGATTTTCAGGTACGAGACAGACACTTTCCGGGCGAATCTCTTGGGCCAATTGAACCATTTCCAATGACATTGAAGTTTCCAAATTCAAACGCGTTTTCATTTTTTCCTGATAACGTTGGACATCCTCGACTTGCACATGCCGACGATCCTCACGCACATGCATGGTTATTCCATCAGCACCGGCATCTTCCGCCAACCAAGCCATGGCAGCAGGATCTGGTTCTATAAACCCCCCAAAAGTTTCTGCCTCATCCCGATAACGTGCCTGACGCAAAGTAGCCACATGGTCAATATTAACACCCAATAAAATCATATATATCTAAAAATATCTTTTTTTTAAGAGAAACTCAACCGACTTTGCATATCTCCCGTGATTGTTTTATTCTTATCCTCTGAATCTAGTAAATTACGAAGGAATTTTGGTCGATGGTGAATACTTGGACCGTTTTCTTTCAATGCAAGAATGTGTTTCGGCGATCCATATCCTTTATTCGAAGAAAAATCATAAAGGGGGAATTCTAATGAAAACTTTCTCATTAACCGATCACGAGTTACCTTAGCGACAAGGGAACCCATCGCAATAGCCAAAGAAATTGAGTCTCCTTTAATAATTCCCTCGTGTCGAAAAGGTAATTTTTTCATCGGTCGACCGTCAACGCTGACAATCCAGGAATTTTCAACTGAATTAACTTCCGAAATAAATAATTCACCCTCCGCTTTATGCAATGGTTTCCAAATCCCCCGGGAGAGAGTTGATACATGAGACATCGCTCTCTTCATCGCCAGGCAAGTTGCACCCACTATATTTTCCGACTCAATTTCTTCCACAGAAGCACTTCCGGATGCCCAAAACAACTCACCATTTTCAGATAGTTTAACAATTTTTTCAAATAACTCTTCCCGGAGAGTTTCTTTTATTTGCTTTGAATCGTTCATTTCTGAACAGGCTTTACGATTACTTGTATTTTGAAAAAAAGTTGAAGGTAGAATTACCGCACCAGCAACCACTGGTCCCGCAAGGCACCCTCGACCAGCCTCATCAACTCCAATTACTCCCTGTAAAGACTTCGTTCTTTTTCGATCGAAAGTCCAAAGTGGGTTTACCATTGCACAAACATCTAATTTTAACTTTTTCGCCAGTTTGAATTCCACTTCGGTTTCACAGGGGGCGTCTTTCCCATCGCTTCGTAAGCGGTTTTGAAATGAAGCTTACAAAATTCACCCATTCGATCTTCTCCCAAGCGCTCATAAATTTGCCTAGCTTTCTCCTTGGCCTGTGTACCCGAGCCTTTTGGTAGTTTCTCACCAGCAATTTCTTCTAGCTTCTTCATCTGTTGTAACCAAGTCGCCCGAGCAATAATGGATGCGGCGGCGACTACTGGATCTTCCTCCGCTTTAGTCCTCATTTGCAAATCAAAATCAATTCCCTCTACATATTTTTGCACCAAAGGCTGTTTTGTAAACTGATCAAGTAATCCCCAGGCAGGCTTTTTCTCTTTTAACGCTTCATTGAGAGATCGTCCATGTAACCAGGCAAGAAATTTGTTCAGGTTGCTATCAAACTTATGATAAAGCTCATTATATTTTATCATATTTGTGTAAGCCACTTTAACCACCACTCCCCGAGTAGCCATAATTTGCTTGGCCATCTTTAGGATAGCTCCATCGGTAATGGTTTTACTATCCCTTATCCCTGCCTCCATCCAGGCACGAACCATATCACCATCGCCAACCACACATGCTGTTACTACAGGACCAAACAAATCCCCTTTACCACTTTCATCCAACCCAGCGTGTGGTTCAAACCATTCCGGATTATTAACTTCTTCATAACCAAGCAAAAATTCTCCTGTAACTTCAGGTTCTAAAATATTAGCAACAAAATCCTCCGTATTTCGCCCCTGTACAACCAACTTACCGCTTTCATATGCTACCACTTTTACTAAATCCCCATCGAAAGCAAAACGAGCATATTGAACGGTTCTAGTGGACCACCCGCGACTTTCTAGTGCATTGCCAAGCTTACCCATTTGTTCACTGGACAACTTTAAAGTGTAGGAATTCTTTTTCTTTCTCTCGTCATTCCCTGAATTTGAAGGTTTGATTGCCATCATTAAATTATCAATGAAAAAGACCTAAGAAAAACGCAACCGCCAACCATGAATAATTTACTCACAAAACATATTTTAGAAGATTTATCTAATCGTGAGAGGTTCAGACAAAGCTTGCTTGAATGGTACGACGAAAACCAGCGCGAACTTCCTTGGAGAACAGACCCCAGTCTCTACAAAACCGTTATTTCTGAATTCATGCTTCAACAAACCCGAGTGTCCACAGTGCTACCCTATTTTCAGAAATGGATCATTAAATTTCCCGATTTCCCATCCCTAGCTCAGGCAAAAGAGGAAGATATATTAAAAGGTTGGGAAGGATTAGGATATTATTCGCGTGCACGCAACCTACACAAGCTATCACAAATAATAAGCACTCAGGAATCCATTCCTCATGATGTAAATTTTTGGAAATCTCTTCCTGGAATTGGGCCTTATATTGCTGCCGCGGTTACCAGTATTTCCTTTAATCAAAAAGAAGCGGTTTGCGATGGAAATGTAGTGCGTGTTCTAACCAGATTCTTTGGAAATGGAGAAAAATTTAAAGATGGTGCTTATGCACAAAAAAAGCTTCAACCACTCGCACATGTACTTATGCCTGATGATAGAACCGGAGATTATAATCAAGCATTCATGGAGCTTGGAGCCACAGTTTGCCATCGCCAATCCCCGCTTTGTACAACCTGTCCAGTTCTTAAATTTTGTAAATGTGGTCAACGAGGTGATGCAGAAAATTTCCCCGTTATGGAAAAGAAAAAAAAGACAGTTCAAGAAATTGACCGCTTATGGATAAAATCCTCAAATGCCCTGCTTCTTCAAAAAGGAAAAATGGGAAACAATCGCTTAGCAGGGATTTATGAACTACCATTAAACACAAAACTAGGACCCTATATAAAGGGCAAATTCATATCACTAAAAAAGAGAACCATTGGACAGGTTCTCTACCAAGAGTCGATTTACTGGGGCTCAATCAGTAAGACTCTCGAGCTTGATGAATATTCTCTCGAATGGGTTCAATGGAAGGACATTGAAGAAATTACAATCTCTGGTCCTCATCGGAAGTGGATAAAAGAGATTATTCAATCAATCGAATCCGATCATACCTGAATGTTCGAAGTGTTCTAGAACATCAAAATCACTCTCTCTGGCAATTCTCTTAGCTTCCTGGTTAACAAGAAACTTTTCACTTGGCTGAATCCCGACTCTTCCAATTTCCAATCTATCCGCATCCCAGCAGGTGGCGATGGTTTCATTCTCAGGAATTTTACCTACCGTATGAGTACGACAAGCTATGCATAGATTTTCAAAATGACCAGATTCTAAAGGAACTAAATCTTTAATGCTCCGAAGATAAACTTCTGCTCGAGGACCATGTTCTAAATCACGATAATCATCTTCTCTTTTAGAATCATGAAATAATGCGAAGAGGCGAACCACATCAAAATTCGCATGATTGAATTGGCATAGGTAAGCCCCGTTTCTTTCTACCCTTTGCCAATGACCAACTCCATGTATTGAACTCTCAGCGAGTTTTGCCTCTTTAATAACTTTTGAAACTAATTCTTTCATGTAGCTATAAATTTTCAGAAAATTTGGAAAATCGATCCATTACGCCATCAAATGATCCATTAGAAAAGAAAACAACAAGGACTGGTTCTTCTGTCGTTAAACTTGATTCCAAAAACTCAGCAAGTTTCTGATTATCAGAGAAAGCTGTTCCTTTTTTGCCTGCGTCCTGCATTCGCTGAATCATTGCACGGGTATTAATTCGCTGTGCAACAGGAATTTCATCTGCCCGATGCACCGAGCCCAGTAAAACCTCATCTGCTACTGCTAATGAATCAGCAAACCGGTCCTGAAAAATATTAGTGACTGCGGTATTACTTCGCGGTTCAAAGCAAGCAACAATCTTTCGATCGGGCCAACGGGAACGTATAGATTGAAGCGTTCCTTCAATGGCTGTCGGGTGATGAGCAAAATCGGACATTACGACCACTCTCGGTTGATCAATTAAAATTTCCTGTCTCCGCTTCACTCCTTTGCATTTGGTATAATCAGGAATTTGTAAATCGGCAAATGGGTTTGATGCATCCACCGTTCTTTCATGCCTTGCCGCTTGGACAAGGATTGAACCCAGTAAAGACATGGCTAAATTCCGAGCATTAAATTCTCCTGCCATGCCCCAGTTTACCTCCGTGATAAATTTACCACGCCAATGAAGTTGGAAATAAACGCCTTCTCGGTTTTCAGTAAATTCGAGAATGCGAAAATCATTATTTTCACCCATACCTATTGAAAATGTTTCGCACCAAGAAGCATTTGGAAGAGACATAATGTTTTGATCATCACCATTACGTAAAATAAACCCGTTTTCTGGCACAACTCGAAGAAGATGAGAAAAACTTCGGGAAATATCCATTAAATCCCGAAAAATATCACCATGGTCGAATTCAAGATTATTTAAAATCAAAATTCGGGGACGATAATGAATAAATTTACTCCTCTTATCAAAAAAAGCAGAGTCATATTCATCTCCTTCAATCACAAAAGGGGAATTTGGTTCACCCAATTCATTACCTGAAGATAAATCCAACGGCACACCACCCACCAAAAAACCTGGATTTTCACCTAACTGTTGCAATGCAAAAGAAGCGAGGGATGTAGTAGTGGTCTTCCCATGAGTACCCGCAACCACCAAGGATGGTCGCGAGCCAATTAAATCTTCCCCAATTAATTGGGGTAAAGAAACAAATGGAATCAAACGGGTCCGAAGTACAAATTCAACTTGCGGATTGCCTCTTGATACCGCATTGCCCACTACAACTCGATCCGGTTTCCAGTCTAACATCTCCTGTTGATTAAACCCTTCAAATAATTCTATCCCCGCATCCCTGAGGACATCGGACATTGGTGGATATACACCAGCATCAGAACCCGCAACTTGATCCCCCTGTTTTTTTAGTAAAATAGCAACATTTCCCATCGCCGTACCACAAACACCAATAAAATATACCCGCATACTATTCGAGTTAGGGAAAAATAGGTGTAAGGGAAAGCAAAAACCTCATTAAGTTCTTCACAATTTCAAAATTCTCTCGACTTAATGGAAGATTTTCGGGAAATCGAATAGGTATGAAGGAAGAAAATATGAAAGTTCTTATAATTGGAAGTGGCGGGCGCGAACACACATTAGCAAAAACATGTGATAACAGCCCATTAGTGGAAAAAGTTTTGGTTGCACCAGGAAATGGAGGAATTTCCAAAGAGTTCAGCACTTTCGTCATCGATGTTGAAAACAATGACGAAATTATTTCTTTGGCCAAACAAGAGCAGGTTGACTTTGTAATTATTGGTCCGGAAGTTCCGCTTTGTAATGGTGCGGTAGATGCACTGACCAAAGAGAATATCCTCGCTTATGGTCCCAATCAACAAGCCGCACACCTAGAAGGCAGCAAAGCTTTTTCCAAGGATTTTCTTGCTAAACATAATATTCCCACAGCAGCTTATGAAAATTTTCGAGAAATCAAGCCCGCTCTTGAATATCTCTCAACCTGCACACTTCCAGTTGTGGTTAAAGCAAGTGGACTGGCTGCAGGAAAAGGAGTTTTAATCTGTACAAATTTAGATAGTGCGGAAAACGCAGTTAAAGAAATGCTCGCTGGATCAAGTTTCGGAGAAAGTGGAAAAGAAGTCGTTATTGAAGAATTTTTGGAAGGCGAGGAAGCTTCCCTTCATCTTATTTGCTCCGGAGAAAGTTATGTGACCCTTCCCATGAGTCAGGATCATAAAAAAGTAGGCGAAGGAGATACCGGATTAAATACCGGTGGAATGGGTGCATATGCACCAACCAGATTAGTTACAAAAGAAATGCTTACTGCTTACGAAGAATCCATTGTTAGACCAACCCTAACTGGGCTAAAAAAAGATGGTATAGATTTTAGGGGCACACTTTACATTGGACTCATGCTTACAGTAAATGGGCCCAAAGTTCTGGAATTCAATGTTCGATTTGGAGATCCTGAAACTCAGGTAATTTTACCCTTAATTGACGAAGATTTAATTCCCTTTTTAATCCAATCTGCTAAGGGTGAAAACTTACCACAAACTATAGAGATAAAAAAAGAATCTGCTCTGGTTGTGGTTTTAGCAAGTGAGGGGTACCCTGAAAGTTACCCAAAAGGAGAAATAATTACTCAACCTGAATCATTCCCAACAGGGAGCCACCTTATCCACGCAGGAACAAGATTGAATGACAATTTAGATGTTATTTCTGCTGGTGGACGAGTTTTGGGTGCAGTAGGATGGGGAGAAAATTTAGAACAGGCCAAAGATCGAGCGTATGAACTTTGCGACTTGGTCAGTTTTAAGTCCAAATATTACCGTAAGGATATTGGTCACAAAGAATTTTTGAGATACTAAAATTATTCAATCTTGCCTTTTCTCCAGAAGATTTAGAAATGTTCTAATTAAATATGGGAAAAAAAAGCAGAGAAAAAAAAGAACGGCGTAAACAAAAATTGGTTGTTTTTATTTGCACTGCGAATGTATGCCGAAGTCCCATGGCAGAAAAACTTTTTGAAGAGGCCTTGGCAAAAGCAGAAACTAGAAAAAAAGTTCAAGTTTTTTCTGCAGGTATTTCTGCAATGGACGGGGATCAAGCATCCGACAACTCGATTCAAGCTTGTGAAGAAATGGGTTTAGACCTAAAAGACCACCGAAGTGCAGCTTTAACTCGAGCCACCTTGGAAAATGCCTCGGCCATATTTTGTATGACCGAATCACACAGAGCACTCTTGAATATGTATTTTGAAGTACCTGAGAGTACTTCGATCTTTTTAATGAGAGAATTCACCGAAGGAGGCTCAAAAGAACTCCCAGATCCATACGGACAAGACATTGAAGTGTATCGGGAATGTCGAGATCGAATGAAAGAAGCCATCCCTTCGTTATTGAACTGGGTTGAAAAAAACCTTTAATTTCATAAATATTAATTTGAACATGTATAATTCTGACACCGCAACCCCCACTTCCAACTCATTGCTTGATGCAACCCCACTTTCTGAATTAGACCCAGAAATTTTTGCCGCAATTGAAAAAGAAAAAGAAAGACAACGCACGCACATCGAACTGATTGCTTCTGAAAACTTCACCTTGCCTGCAATCATTGAAGCTACTGGAAGCGTTCTTACAAACAAATATGCTGAAGGCTATCCAGCTAAAAGATACTATGGTGGTTGCGAACATGTCGATGTGG
>JABGWU010000120.1 GCA_018645475.1 Opitutia bacterium
GCCAACGATATCAACGCGGACGGCTTGGCGGAATCCAATACTGACTTCATCTCCAACGGACAAAAGAGCCAAGCTAGTGCTTGGGCGGACCGTTCAGGGAGTTCTAATACCTTAAGTCAGGGAACCACAAACCTACAACCCGTCCGAGTAGTGAACGGTGGAAAACCAGGCTTGGCTTTTGGGTCCACTCAGGGAAATGCCGGAGCCCACATGACTGCAACTATGCCGACCATTCTGGCAGGCAATCCTAGCTTCACTCTGTTTGTGGCGGTTAAAACATCCGGTACCCAGCCGGAAAAGATTCTTCACTTCGGAAATTCCGCCGGTACCGCTGGACAGGTTCTCGGGATGGCGAAGAATGGAGGATATTACTTTAATGGCGGAGGAGAGCTGACGTTCCCCTCAGTCAACTTTGGCGGAAATGTTCAGGTCGGTGTATTCCGCAGGAAAGCCAATGTGACTTATGCCGACGGAGAATTCTTCTTCAATGGAACCAATCAAATTGGATCCGCTCAATCCGGGACCAGTGTACCCGCAATTCCATCATCTGGAACTAGGGAAATCATTATTGGAGCAGGACGAAACGGAACTGCCGCAATCGCAAATCAATTAAGCAATGCGGTCATCCACGAGATTATGCTCTTCTCTGGTAGTTTAACTGACTTTGCCATCCGTAGAATGGAAGGTTACCTAGCCCACAAGTGGGGCTCCGAAGCAAGACTCGTCTCCGGACATCCCTTTAAAACAAGCGAACCTTTGTTTGGTGGCTCCCAGTCAATTTCACTCAACCCCACCAATGTCCCGACTGACAATTCCGACGGGGTTCCCTTTATGTCGATCTTTGACTCAGCCTTTGCTTTAGAGGGTGTTTATGCAACCTCTGGCCTCGCACTCTCCTATGAGTCGAACAACACATCAATTCTTTCTGTTACCTCTGCCGGTCTGCTTCAACCAAATGGGCAGGGATTAGTAAGGATAACAGCGACACAGACTGGTAATTCTTATTTTTCTGCCGCTACTCCTGCGACATTTAATATGAAAATCCTTGGGAAGCGTTCACAGACCGTGACCTTCACCACGCCGAGTGAGGTAAGGGTCGATCAACCACTTGATTTAAATGCAACCGCATCTTCTGGATTGGATGCCAACTTCTCCATCGTAACAGGCGGAAGTATTGCTTCCTTGTCTGGAAACAGACTTACCTTTTCCGACACTGGTTCCGTTACCGTGAGCTCCGGACAAGCTGGGGATTCAACTTACGCTCCAGCTAATTATGTTAACCAAACATTCCTGGTTAAACGTCCACTTAACCTAGTATTTGATGCGATCGGAGACATGGGTCATGGGCAAAGCTTCACCATTAAAGCAATTGTTCTAGATGGAATTACGAATTCGCCAGTCCCTGTTAATCCGACCTACTCAATCGTATTGGGATCAGCAACAATTAGCGGTGACCAGATCACCTGCGGTAGTTCGACCGGAACCGTCAAAGTTCGAGCCGTAGCTACAGGCACTCAATACTTCACCAGTTCAGCTGACACCACCTTTAATATAACCAATAAGCAGGGACAGACCATCTTCTTCAAGCAGGGTGAAAAAGGTGGTCTGCGTGACCTTCCTCTCTCCAGAAAACCGATTCCAATCGGACGTATGGCTACTGCAACTTCAAATTTGGGTATCACCTACTCGCTTACCGCAAACCCAGGTAATGTTCTTCAAAAAGTGGGAACGGGAGCCAATGCAATTCTCGTATTTAGAAAAGACTTCAGTGGTTCCATTCCCAACGCCGGTCTGACCGTTCAGATCACTGCCACTCAACTAGGGAATGGTTCTTACAACGCTGCCGCAAGTGTGGTACGGGAAATCACCATTAAAAAACCAGGCAAGAGTGCGTTCTTTGATGAACGTCGTCTCGATCCTCGTTATGAAAAAGAGAGAACTAAATTCGCTCGTAAACTGGCGGCCAAGAAGAACCTCAGGGGATTGATTGATCTTAACGGCGATGGTTCTATCAATGCATTGGATGCAGAACTTATGTTCGACACTGATGATGTAGACTCCGACGGCGATAGCATGAGCAACTTTATGGAACGGGCATTTGGCGGAGACTCCCTGTCCAGTGATGCCAAGACTGTTCTTCCACGCTCCGTTAATAAGAAAGACGGCAAGCAAAGAATAACCTTCCAAAAATATCAGGACACTTACAACTCAGAAGGGATTGAATATATTGTGGAAACAAGTACTGATTTGCGTACTTGGACTACAACTGGTGTTACCCAAGTCGACCTTGATGGAAATGCGTCCAACTCAATTATGGGTATAAATGCGGGAGGAGGAATGGAACGGGTGCTTCATGAGACAACCGGAACTGCCGCATCGAAAGGTGGTAAGCAATTCCTACGCGTTCGATTAAGGACAAAATAATCTTCTTTTCTAGAACGAAAGGCTTCGTATTGTCCTGAGCCACTTATCGTATTGCTTATCTTAACATTTCGGAAAGATTATAATCCATAGAGGACTTGAATAACTGAAAGTATAGATTTTTACTTTGTTATAACTGTAGAGTTTTTTCTTTCCCGAACATGATCTTTTCAGCTAAGATAAATAAATGAATAGTCTGCTCTCCATTACCGATCTTATTATTTTCTTTGGCTCGCTCCTCGCAGTAATGGCGTTTGGACTTTGGTCCGGTCGAAAAGAAGAAAATTCAGAGGACTATTTTCTTGCAGGAAAAAATACCAGATGGTGGGGCGTAGCCGGTTCAATATTCGGTTCTAATGTTTCAGCCAACCACATCGTGGGAATGATGGGAGTGGGCTTCGCGGTGGGTTTCGCTCAAAGTCATTTTGAAATTACCGCGATTGCCGGGCTTTTAATGCTTTGCTATTTCTTCTTACCCGTTTACAGAAAACTTAATGTATACACCCTGAGTGATTATCTGAGTAAAAGATATGACGATAAAAGCCGAGTAAGTTACGCCTTAATAATGGTAGTTATTATGGTTGTCATTCAAATGGTTCCAGGATTTTACATTGGATCTCGTTCGATCAACCTTCTTTTGCAGGGAGACACGGGAAGAAAAGCAGTAGCTGAATCTGTGATTGATGATAATGGTATTTTGTCCGAAATTAAAATAACATTTGGTGGAGAAAAATACGGCTCAAGTCCAAAGATAAAAATCGGGGCAGAAATTTGGGAAAGCCTTACCCCCCAACTAGAAAATGGTAAAATTATTGGAGTTAATTTAAATGAAAAAATTAATGGTTTAAACCCCACTGCCCCTCTACCCGTTTCCTTTATTGGTGGAAATATAAACAACCCTGAAATCTCACCCGGTGATGTGGAGCCTTTTTATTACAAACTGGGTATTTTAATTATGGCATTGGTTACCGGTGCGTATGTTATTTTTGGCGGATTGAAAGCGGTTATTGTTACGGATGTCATTCAATCTGTCCTCCTTCTTCTTGCCGGTTTATTGGTTGCCTATGTAACATTCTCCCAACCAGAAATCGGGGGCTGGGCAAACCTCGTTGCGAGGGATTTAGGCAGTGAAGGTGTAGAAAGACTGCACTTGTACAATGCATCGAATCACTCAACACTTCCGTGGACGGGTGTTTTAACCGGTCTGATGGTTTTGCATTTTTACTATTGGGGAACCAATCAGTTTATAGTGCAAAGAGCCCTTTCCGCCCGATCGGATAAAGAAGCGAGAATTGGAATACTAGCCGCCGGTTTTTTTAAGTTACTTATTCCATTCTTTTCAATTGGAACAGGAATTGCCGCATATTACCTTTTTAAAGATCGAAATCTTGAGGTGGCTCAGGATGCAGTTTTTATTAAACTACTCACTGAATTAATTTCGCCACTTGGTTATGGTTTAGTTGGTTTAATTGCTGCTGGAATGATTGGAGCCATTCTTTCGAGCTTAGACTCAATGATGAATTCAGCTGCGACCATTATGACTTTTGACTTGTACAAAAAATTCGTCAATCCGGATGCGGATGACCGAAAATTGATTTCCATTGGCCGAATTTGGATTGTTGTTTTTATAACTTTTGCCGGAATCCTTACCATTTTCACGATGGATCCAAATTCTCAGGACAGTTTCTTTCTTCATGTGGCAAAGCATCAGGGGAACCTGATTGCTGGTGTGGTTATTGCCTTTATTGTTGGGATGTTCTGGAAGGGGGCAACTGCAGCAGGTGGTGTTTCTGCCATCGTGGCTGGAGTAGTCTTCAGCTATGGAATTCCTCCACTCTACGCCTCCGCAGCACTGGGTAATGAAACCCTTACTAATCTCTTTGGAACCAAGCTTAATTTTATGCACGGAGCCTTTTTATCGGCCTTACTGAGTCTCCTCGTTCATATTACAGTGAGTAAAAAGACAAAAGCGGACCCTGAGAAAGGAAAACTCACATGGATCGGACTTGGTATATTCACCTCGAAGCAATTTGTAGTTTTTGGAAAAACCATGGCCATTACACTCCTTATATTTGCAACACTCGCAAGTCTAGTCGTCCTTGGAACCTTAAAGCCCGTTCACACGGCCTGGATTGGATCGATTTGGACATTCATATGCTTCTATTTTGCCGCAAAAGCAAAAGCGGCAGAAGCAGAAATTTCCGTTTTTAAAGAAGATCGTTTTTGGGCGGGAATTTTAGCTGGGTGTGCAATTTTTATGCTTTATTATTTTTTCTGATCGGGCGACATAATTTCTTCGGCTAGATCTTCCAGCGGGTAAGTCCAAATTTCAGATAGTGTGGGATGATACCAATCCGCATTTACTAAATCATGAACGGTAGCATTTACTCCAACAGCAACAGAAAGAGAATGAATTAATTCGCCGGCATCTTTACCGACGCATTCAGCTCCTAAAACCACTCCCGTTTTTCTATCAGCATGAACCGCAACATATCCGTATTTTGCATCCATCAAAATAGACTTACCATGATCATCAAAAGGAAAAGATGCCGAAGAAAAATCAATGCCTCTTTTTTTTAGTTCAATGGGCATCAATCCAACAATCGCGAGCTGAGGATCTGTAAATACAACCGATAGAAGAGAATCATATTTCATAGGCCTTACCATTCGACCCATAGCATGTAATGCAGCAGTTTCTCCCTGCTTTATAGCTACATGGACGATTTCATGGGGCCCGGCACAATCTCCCGCGGCGTAAATATGAGGACAGGTGGTTTGCTGAAAAGAATTTGTTTGAACATGCCCAGATGGTAAAAGTTGCACACCCGCTTTTTCCAAATTTAAAGAACCAGTTGCGGGTTCTCGCCCGAGGGCCAAAAATAAAAAGGATGTTTTAATTTTTTTCTCCTTACCCTCGTGCCCATAAAGAACTTCCGTACATCCTTCATCAATTTGAGAAAAATTCTTAAAATCAACCCCTAACTGCAAGTCAAGACCCTCAGATTCCATTGCATTTTGCAAAGTGCGGGATGCTTCGCGGGGAAATTCCTTAACCAGCTGCGGACTCCTCTGTAGCATTGTTACTCTCGTGCCTATTCGTGAAAGAAACTGAGCGAGTTCGCAGGCAACAACCCCTCCTCCTAGAACAACACACTCGGGAGGCACATATTCCAAATCAAGAACATCATCACTCGTTTTATAGTTAACCTCGGATAAACCCGGCAAGTTTGGGACTTTAACCTTGGATCCGGTGGATATTAAAATTTTATCTGAACGCAGGATTGAACCATCGCTTAATTGAACGGTTGTCGCATCAAGGAAATGACCATAAGAACGAAACAGAGAAAATCGACCATCTTCGAGTTGTTCTTTCCGATAATCTGCAAATTCTGCAATCACTTCTTTTTTTCGGACATGCATTGCCTGAATGTCTGCCTTCGGTTTATTTCCTTCAAATCCAAAGGTGCTCCCCTTTTGAGCCAGATGTAATATTTCTGCAGAGTAAATAAGAGTTTTTGAAGGCATGCAACCTCTAAGGATACATAAACCACCCAACTCTTCTGCTCCGTCAATCAACGCTACTGTACCACCATCTTCGTGGATTGTTCGGGCAGTGGCATAACCAGCACTTCCGCCACCAAGAACGATAAAATCAAAATACTGCTCCATATTTATAATGTTGTTTCACTCGACACCTAAAAGAAAGAACTGCAAATTGTCCACTATATCAAAGATGAGATATTTATTTAATAATTTATCGGATTTCCAAACTTATAAATACCGGGCATGGCAATTGATTGTTTTTCTTTTCGTTAGTATCACATTTGGTATACAAATACTGCCCGCACAGGGCACCGAAAACAAAAGTTCTTTTAAAGAACTCGACAGATGGTATGAAGTGTTTTTGGCAGGATCCAAAGTCGGATACTCTCACTCAACCATGAAGTTGAAAAAAAACGAAGTCATATCCCAGAGCAATTTTATAATGTCAGTTAAACGTGCAGGTGTATTAATCGAAATCAAGTCAATGGAAAGCACCAGAGAATTACTATCCGGAGAAATAATAAGTTTTTCAGGAAAAATGGAAATGGCAGGGGTACCCATAATCAAAAATGGAAGAGTGGAAGGAAATGAAATTGTAATTAAAGAAAAACAATTTTTTCGGGAGAACGAAGTGCGTTTTCCACTCGATCCTGAAGGAAGGATGACTTGGGGGTTAATGAAGGCCTTACGAGAAAATAATTTTATGGAAAAAGGCAAAGTATTTGAAACCAAAGTTTATTCAGCTGATTTTGGTATGGCTTCGCCAACCAAAGCAATCATTAAAACAATGGGAGAAACTGAAATATTGATATCAGGCCAAAATAAAAAAGTTTTCAAAACAGAAATTTCCATGGCTACTAGTATTGGAAAAATCAGAACACAAAATTGGCTGGATGAATGGGGGTTTTCAGTAAAAACAAATATGCAATTAGGAGGACTGCCCATAGAGATTAAACAAAGTAATGAAAACGAAGCGAAAGCCCCCCCTCAATCAAAAGAATTTCTCTTGAACACCCTAATATTTTTGGAAAGAGAAATCCCCAAAAATGCAAAATCTGTTCAATTCAAAATGGAATTAACTCATGGAAAGTTAAGTAAACCTATTTACCAAAGTGATCTCCAAAAGGTAACAAAATTAGACGAAAAAAATTTAATGGTCGAAATCAAGGCCGAAAAGTGGGGAGAAAACACTAGAAAAAGAGAAATAAAACTTAAAATCGGACAAGAATTTAAAACAGCTAACTTGATGATTGATTCAGAAGATGCATTAATCCGACAACTTGCTCAAAACGCGGGCAAAGGCTCAAAAAACATAATTGAACTATCTGAAAAACTTTTCTTGTTTGTTCGACGCTACTTGATTCATAAAAACTTTAAAATAGGCTTTGCAACGGCAACAGAAACAGCAAAAAAAAGAGAAGGCGATTGCACTGAACATGCAGTCTTACTTGCCGCCATGGGGAGAGCAATGGGGATTCCTACTAGGGTGGCATCCGGTATTGCCTATCTTGAAAATTTCAAAGGTAAAAAAAATGTGATGGGGTTTCATATGTGGACTGAGTTTTACTTGAAGGGAAAGTGGATGCGCTTGGATTCCGCGTTAGGTAAAATAGGAACTCATGCTGACCGGATTACTCTATCTGTTACATCGCTAAAGCAGGAAAGTTTAGCACAACTTGGACTGGGTATTGCGGAAATGATAGGTAATTTATCAATTAAAATATATAATATTGGATACGGTGAAGGTTAAACTCTGTCTTATTTTGCAGGAACTGTTTTAAGATTTCTAAATATTTGATAGACGAATTTATTTGATCACGTTAAGGATATAGTTGATGGTATATCTTACCCCATGATTAGATTACAAGAATATGCTGAAGGAGACATCGTTTTAAAAGACGGCGAACTTGGAAAAGGATTTTGTATCCTTGAATCTGGAGCCTTAGAGGTAGTTCGCGAAGGTAAAATATTGAGCGATATAGATCAACCGGGGTCAATCTTTGGCGAACTCAGTGAAATATTGGGCTTAAAGCGGGATGCAGTTATAAAAGCAAAAACTGCATCCAAGGTCAGGCATGTCGAAGAAAGCATTGAAGATATTGTCTCTAAAAACCCAAAAGTTTCCGTAAAACTAATTCGCACCTTAGGTCGGCGACTTTATAGAATGAACCAATTGGCGACTAAAGAAATGTCTGCCAATGAAAGTCATTCACCTGCGACTACTGAATCAACGGTTAAAATACTCGTGGTCGATGACAAACCTAATATTGTAAAACAATTAACCGATATTTTTGCCAAAAATGATTGGGTTGTACAAAGTACGCCCGATGAAACTGGAGCATTGAAAATTTGTGAAAGTTCGTCATTCTCAGCTATCTTAATTAGCATGGCATTAAAGGAAGACACCGCGGTTGATTTGCGTAGGAAACTGAAAACTAATCATAATGTGTTGAACACTCCTGTGATCGGTATGATTGTACAGGGGGATGAATCCGCTCAGAAAAAAGCTCTAAACTCTGGTTTCGCTGATTGTATTACAAAGCCATTTAATCCAAATAAAACTGACGCCATTATGTTTAAAGTGATGAACTTAGATTCATCAGCAAGGTATTTTAAATTTATAGAAGATTTCCTGTTCTTTAAACTACCGCCCGAATTATCTCCCTTTGTAATCAATGATATTAAAGAAAATATGGATAATCGTATTCGAAATACCATCAACGAAGGTATTTTAAAACTAATTATTGATGTTTCGGAACTCGAAGAAGTCGGTGAAGAAGCAATAGAAGTGGTCGGAGAATTCGCCGAAAAAATTGATGACATGAAACTTCCAATGAGAGGTGCCATTATTGCGACTGGAGAGGAAGCGGAGATGTGGAATAATTTAGACGGGTGTGAGGAATGGGGCATTTGCGAAGATATTGAGAGTGCGAAAGAGCACTTAGACAAAGATCCCGAGGATGAAGACGAAGATTAGAATTTTCCCTTCTCCCATTGCCATTTAAACATATTTCTAACTCAATCTTCACTTCAAGTGGTGCAGGATGATCAAGCAGAACAGGTAAAGATAAGCCTGTTGGCTTTGCAAAAGAGTCTTCAGAATAAACTAGTAGAAGCCGATCCAAAACTACATTGCAAACAGGATCAATGGAAAAGAAATGAAGGAGGCGGTGGGAAAACTCTAGCATTTAAAAAGGGCAAATTCATCGAGAAAGGTGGAATAAATTTTTCAGATGTTTCAGGAAAAAAACTTCCCAAAACTGCAACCCAGAACAGACCTGAACTGGAAGGAGCATCTTTTCGAGGTATGGGCGTTTCTGTTGTTTTTCATCCAGACAACCCATACATTCCTACCACTCATGCAAATGTTAGATATTTTGAAGCCAAGAAAGACGGGGGACCACTTAGCTGGTGGTTTGGAGGCGGGTTTGACTTAACTCCATACTATCCATTTAAAGAAGATGTAATTGAATGGCATCAACACGCTCGTGACGCCTGTAACCCTTTTGGAAATGATTTATACAAAAAGCTAAAAGACTGGTGTGATGAATATTTCCATCTACCACACCGTAATGAAACGAGAGGGGTAGGTGGTATTTTTTTTGATGATTTCTGTGAGGGAGGATTCGATCAAAGTTTCTCTTTTATAAAAAAAGTCGGTGAAACTTTTCAAGATGCCTATTTTTCTATTTTTGAGAA
>JABGWU010000013.1 GCA_018645475.1 Opitutia bacterium
CTAGTTGATTTTGCTATCGAACGAGAACACCTAGCTGATTTAATTAAAGTCGAAAACTTTCCTTCCCGTGTTGTGCATAATGATACGAAGTTAAATAATGTGCTTTTACATAAAACAACTGGAGAAGGAATGTGTGTGGTTGATTTGGACACGGTTATGACAGGTTGTGTATTGCATGATTTCGGTGACCTTGTCCGCACGGCTGCTTGCTCTGCATTGGAAGACGAGCCGGGATTAGAAAAGGTTTTCTTTTTGCCTGAAACCTTTGAAGCTATTGTTGAAGGGTATTTGGAAACTGCAGGGAATATTCTTGAACCGATTGAGATCGAGCACTTGGCAATAGCTCCACAAATTATTACCTATGAATTAGGTCTCCGTTTTTTGACCGATTATTTAGAGGGTGATTTATACTTTAAAATAAAACGGCCTTTGCATAACCTAGATCGAGTACGAGCTCAATTCAGATTATTGGCATCCATGGAAGAGCATTTCGACCAGGCTAGGCAAATTGTTGATGTGTGTTCCCGGTCCTTGTTGACACATTAGATTACATCCAGAAAGGGGTATAGTAATTAGGCTGACCTAAAGCTTCTTTTGCTTAAGGATATTTAAGGTTATTCTAAAACTTTAGCGAAGTGAAAAGAATTTATGATCTGAGGACTAGATAGAGATAAAGGGGGGGATTAAGCAAAATCTAATCTGCGACTGCCAATGCTAGGATTTCTGATTGTTTAACCATTTTTTTTGTTGAATCAGGAGTCAGGTAATATTTGAGAATACCTTTTTTGATAAGTTTCTTTATGGAATTTGTATGCCTGTATCCAAGAATGGTAGCCGCTTCTCTTAGTGACAGTAAATTATCGTCATCAATCATATTAGTGGTGCCATTTAAAAATTTTATAGATTTTATCTTGAGAGACTAAGAAGATTGATTTTTAACCAAATTTTCTAGGTCGTCCCCGACCTCTCTTTTTATTTTGGTTGATGGAATCTGAGTCGGTTTGATCAATTTGACCAGATTCTTTGAGTTTAAGAACTTCGCTAAGTAAAACTCTTCTCCTTACCACATGGGGAAGTTTGTAAGAAGTAAGGATTTCCTTCTCGATTAACATATTTACGGAGCGATAATGGGCATAACCCAAGATCTCAGTTGCTTCGGTTATTTTGATAAAGCGGTCGAGTTGTTCATTTGGGAAATCTTTCATCTTAAGAAATTGAGAAGATGACAATTTACTCTGCTGAGAATTTTGATGTTGATGAATTAAATACCAATTCAACAAGTTCACTTTTCTTAACCCTTTTCCTTGTCGATAGTGGAATCGTGTAAGATGACAACACCCCCGATCTTACAAATTCCGATATTTTGGTGTATGATCGGTAACCAATCAGCGAAGCCGCATCTGAAAAATTAAGAAATTTTTCTTTATCCGAAGTTTTATTTTTTGTGGACGGTATATAATGCATAATAAATAATTTGTTAGAATATAGGATTGTTAACAATATTCCTACGAGAAAATAGTTGTATTGTGTGATTTGTTTATATGAAAAATTGATAAATATATATAAATTTTAATGAAAATTTGATTGATTTACAGTTGGATCAGGTACTATATTTCGTAATCTAAAATATTATTTATTTAGTCGTATAATTTAATTAATCGGACTTCTTTTGGTTGATTTTTTCTGGAGTGGCTAAACTCATGACATCAGATAATCTTACTCTCTTTCTTCTCGTATTTGGTAATGTATATGTTTTAAGAAAACCTTCATTGGTTAAGTTGATAACTGATCTATAGCTCTTGTATCCAAGGATGTAAGATGCATCTGTGAGCGTAATTAATTTGTTTTCATTCATAATTATAGTAAGCTTTTTTTCATATTAAATCACAGGAATTTTGAATATTAAACAAATTACAATAACTTGCGTTTAAATGTCAATTTTATAAATTTAATTAGTCAATTAATTAAATTTTATTTTTTGGTTCCATTAATTATATTCATTTATTTCATATTATTTTCATTTTTTATTGTTGTTTTTACATGAATTTAGCACTTTAAATTTTGATTTTTATGAATAAAATTAATGGCATGATGTTTAAATATTTTATAGTAACTCATTATCGTCAGTCATTACATTATAAGCTATTAATGCGAGAGATAGGAATGATTTAATTAATTTCATTTTGCAGGGGAGTAGGAGATTGGTGGCTGTTTTTGTGTAGATGGAAAGCTCGGAGCTGTTTTTGGCTTCAAAAAAGTAAAACACTTCTTAGCTAAATTTCCTGACACAATTCCTTCAGAGAACTTTTCATAATTATTCTTATCAAAGTACTCATTGTATTTGCTCATATCATCTATATGTAACTAAAAAACCCTTTCTTACGGATTGAATTGAAAAGAATACATTAGGTTTTCCCGATGAAAGAGTATGGTTGTTTTACCTTTACAGGGCAGAATAAAACTTTGTTTGTGTTGTTTTTTGCTTTTCTAGATGAATAAAATGAGCACATTAAAATTCATTATCTCTCTACAAATAAAAATAAACATTAAGAAATATTTGCTTATTACGCTGGTTTCTTTTTCCTCTGAATCAATCGCTGAAGACAAATTGTTGCCTTCCCATTTTGATAAGCCTCTAAGCATCCTTTCTTTAAATGGGGTAAACTCTAACCAGTTTGCGTCCTTAACTTCTGGGATCATTGAAAACCAGAAAAAACTCAAACGCCCCGACAGACCCAATGTAGTTTTACTCCTTGCGGATGACTTGGGGTGGCAGGATGTTGGTTGCTACGATATCGATTTGGAAAGTCCAATGGAGACTCCACACATAAATGCGTTGGCAAAAAAAGGAGTTCTTTTTCGACAAGGCTATTCACCTGCCCCCACCTGTGCTCCCACTCGTTGTGCAATCATGAGTGGTCGACACCCCGCGGTTGCTCAAAAGACCCATGTTGTAGGAGGTAACCCTCCGACCCCCTACAACAATACCGCACACGCGGTCATGGATCCATGGATCAGTGCAAGAATGAAGTTATCGGAGGTAACCATTGCGGAGGCCCTCCAGGGCAATGGATATGCTACCGGACATACGGGTAAGTGGCACATGGCAATTGATCATAACGCGTTTCCCCAACCGGAGGATCAGGGGTTTAATTTTACCCGGCATGATCTTGGAGAAAGCCGGGCAATGCGTCCGCACAGGTTGACCGGATTTGCGACAAAAAACAAGAATGACCCCTACCAGTTGGATAATAAGGGTTTTCCCAAGGATCGAACCACATTGGATGCGATTCAGTTCATGAGGGAAAATAAAAGTAAGCCCTTTTTTTTGTATTACGCTGCCTGGTTGGTACACACACCCATTCATTCAAGGAGCAAAACTCTATTACAAAAATATTGCCAAAAATTGGGTATTGAATTTCCCAAAGATCCGAGTGGTTGGGCTTTAAGTGGGCAACGAAATCCATACTATTGTGCGATGGTTGAAATGCTCGATGCATACATTGGACAAATTATCAATTTTCTAGAAGTGACCGAAGATCCTCGATGGCCGGGGCATAAATTAATTGAGAATACATACATTATACTTACATCCGATAATGGAGGAATGGAGAAAGTCCCCGGAGAGATTATCACTGATAATTATCCATTGGATAAAGGAAAAATAAACGCAAAAGAGGGAGGGGTGAGGGTTCCATTTATTATTACCGGTCCAAAGATTAAATCTCAGCAGGAAAGCAATGTGATGGTAAATGGCTTGGATTTTTATCCCACCATTTTGAGCTGGACTGGAACAGCAAGACCCCAAACACAGAATTTAGATGGTTCTGATTTAAGTGAATTTTTGGAAATTGATCCTCAGTTAGCAACCTTAGTCAAAGGCAGTAATGGGGAAATTAGGAATTCAATGGTGTGGCACTTTCCTCATGGAGTGGCTCAGCAATCTACCCTCCGTGTAAATGGTTGGAAATTGATTTATAATTATATGCCTCAAAAGCCAAGGGTTGAGCTTTATCAATTGTACAAGAATTATCCAAATCCATCCACACGAATTGATATCGAAGAAGCAAGGAATCTAGCTGCGGAAATGCCGAAAAAGGCTGAGCAAATGAGGCAGGAACTATTCCGCAGATTAGATGAAATGAATGCATCTTATCCCTACCAAAACCCATATTATAAAGGAAATCTTTTGTATAAGGATAAAGTCTGTATCGGAGTGGGAAACGGAATCGATAAAAGAAGTCGTTTGGTTTGGGCACAGTTTAAGGAAAGGGGGGCGAAAGTGGTAGAGGGGCAGTTGGTTTACACTCTTAACGGTGGAGAGAAGAGCGAGGAATGGTATTTATCAAAGGCGGTCATTAAGGGAAACCGTTTGGTTGGAGAGTTACCCCCAAATGCCACTCATTATGTTTTTAATTTTGTGGATGAACACAATTTCCTCGTTTCTTATCCGGAGATGCCTGATTTACTTGAAGCGGGAAAGCGAAAAGGTAAGGGCCCATATTCATCATCCGCATTTGCGGTTGGTCATTTCTTCGAATGAAAAATTAAACGAACTTTTACTCTGCCTTATAGACAAGTGATAATAAAACAAAAAAGCACCTTATTTCTAGGGTGCTTTTTTGGGCTTTTTAAACAAACTTTTTGAAACAAACTGACTACTGTCAGTACATGAGACTACCAATTTTCAAGAATGTTCAAAAAATATAAAATTTTATTCAACATTCAATTTTAGAATGTCTAATCCGAAATCTTTGGTCTTTAATATGAATTTTGCTTAAGGAACAAAGGATAGGGTTAACTCCAATTTAACATGCGTTCGATAGGTTTTTGTGCATTTTTAATTAAGGAATCCGGCATCTTGATTTCCGGAGATTTATTTTTTAAGCAATCGAACAGTTTAGAAATCGTGTTCATTTTCATAAAACGGCAGTCATTACAGGCACAATGTCCGGTTGGTCCCGCAATAAAAGATTTGTTTGGTAATTCACGGGTCAGACGGTGCATCATTCCAGTTTCAGTAAGGATGATAAATGTATTAGAGGAATTATCTCTGCAGTAGCTAACCATTTTTTCAGTACTGCAAACCTCGTCGGCAAGATCCCTTACAGATTCAATGCATTCAGGATGAGCAACAACGGGAGCATTTGGATGCTCCAAGCGACATCTTTCAATTGATTCTTTTGTAAAAAGAACATGAGCATAACAACTACCGGGCCAAAGTTTCATCTTCCGGCCCGTTTGACCCATTACCCATTGCCCAAGGTTTTGATCAGGAACAAAAAGTATTTCCTTATCTTCTGGAACATTATTTACGATTTGAACGGCGTTTCCGCTTGTACATATAACATCACTCAGAGCTTTGACATCGGCCGAGCAATTGACATAGGCAACGATATAAGTGTCCGGGTTCTTTTTTTTATAATCCGCTAACTGTGGAGCAGGGCATGAGTCAGAAAGGGAGCAACCTGCGTCCATGTCCGGTAGGAGTACCGTTTTAGATGGGTTAAGGATTTTAGCAGTCTCCGCCATGAAATGAACACCACAGAAAACGATAATATCGGCATCGGTTTGTGCTGCTTGCCTAGCTAAACCGAGAGAATCTCCAACATAATCTGAAATTTTTTGAATCGAATCTATTTGATAATTGTGGCAGAGAATAACCGCATTTTTTTCTTTTTTAAGTTTTAAAATCTCTTCCTGTTCCGAAGACAGAGCCAATGGAAATTGGTTGTGCTTAAAGACTTGGAGATCAAATTTAGAAATAGTTGATGTACTCATGATGGATTGGCTTTTGTGCATTTTCCTTCCTTGCGGAAATCTGGGCATTCAGCGTGTACTTGGAGCCTTTGATCCTTCACATCCAATCCAAGTTTTTCAGACACTGTTTTTCCATACCACTCCATAAATGGGGCATCTATGTCAAAGATGTTTTGACAATCCGAGCACACAACTTGTGCTTTAAAGGTTTCAGATCTACCATTAAGGGCGTAGAATTTATTATCCTGACCAATATCAATTTTGCGAATAATACCACTTTCAACAAGTAGTGGTAAATTTCTATAAACCGTCGCACGGGATACAGTATCGTCTAAGTTTTGTGCATCTTGTAATAATTGATCGGCGGTAAAATGGCCAGATTGTCGAAATAATGCTTCTAGGACACCCTTTCGTTGTCCGGTCACACGTAAACCTTTACTCGCTAAAAAGCTTGAAAAGCTTTCCCATGTTTCCTTGTTACAAACGGTCATGTTAATTGATATTGTTATGCATACAAAACAAATAATTAAACCTCATTATAAATGAGGTCAATTTTATTGAGACATAATTGAGAAAGTCGTTGGGTTCAATTAATAATTCCCTTCGATCTTGTTCTTTTTTAATTTCCTAGATAGTAAAAAAAGGATGGCAATTAAAGTAAATGAACATCTCATTCCCGATTGGGCGATTGAAAGGCAGGCACAGTCAATGTTTGAACAAGTGGCTAAATCAATGCCAGACAAACCCAGGGAGGTCGTTCAATTGGCGGCATTGGATCTCGCCAGAGACCGAATGATTGATCAGGCACTTATGGCTCAAGAGAGTCAGAATAGAGACTATGATATTGATGCCGAGGAAGTCAATTTAGGGATGAAGAAATGGATTAGTCAAAACGGAGGCAAAAAAGCTTTTTCTAAGGGCAAGCACCCGGTGATTAAAACAGAGGATGATTTGCGAAAAGAAATCACAAGCCAAATTCAGTTCAATCGATTACTGGAAGAGGAGTCTACTGGCGAAAAGGTTAGTGAGTCTGAGGCCCAGAAGTATTATGATGCCCGCCCTGATTTGTTTGAGACAGAAGTTTTGCTTACCGCTTCGCATATTTTAAAGATAGCTAAAACAGAAGACGAATTTACTCGTGCAGAAGAGCAAATTATTGAGATAAGGAAAAAAATTGAAGATGGAGAATCTTTTCTCGAAATGATCAAAAAAGAATCTGATGATTCACAAAATGACGGTCACCTTGGAACTTTTGGTAAAGGTCGTATGGTACCACCTTTTGAAAAAGCAGCATTTGCTTTAAATGTTGATGAGGTTAGCCAACCAGTAAAAAGTCAGTTCGGATGGCACTTAATTCAATTGCATGATCGTAAAGAACCTGAGGTCACTCCATTTTCAGAGGTGAAGGATAAGATCGTCGAATATTTAGGAGAAAGAAGAAAAGACAGGGTCTTTGACCAGTTTTTAGACAAACTTAAATCGCAGGCTGAAATTACTGAAGTTGCAGGTATTTAATTTATTTTTTGAGCCACTCTAAAATTTGCAGACTCGCTTCAGATTGATTTAACGCGTAAAGATGAAATCCGGGAGCTCCTTCCTTCACTAATTCTTTAACCTGTTCCTTTGCCCAATCTGCTCCTACCGCGGGCTGATTATCTTTTTCTACATCTTCTAATTTATTTTGTAATTCAGTGGGTAAAGATGCCTCACACATTTTACAAAACCTTTGAACCTGACCGATGGACTGAACGGGTAATAAACCGGGCAGAACCGGTATTTCAATATTGGCTTTGCCACAATCTTCAAGAAATTTAAAGTAAACTTGGTTATCAAAAAATAATTGAGTAGTAATAAAATCTGCCCCTGCGTCTACTTTTTCTTTTAGGTGCAACAAATCGTCTTTCTTTGAAGGGGATTCAGGGTGCTTTTCTGGGTATCCACCCACTCCGATTCCAAAGTGGGAAAAATTTTTACGAATCAGAGAAACTAATTCAGTGGCATATGAAAGGCCGCCTTCGATAGGTCGAAATTCATCTTCGCCCTTTGGGGGGTCACCTCGCAAAGCCATTATATTACAAAACCCTTCCTGGGCAAAATCCTCTAAAATTGTAAGCAATTCAGTCTTTGTGTGCCCCACACAGGTCAGGTGTGGCATAACTTCAAATCCAAATTCATTTTTCAGGATTTTAGCGTAGTGCATTGTTGTTTTGCGGGTCCCTCCACCGGCTCCGTAAGTGATGGAGACAAAGTCTGGATTATGGGGTTTTAAGGCAGCCGCGGCTTTAAGCATTTTTTCTCCGCCTGCTTCATTTTTTGGAGGGAAAAACTCTAGGGAGAAAAGTGGTTTATCTCGTGTGAAGAAATTGGATATGGAAGTACCTTTGCTCATTTCATATCATCATATCATGATGTGATGATATGTTGCAAGCAGGTTGTGCTTCTTACTTTAAAGACGAACTCGAGCAGAGAGAAGTAGGTTACGAATAGATTCCAAATATCTACCAACACGTGCTTCAGGAGAAATTTCCTGTGCCTTTTCTAACAGCCTTGCGGCTTTTTCGTATGAGCGAATTGAAACAAGCATTCGTGCGTGTTCAATGAGTGCTTTTACTTCGACATCCTCGATTTTAGCAGCTCTTTCAAAAAACATTTCTGCAAGGGTATGATCGTGGTCTTCCCAGGCATGATGTCCGAGCATGATGAGGGCTCTGCCTTCCAATGGGTGTTTGGCAACAACATCCCTGAGTATATTGGATGATTCTTCTGTTTTTCCTGTCGCTTTTAGGACTTCAGCCTTCAGTAATAGGACATCCTTTTCGTTTTGTGGTGAATAAGATTTGCCAAAAATTGAATCAATTTTGTCTAGGTATGAAAAGCAATCTATGTAAGAACCACGTTGCATAAGAATACTAGCAACTCTGACATATTTTTGGATCGGAAGTTTTTCATTATTTAAAATTGCCCGTTCATAATTCGTAAGAGAGAGTTCATAAAGATTAAGATTATGGTAAAGGTCTCCAAGTCGGATCAGGTCATTATTATTTAAATTTCCCATTCTACGCAAAGTTTCAAGAGCAACGGTAGCATCCTTTTCTTTACCTAGTCCTTGTAGGGCTGAAGCTCTTGCGCGATGACAAAAAACATTTTCTGGTTCTTTCTTTAAAAGTTCATTAAGGAGGGCAAGAGCTTCGGGAAAGCGACTGGTTTCGAGAAGACAGTTAACCAAACCATTCCGAGCGTCCTTACTTTCAGGGAATAGGAGGATACCCATTCGATATGCATTTTCCGCAGAGACGAATTGTTCGAGTACATAATAACAATAGCCAAGAGCGACATAGGTGACTCCATCTCCTTCGCCCAAACTGATTGATTTAGATAAACTGGATGCCGCTTCTTCATAGTTACCCAAACCCAACTTTACGAAACCAAGATTTTTATGTGCTCTTAAAAAAGAGGGGAATTTTAGAAGAGCTGAACTGTAGGATTGTTCAGAACGAGTCAGGCGACCTTTTTGATAGTACATAGTCGCTAGAGCAAAATCTAAAGCGGCACTTGATTTTGGACTTATTTTTTTTTCTAAATATACGATAGCTTCATCCAATTGATTCTCGGCTTTAGCAATGACTTCGCGAAGGATGCCTTGTTCACTCTTACTATATCTCGGTTCAATTTCGCTACGAAATCCATAATCTCCCATAAAACTTCTAACAAAATTTGGATTATTCCAAAAGTCTTGAGTCAGTTCATAAGAGGGTGGAGTACTCCAAGCGAATGTAAGAGTTTGAAGGATTACATAATGCAAAAATATTTTTTTCATTGATCGAGTAAGCTGTAACGAACGGGTAAGTAAAACTGCACCTTAACCGGTTCACCATTTCTGGTGGGTGGTTCATAGAATGAACCTTCTGCCGCTTTTTTAGATGGTTCAACAAAATCTGGATGAGTGGAAGAAACGACTTCTAAAACTTTTACTTTTCCTATTTCATCGATTTGAATGAGAAGTTTTACCTCTCCCTCCACGCCTCTCCTTTTTAAGAGAGACGGATAGCGCAGGGTTCCCCGTTTAAGAACATTGGGAGTTCGGTCTAATTCGTGCAGAGCAAAAACAAGTTCACCTTCGAATCCACCAGCAGTAGGATTAAAATTATTTAATGAAAATTGTGCTTTGAAATCGCCTGGTCCCACCTCTAGATTCGTTGATAAGGATTCAATCTTAAGAATGGGTGATTTTGTTTCTAATGGACGAGGCACAGATTGCTTTTTAATTAATTCCTCAGTTTTCCTCTCCAGTATTGTTTTGGGAGGAGGGGGTAATTCCAATAGAACAGATTCAACTTCACGAACGATCCATTCTTCACTCCTTACAAATTCAGAAAGAGGTAAAAGGAAGAAAAGACCTAGCGAGACCAAAAGTGAGCAGACAAGACTTTTTTTTGCCCCATTTCCTTTTGTCTCTGATTCAATACCAGGAATCCAATCGATTACACCAGTTTCTTTCATTTGGAATCCACAGAGAGTTTCACCGCTTTAGCCCCGGCTAATAGGGCTTGATCCATAACTTGAGTTGCTAGACCTGCTTTTGCCCCTTTAGAAACCTGTATAATTACGGATGGAGGTTCGTGCGTAGAAAAATTTCGAACTTTTGCTGCCACTCCTTCCAGTCCAATGGTAGTGCCATTATTGATAACTTGTCCCGAACCAGATAGGTTGAAAAATAAAGGCGGCTTTGGATTATCTGATTTTGAATTTGAATCTTTGTAAGCGGAAGAAATTCCGATTTCATTCACAAAAGAAGTGGCGACTATAAAAAAGATGAGCAGAATAAAAACCATATCTATTAATGGTGAAACATTAATTTCAGTCTGTTCAGATTTATGGTTAACTAGGTTTTTCTTCATCTGTTTTTTAAAGTCGCTAAAGACACCGAATGAGCAACTTTTTTGGCTTCAGAGACCAGTTCTGTAAGAACAGTCGCATCTGCCCATTTATCGACCTGAATCACAACAGGTTTATTTTTATCCTTCATTGCCTTATTAATTAAAGGCGATACATCAGATAGTTTGACTATTTTGCCTGAATGAAAAATTTCACTTTTATCGGAAAGTGCAAATAGAACTGAATTCTTTTGGAGTGAAGACGCGTTTTGGACTTTTGGTCGAGAAACATCAATCCCAGGAAGATTGACAAAGGTTGCAGAAACAATAAAGAAAATCAGCAGAATAAAAACGACATCAATTAATGGGGACACATTGATTGCCCCATCTTCTTCGTCCATGTTAGATCTTCTACGCAGTTTCATTACATTATTTTAAGGGCATTATTTGTCGTAAGGAAATACTTTCAAGCCGATTGATACAGTGTAACCAGTCTTTCTTTTTTCGTTTAAGAAAATGAGAAAAAGCAAGAGCTGGTATTGCAACAAGAAGACCGGCTTGTGTGGTAACAAGTGCTTCAGAAATTCCACTCGCGATCAGATCCATTTTGTAGTTATCTTGCATGCTTAGACCATCAAAGGTTCTGAGCATTCCTCCGACGGTTCCGAGAAGTCCAATTAAAGGAGATGCAGTAGCAAGAACGAGAAGGAATTTTAGTCTACGGTTTAAATAAGACGCATCGGAGGTTCGTACTTGTTCGAATCTTTTTTGAGTTTCCTTTGAATCCTGATGGTTTCCCATGCAGTAATGCATAATTTGATTAATCCTTCCACCACCTCGAAAAGCCCCCCATTTTTCTCTCGGAAATGATTGAATATCCCGTGGCATTATCGTTTTAAGCCGAAACCAAAGATCAAACGCTATATAATATGTATAGAGAGAAAGAATAGCCAAAGTGGGCATAAGTATCCCTCCTTTTTGCCAAACTGAAGTAGCTTGTTCCCACAGATCAAGAATCGGATTCATTGCTAGAATCTTTCAGATTATTGCTATTGTCTTGTTGTTTTAGACGGACAAGTCGGGCGGAAAATCCTTCCATTTTGGATATAATACCTTGAAGTCTTCGGGTCAGTAGTGCGTGAGCGATAAGAGCCGGTATGGCTGTAACTAATCCAAATTTTGTGGTAACAAGGGCTTCGGATATGCCTCGAGCTAATTCACTATTTTCTGGGTTCGCAAAGTTTGTTATCTGTCTAAACACATCGATCATTCCGGTTACTGTACCCAACAGACCTAGTAAGGGAGCAGTTGCCGCAGTTACTGCTATGAGAGGAAGAGCTTTTTCCAGTTTTACCTGAACATCAATGATGGCTTCGTATAAAATCTCTTCAAGAATTTCGGGACTTTTCCCTAAGTATCCCTTGGCAGTTTTTCTAAGCAATTCGAACGGACCCTTAAATTCTGTATCCAAAGCAGCTGCTGATTTGGGCAGTTGAATCTTAATGATTTGAATGGCTTTGATAATTGCTATAATGAGCGAGAGTCCGGCGAAAAATAATATTGGATAAATCCAGATACCTCCCTTTTGTAGTTCTTCCAATACATTCAGTTCACCTTCTTCCATGACGGATGCTTTCCCCAATGTGGGGTCTAGTGGGAGAGTGATAGTTTCCAAATCTGAGGATTCAGGGCCAAAGGCATTAGTAATTAAAGTCGAGGTGCTTGGTGATGCAGGTCTTATGCGAGCCGGCTGAAATTTTTGGACTGAACTTGAGGAAAGACCCTGAGAGTATGACTGTTTATTTGAGGAACCACGCTCCAAAAATCCAGAGGAACCTTCATCTCCTCCGAAAAAAACGATTGGTCCAATAGACCAAAATTTACCCGTTTCACGAGTTCCATCTGGTGGGACAATTGCATTACCCGAAAAGGATATTCCACCTGCAGTTTCGCGAATGGCATCAATGGAAAGATACAATGCATCAAAAGCAGAACCCAGTGAATCCCTGCGCGTGTCACTTTTTTTTAAACTAAGAAGAATTGAGGATAGTTTTTGAGACCACAAGGTTTCCTCTGCAGGTGGGGTTCCTTGGTGCCAACTGGTAATATAATCATTCAGTAGGTTTAAACTGTAATCGAGTTCATTTTCACTTTCCTTGACCTCTTTTTCCAACTCAAGCAGGCTAGTCTCTCGATTATCTCGAAGACGAAGGTGATGCTCAAGTTGATTCCGTAGTTTTCTTGCTTTTGCTTCCAATTCGGTAACCCTGCGTGCAATTGGAATTTTATCCTCTTCAATTGAGTTCCTCAATTCAGCCAGTTCTAAAATCGCCTCATTGAGATCGGCTTTGGCTTCGTTGCGAACAGAATTAATAGACTGTGCCACCATGTCTGTCGAAAGAGAAGAAAGTAGGAAGGCAAAAATGAATGAAAACTTTTTCATTATTTATTGTTTGCTGGCACTGGTAGTGGAAGCTTGAGGAAGCGTGGAAGGGCCCGATTCTCCATCATTGATACTCCGGCGGTAATTTCCTGGGCTAGTTCATCTTTTCGGGTCCACTGCCAGCCGCTTTTTAAGGGCTTACCCCAACCTGCAACCGTTCCGGAATCATTTACGAAATAAGCTACTCCCAGTCCAAAATAAAGAACTCTAAATTCACGTGACTTTCCATCATCTAAGCTAAACTCCTGCCTTTCGACATGGACGGATCGATGAAAAAGGTGGATACTTTGTAATAAACCAACACTGGCATCCAATCGATTTCTAAGGGGCAGAGGTTCTCCTAACTGAGAATCTATTTTTTCATAAAATGTAGAAAGTCGGTCTCGAAGCGGGGTAGGTAATAAATTTTCAGTAAACTTAACTTCTTTTTCAATTTTTTGCATGCTTTCGTAATAAAGAATGGATGCATTCTGGGCCTTTTCTTTACGATTGCTCAGATCAGCTCGCTGTTTTGCGGCACCTATATTTTCTTCCTCAAATTGAAGTAGTTTTTCCTCTAATTCAGCAATTTCTTTTACCAATGCATCTTCGAGGTCGATAAGGGCAGATTTTTCTGACTTCCAAGTATGTTCTTCTTCGGAGATTAATTGTTTTGTTTTTACCCACTCTTCAATAATTTGATGAGTTTCCTTGACCTGTGCACCAAGTAAACCAGTAAGGATAGGGTAAATAATGAAAGGGATAAATAATTTCAAGCGAGACAGCATGGCAGAGTTAAAACACTAAATAAATCCAAAATAAGATCAAGTCTCTTTTTGAGACTCGGTCTCATTTACTACGTGGTGCGTAAAAGGAATTAATTTGACAGGAGGCGTCGCAATATTTCGTCTACGACCTTTGGGTTTGCCTGCCCGCGTGTAGCTTTCATCACTTTTCCTTTGAGTGCGTTAATAGCACCTTCCTTACCTGCTTTAAATTTTTCCACTGCATCAGGATCGTCTTGGATTGCTTGTTCACAATGAGATTCAATTTCACTCTCATCGGATTTCACTTCTAATCCTTTTTCTTTAATTAAACTGGAAGGAGATTTGCTAGTAGAAAACATTTCAGGGAAAAGTTCTTTGGCTACATTGTTGGAAACTGTACCTTTTTCAATTAACTCAATAAGTTCTGCCATGTCATTAGGAGAGATTGGACAGTCAGTTATTGAAATTGATTTAGTCTGTTCTTTGTTTCGGGATGATAATTCACGAAGTAAATCGTTGACCACCCAGTTTCCAATCTTTCTAGGATTTTTTGTAAATTTGTTCACCTCCTCAAAATATTCGCATAATTTTAAATCAGGGCATAATGCGGAAGTAATAGAGTAGGGCAGATTAAAATCATCCATGTATCTTCTTTGTTTATCAAAAGGCTTTTCTGGTATTTCCTTACTGATTCTATCTATCCATTCCTTTTCAATTTTAACAGGCATGAGATCTGGGTCAGGAAAATAGCGATAGTCATGGGCCATTTCTTTCGATCTCATTGGAGTGGTGTATCGTTGTTCAGGATTCCACCTTCTTGTTTCCTGAAAAATTTCTTCTCCTTCTTCAATTGCCTTAATTTGACGTTTGATTTCGTATTCAACACCGTTTTTCACTCCCGAAATAGTGTTGAGGTTTTTCAATTCAACTTTGGTGCCTAATTTTTCGGTGCCGACTGGACGTACGCTAATATTCGCGTCACATCGAAGTTGACCTTTTTCCATATCACACGAAGAGATACCCGTGTAAATAAGCGAATTCCTAAGTGAGGTCAGGTATGCAAATGTCTCTTCAGGTGAATAAAGATCAGGTTCGCTTACTATTTCAAGCAAAGGTGAACCTGCTCTGTTATAATCAACCAGACTGTCATTTTCAAAGTGAGTTAATTTTCCCACATCCTCCTCAAGATGAATTCTTGTTAGTTGTACAATACGATGTTTGCCCATTACTGCAGGGGAATCTCCGGGCATTTCAATTTCCACTTCTCCACCTTCGCAAATCGGTTGGTCGAATTGAGAAATCTGATAATTCTTTGGCATGTCAGGATAGAAATAATTCTTCCTGTCCCATTTACAAGTATCTGCAATCTTGCATCCCAATAGAAGCCCGACTTTAATCGACTTTTCAATGGCTTCTAGGTTCATTACAGGCAGAGCACCTGGTAAGCCCAGCACAACTGCATCGGTTAGCGAGTTTGGTTCGTGTCCATATCCACAAGGGACTCTGGTAAACATTTTGGAATTTGTTTCAAGTTGAACATGAACCTCGAGCCCAATTACTGCTTCGTATTTCATTCCAGTTTTATTCCTTTACTAGGCTTGGGACTACGCATCCAAATTTATGTTCACGATCATAAGCATGAGCAATAGACAACAGAGAACTCTCCTCGAATGCACGTCCGATCAATTGGAAGCCAATCGGAAGCTTTCTCTGAGTGAAACCACAGGGGACGGAAATAGCGGGGAGACCTGCAAGATTAGTGGAGATAGTATAGATGTCACTCAAGTACATGGATATTGGATCATCACTCTTTTCACCAAACTTGAAAGCGGGAGTTGGTGCAGTCGGAGTTATAATTGCGTCCACATCCTTAAAAACCCGATTGAAATCCTCTCTGATCAGAGTTCTCGTTTTTTGAGCTCTTAAGTAGTACGCGTCGTAATATCCACTACTTAATCCATACGCACCCAAAATACATCTTCTTTTCACTTCCTCCCCAAAACCCTCTCCACGGCTTTTAGCATACACATCAATTGCATTTTTAGCTTTTTCGCTACGGGTGGTATAGCGAATTCCATCGTACCGAGCCAAGTTGGAAGAAGCTTCTGCTGTGGCAATTACATAATAAACGGGGACCGCGAGTTCAGTCGTGGGTAAAGATACTTCGACAATCTTGTGTCCCTGAGTACGATAAAATTCCACGGCAAGATCGACTGCATTTCTTACCTCGTCGTCCATACCTTCTCCAAAATATTCTTTGGGTAATCCCAAGACGCACGGCTTTTGTGAATTGGATAAATTAGCAGTGTAGGAAGGAACTTCTGATGGGAAGCTCGTTGAGTCAAGAGGGTCGTGGCCAGAAATAACTTCAAGAAGAAGAGCTGCATCTTCAACCGTTTTAGAGAACGGGCCAATTTGGTCGAGAGAGGATGCGAATGCAGCCAATCCATATCTGGATACCATTCCATAAGTCGGTTTCATTCCAACTACGCCGCACAGGGATGCAGGTTGTCGAATCGAGCCACCCGTGTCTGAACCTAAAGTTAAGGGGGCTTCACGAGCAGCTACAGCAGCTGAACTTCCACCACTACTGCCTCCCGGTACGCAATTTAAATCCCAGGGATTTCGAGTCGGGCCATAAGCAGAATTTTCCGTCGAAGATCCCATTGCAAATTCATCCAGGTTTAAACGCCCTCCTATAACAGCACCTGCTTCTTTAAGTTTTCTTGTTACTGTAGCGTCGTAAGGCGAAATATAATTTTGTAAAATTTTACTCGCGGCAGTCAGGGGTTGTCCTTTAACAGAAATTACATCTTTAAGTGCAACAGGAATCCCGTCTAACGGGCCAAGCAAGTTTCCTTTTCCTCTTCTTTCATCAGAAGCCTTAGCTTGTGCAAGGAAGTCAGTGTCATCACGATGAAGGAAAGCGTGTACTTGACCATCAACTCTGTCAATTTGGGTTAAGCAGGCTTGTGCAATTTCCAGTGAGCTGATGTCTTTTTTTGAGAGCAAATCCGAAAGCTCGGAAGCTGTTTTTTCTACTAATGTGCTAGAGCTCATTGACTAGTCTTCAACCACTTTAGGCACCAGTATTTGTTCATTTCTCGACTTAGGTGCATTTTGTAAGGCAAGGTCTATAGAAAATGGAGTTTTAGCGATGTCTTGATCCCAAACATTATATCTGGGAAATGCATGGGCTGTTGGTTCAACGCCATCCACATCGACTTCCTGTAATTTCTCAAAATATTTCAACACATCTCCCAATTGTCCGCGAAATTTTTCCTTTTCCTTTTCGCTCAACTCGATCCTGGCGAGATTTGAAACATAATCTATGTCCATTGGGTTGGCTTCTGATTCACTCATTATTATGTTCTCAAAGTATAAGGTGTGTCTTGATTAATTTTTTCAACAATTTTTTCAAAAGCTTGATTGACCTCGTCTTCTGCAAGGGTTCGGTCTGGTGAGCGAAAACGCATACCACAGGCAACACTTTTCTTCCCCTCATCCAAACCTTGACCAGAAAAGACATCAAAGATGACAACTGGATCGACCATGAACTTTCCGTTTGCTACCTGATTGGCCACTGATTCGAGCGAAGAACGAACCTTTTCTGCAGGTTCACTTTGATTAGAGACAAGTGCAAGATCTTTAATTGCAGGAGGAAAAGATGAGAATTTTTGAAAAGTTATCACTTTTCTTTTTTTAGAGAGGAGAATCGGGTCAATCAGAATTTCGGCTGCCAGTACTGGCCCTTTGATATTTTTATGTTTCGAAATGGCCAAGGAGATGATCCCTGCATAAATTTCAATTTTATTTTTATGAACATCACCTTTTTTAGTGGCGTGTTTATTTTGCCATGGGGCAGATTCTGTTTCCAGTAATTCCCATGGGTCCTTGGGCAGATTTATTCCTGTGGCATGAAAAAACCGATGAATAACTCTCTTGATATCGAAAAAATTTAAATTTTCATTTTTCTTCCATTCTCTATCCATGGTTTGAGGGAATGAGGCTAGGGCAACACTAACAAGTTCCACATTACCACGGGGGCCAGGTTGAAAAACTCTTCCTGTTTCAAAAACTTGGCTTAACTGATTGAGGTTTTTTTGATTGTTCGCTAGGGCATCAAGCAATCCAGGTAAAAGAGATGGGCGAACATGTGTGTGATCTGCAGTCAAAGGATTACTCAGTTCGATACAATCGCTTTTTAAATGAGGGAACCACATTTTTATCTCCTTTACGGAACGAAGGCTATAATTACAAACTTCCTGATACCCTTGGCCTGATAAATTTTCTATTGCCCGGTCACAAAAATCATAACTTTGATCATTATCTCTGTGAAGAGCGGGTACAGATACTGAAGTATCATTTAAATCTGAGGTTCCGTATACACGAATGAATTCTTCGACTAAATCAATTGGCCGGTCAACTTCTGAACGGAAAGAAGGAACTTGAACTTGCCACGGGTTTTTTCCCTCAACCTTAAAGCCTAGCCTCTTCCAAGATTGAACCAGATTATCAGCGTTGATTTCAAAACCACATCGGTCTTCGACGAAGGATTTCTCAATTTCTATAGTACGGCTTGATCGAGGGGCTTGTCCCAAGGAAACGATTTCATTGACAGCTTGTCCACCGGCAATTTCCAAAATCAAGTCAATTGCTCTGCGTGCTCCGAAATCGACACCGACTGGATCAATATCACGGGCAAATCTTTGAGAACTATCAGTGTGCAAACCTAATCGTCGTGCAGTACTTCTTATATTGCCTGGTTTGAACCAAGCAGACTCAAGGATGATATCAACCGTTGAGTCATCGACTTCAGCGTCAACGCTTCCCATTACTCCGGCAATGACGAGAGCATTTTGAGAATCTGCGATGACCATCATATCAGAGTCCAAGGTACGCTCAGTACCATCTAAAGTAGTGATCTTTTCGTTTTCCTTGGCTTGTCGTACTTGAATAGATTGTGAATCTATTTTTTTGGCATCAAACGCATGAAGAGGTTGGCCTGTCTCCAAGAGAACAAAATTAGTAATATCAACAACATTATTGATGGATCGAGTGCCAACTGATTCGAGTCGCTTAACTAACCATTCCGGGCTCGGTCCAACTTTTACGCCCCGAATAGCCGAAAGTGTATAAAGAGGGCAGTTTTCACTATCGACAATTAGCGAATGAATCAAGTTGTCCTTTGATGGCTTTTCGACACAAGGGGCTTGGAATTTTAACTCAGGAAGTACGAGTTCTTTTTCGTAGTAGGCTGCAATTTCCCGTGCCACACCAATATGGCTCAAGCAATCTCCTCGATTTGCAGTAATCTCAAGTTCTAATGTGATTTCTTTTTGGAATATTTGGTCAATGGGCGTACCAATTTCTGGCTTTTCAGATAGAATCATTAGTCCATCTGCATCCTTTCCCAGATCGAGTTCAACGGCACTGCACATCATTCCTTCCGAATCCACTCCTCTGAGCTTAGACTTTTTGATTTTAAATCCACCGGGTAATTTTGCACCTGGTAATGCAACGGGGACTCGATCACCTACAACAAAATTGGAAGCTCCGCATACAATTTTTGCAGGCTCCTGATTTTTGCAGACTTGAACGGAACATACACTTAAACGGTCAGCTTCGGGATGAGGTTCCTTGGACAGTACTTCTCCAATAACCACATTTTCTAAACGGCGAGATTCCCTATCTTCGGATTCTTCCACTTCCAAGCCCAGCATCGGCAAGGAGTCTGTAAGTTCTTGATGAGTGGCATCAAATCTCACATATTGTTTCAACCAATCAATACTTACTTTCATGATGAATGGCTAAATTGAGAGAGGAACCGGAAATCATTATTGTAAAAATGACGGATATCGTCAATTCCGTGTAAAATCATTGCTATTCTTTCGATACCCATTCCAAATGCAAAGCCACTCCATTCATCCGGGTTCAAATCAACGAGCTGTAAAACTTTTGGATCTACCATACCGCATCCCATTATTTCAATCCATTGATCACTTAACTTACCGATATTTGGGGCCCGTAAGTCGACTTCAAAACTAGGTTCAGTAAAAGGGAAAAAACTTGGTCGTAATCGTGTTTCAACTTTATTTCCGAATAATTCTTTTAGAAAAAAATCAAGTACGCCTTTTAGATCCTTAATTGTAACATTTTGATCCACATACAGACCTTCAGTTTGGTGAAAATTAGCGGAGTGAGTTGCATCAACTGTGTCTCTGCGAAAACACCTGCCGGGAGCAATAATTCGTAGAGGAGGTTTTTCACGAAGCAGCGTTCTAATCTGAACCGATGATGTATGTGTCCGAAGTACGAAAGACTCTTTGTTTTTCTGCTTTATGTTGCTCCAGTTAGAATTGGGAGGAAAGAAAAGAGTGTCTTGTTCATCCCTAGCAGGGTGATCTTCAGGAGTATTTAAGGCATCGAAGCAAAACCATTCGGTTTCCGTTTCACTCGCCTCGGCTACGGTAAATCCAATTTTACGAAAAATGGAGACGATTTTTCTTCGAGTATTAGTAAGAGGGTGTGTGCCTCCAGTAAAGTTTGAAGGGGGGGGCAAGGTGGGGTCAATTTCCGGGCCAAGGATTTCTAAATCCTCTTTCTCTTCGATTAAGGAGAGTGAAGACTTAAAAATTGCTTCAATTTCTTTTTTGGTACGGTTTAGTTTTTGTCCAAAAACAGGTCGGTCTTCCTTGGCTAACTTACCAATTCCTTTTCCCAATTGTGTAAGAGAGCCATTAGGGCCCAAGATCGTAGCTTTTACACTATCCCAACCTGGACGATCCGTAACCGAATTGAGTTTTTGGGTTGCCTCGTCAACGATGGCTTGGAGATCTTTCTCCACGCCGAAATAATTCGTTCGGGCCCTTAGGCCTCGAGGGCAGCTTTTGCTTTAGCTACCAATTCTTTGAAAGATTCTGGTTCATGAATAGCAAGCTCAGACATGACTTTACGATTTAGCTCGATATTTGCTTTGGCAAGACCGTGAATGAATTGGCCATAGCGAATACCCTCTGCTCTACATGCCGCATTAATAC
>JABGWU010000121.1 GCA_018645475.1 Opitutia bacterium
CACTTCCTTGTGAAAGTAGGGTGTTTTAAGGTTATTATTTGGGCAATTAGCCCAGGAGTTGTAAGGCAACATTGGTTAACTGGTTTGCCTGTGCGGTCATAGCTGCACTGGCTTGAACCAATACATTATGTCGAGCAAAACGAGTAGATTCTAAGGCAATATCCGCATCCATGATTCTACCGTGAGCCGCCTCTAGGTTGGTCATATTTGATTGAAGTAAATCAATAGAGTTCATGATTCTGTTCTGTTCTGCACCATTTTCCGCTCTTGCATCTGCAAGTTTCTCAATTGCTGCGGTAAATTGACCAACGCTTACATTTAATATGCTATCAATGAATCCACCCGTAGTACCGGTGGCATTATTATTTCCATCAATGTTTGCCAAGTCATAACCTCCGCCGGCATCTCCATTTGCTGCTAATGTGCCAACCGATAACACGAACTGTAAGTTCACTACATTTAAGGAGATGCTTCCTGCATCTGGCTGACCATCTGAGTGTGTGATCAACTGACGCGAAAAGGTTGTAACTGTAGAAGTATTACCGGACGCATCTAGATATGTACCAGTCCCTTTTTCTAAAACATTGGTAACCGCTGCCGATGATGACTGGCTAAATAAGCTTATACCATTAAAGGTTTCTTTGTGTATTTGATTAAGTTGTGATTGGAGTTCCATGAACTCTTTTGTGTAGTTCTCGATATCTCCTGAATTCTTGGTAATGTCCTGTGCCATAGTCCTCAGTTCTGCCATGCGATCTAATACCTTTCCGACTGTTTGAAGACTCGCATCTTGCACTTGTAGGTAAGATAGTGCATTTTGTGAATTTTGAATAACAGCTTCCGTTCGGTTCAATTTTGAATTGAGCTTGTAAGCTACGGCCAAACCACCTGCATCATCCGCAGGGGTGTTAATTTTATTACCCGAGGATAACCTGGCTAGGCTTTTACGTAATGAGTCGTTGGCCCGACTTAAGTTGAACGAGGCGGAGGTCGCACTCGCGTTTGAATTTACTACTATTGGCATAATCTATCTTCCTTGATTTTGTTGTTTATATTTCTCACTTCCTTGTGATTTTTAAATTTCATAAATATTTTCATCAGTAATTAGGGTATCAATTGAAGTCCTATATCATGCAGCCGATTTGCTTGTGCATTCATGGCAGTACTTGACTGGGTCATGATATTAAATTTGGCAAACCTGGTTGATTCCAATGCTATATCTGCATCCACGATTCTACCATGTGCGGCATCAAGATGGTTATAATTTGACTCCATCAACTCTGCACTTCGAAGAAGACGATTTTGTTCTGCACCGTTCTCGGTTCGCACATGAGCTAAGCGTTCGATTGAACCAATTATTTGCTCAGTATTTAAAGTAGTAAGGTTTGGTATAAATCCATTTGCCACAGGATCATTCACTGGTTTTAGGACAAATTGTAAATTGGTTATATTGATCGAAATATTAGAACCATTAGAATGACTGCCTTCATTTGCACTCAGGTTTAAACCGAACTTTATGAATGTCTCCGTTGACCCGTCTGAATTGTTGTAGCTTGATTGAGTGCTCTTTAGTAAAGAAGTTTGATCGGTGTCGTCATATGAAAATAGATCGATTCCATTAAACTGTTGATTCCCGATATTATATAATTGAAATTGTAATTCGTTGAATTCCTTTGAGTAATTTTCAATATCACCTGAATTTTTTGTGATATCATCAGACATTGTTCTTAACTCTGCCACACGATCTAATATTTTGCCTACAGAGTCTAATTTCGCATCTTGATCCTGCAAGAGGGAGAGGGCATTTTGAATATTCTGCATTCCTGCAGCAGTTCTTTTTGCCTGTGCATCAAGCTTATAGGAAACCGCAATGCCGCCAGCATCATCAGCGGACGAGTTTATCCGTTTCCCTGAGGATAAGTGCCCCAGACTCTTCTGAAGCAAGTCACTTGCCCGACTCAAGTTATGAGAGGCGGAGACTGCACTTGGATTTGAATTTACTGCAAATGGCATGATATTATTTTTATTTAAATATTAAAATTTGGTTTGTGTTTAACCTCACAAAGTTGAGCTAAGGACATTACTCCGGAAATGCTCAGTGGTTAGTGGTATCAGAACATCCTTTAGGTTTGCTGCGTTAGACATTACTTGAGCTGCCAACCCCATTTTAATAGATTTTTTGGCAAGTGCTGTTGCTTCGTTTGCATAATCTGCGTCAGTGATTTTTCCTGCGGCAGCTTCATTGACAACTTCCATGTCTTCCATGTGATGAATCTCATTTTCGTATCGACGCTGAGATGCTGCCACTTGGGCCATTGAGTTAGTTAGATTTTCAATTTCTGCTTCCAGATTAGCCAATACCTTTTTAGCTTTTTCAGACGAGCTAATGTGAGAGCAGTCTATCTTCCCAAACGAAATAGCTGGGTAAATTGAACCTGTTGAAGGAACTGCTATGTCATTGTAGGGCAGGGAAGGGGTGAACTTTGCGTCAATTTCGTAAATCGCCTTGTTGGCATTCTTGCCCGCTTTGTTGTAGTTTAAGCCTACCATAGTGAGAAGGGTGCTGTCGCCATCTGGAGAGCGTTCCTTTAACAGTCCGAGGTTCTTTAATTCATCATACTGTTCTTGACCGTATTTGTCAGATTCTGCAGTTGGATGTGGGTTAGTTCCCCACCTTGCGGAATTATTATCTACATCAAACTTTTTGGTTACATCAATTTCACAGCTATTAAATTTAATTTCAAAGGTATCGTAATTCCTTTGGATCACGTTATGATTATTGCCGAGAGGATCAGTTTCTAGCTTTGTTTCGTCAATTTCCTTTGCCGCACCCGGAGTTGCCCACGGCCCAGTTGTAAAAATTCCTTGATCCTCAAATTGATCGTACAGTTCGTCCTGCAACTCAATTAATCTATCTCTATCGTCGTTGTCATCGCCCGAGTAAGAGGATGCATCAAAATAACTGTTAAGAGAATCGGGAAGCTCACCTTGAAAGAGGAAAATCTGATCTGGTGCTCTACCAGTACTAAATTTTATTGTCATAGTCCCAGAAGTTGTGCCTACATCAACGGTCGTTTTGTAAGGAGTGAGTGTAGCCATATCATCATCCGTGACACCCTCGGTAAAATCTGCGGAAATTCCACCGAATAAAAGTTGTCCGTTTACTTTTCTATTAAGCATCTCGTCTAGCTCATCAGATAATTCTCCAAATTCCTTATCTAGTAATTCCTTATCTCCGTTTACCCCGCCTACGGATGTGGAAAGGCTTGGGTCGAGAGCTCGATGAGCAAGGACACTCATTCGATCATATATACCCCGGACTTGTTGCAATGTTTTTTGTTGGGTATCAAGGAATGTCACAAAATTTTGCATGGAAATCCTTTTTGATTGCATTTGTAATCTACTGCTCCG
>JABGWU010000122.1 GCA_018645475.1 Opitutia bacterium
CGGAGGCTTGAGGCGAAACCCACTTTGCCATTCGAGCTTATCAAAAGTTCCACACTTTTCGCAAAGGTCGAAACAATGATCTTGAGTAACTTAAAATATTTCCAATCGTCAGGAAAACGCCTGCCTGAGTAGTTCCACACTTTTAGCAACTCCTTCATCAGCGGGTGCCTTGCCCTCGAATTCAATAGATATGTAACCATTGTAATTCACCTTATTGAGGATGGAGGCAATTCGTTTGTAATCCAAATCCAGGGTGTACCACTCCCCTCCCCCAAAATAAGTTTTTGCCTGCACGAAGGTGGTATGGGGAGCAATCATTTCAAGTTTATCATACGGATCCTCCAGAAAATTTCCCGTGTCCATCAAAACCCCCAACCAGGGAGACTCAATTGCTTTGGCGATCCTGAGCAATCCTTCGGGAGTGGTTGTGAGTCCCCAATGATTTTCCAAGGCAAGATGCACCCCGAGCTTTTCGGCTTCCGGCGAACACTTCTCGATCGATTCAATACACCAATTAAACCCATCATCCATGGTATAACCTTCCAGCACCGGTTCCTGCCCACGAAGTTCCATCAGTTTGGAAAATCCACGCACCGTTCCCCATGTCCCCGAATTCAAACGAATAGATGGGATACCCAAATCATGCGCAATACGAATGCACTTTTTTGTATGCTCAATATTTCTTTCACGGGATTTTGAATCCGGTGAGACAAAGTCCTGATGAATGGAAAGGCAGATCAAATCGATTCCGTTAAGAAATGCATGCCTTTTCAATTTCGATAAATAGTTTCTTTCTTCCGAGTCCAGTTGTCGGTGCAAAATGTCAACTCCCTCGACACCCAGAGCCGATGCTTTTTCAATCACGGTTTCGATCTTCGCTTTGGGTGGTCGGAAGTGCCAGTAAGAATAACTTGAGATTCCCAATTTGAGATGCCCCTTTTTTTTCTTTGGAATTGAATCCTTTGATTGGCCAAAGCCCATGCTCAAGGAACCTGAGATTGCACCGACACCGGCCAAAAAAGTCCTCCGATGAAATTTTTTATAATTCGAATCCATGTTTAATGATCGTTCTCGCTCAGTCCGCTGGTCAATCCAATAATTGCCCATGCAGTCCCCCAATAGATCGATGTTTCTTCAAGCTTGTCTCGTTTTTTTCTCTTTGTCCCCTTTACCAGCCAAGTTCCATCCGTTCTTTTTGTTCTTATGAGAAAATCAATGGCCTTGGTTCTTGCTTCCAATGTTTTTTCTGATTTCAAATATTCCAAAGCATACAAGGCCATGCCAGTGCCGAGAGCATCACTTTGATCATTAACCAACCAACCCCAACCCCCGTCGGGGTTTTGAAACTCCTTCAACTTGTTTATAAAAAAATTCACTTTGTCATCACCATTCCTGAAAGACAAAAGAAGGTTCACCACATACCATTCAATACTTTTTCCTTGGTTGTAAGCTCGAATAGTCGGAATAGAAACTTGAGAGACTTCCTGTCTCGCTGACAAAGCAATCCACGATGATGAAACTAAGAAAGTTTCCATCGCCGGTCTTTTCTGGGCAGGTAATTGCCCACCCGCATCCCAGGTTCCGTCTTTTTTTTGATCCAAAGCCAACAAGTCGAGTAATTTCTCTCTTTGGGAACTTTCGATTTCCAGATCTGCGAAAAGAATTTGGGCAACTCCCTCTTTATTTAATCGACCCATCAATTTGCCTTTTTTGTTTTTATTCAAAGACTCTTCAACGGACCATTCAATCCACGACCCGAGTTTTTCACTCACGGTAAATCCTTTTTTTTTGGCAAGGCTTAGACTCCAAATCATCGTATTAATTTGATGACAGGAAACGCATTTATTTTTCTTAATCCACTGTTGCCCTTTTAATTCTACATAAGGAATGGACTTTTCAATGGTTTGCCTAACCAAAGTGAGATCAGTCTTTCCACTGAGAGCGAAAGGGATAAGAAAAATTAACCAACTAGACCAATGCATATCACGCAATTGAATGTAGGCTTAGTTGGAATACCTTCCAAGATTTATTTTTGCTTACCCTCATTTCATCTACTTTGATTTAACTTTTTAAAATATTCCTTAGCGGCTTGGTTTACTTTAGGAGCAAGAAGAATACTCGAAAGAATGGTAGGGATCGCCATCAACCCGAACGCAATATCCAAAAAATTGATAATTACATCCATAGTAGTCACAGATGAAACGATAATCGTGAATAAATAAAAACCAAGTACGGGCAAACGGGCTTTTTGTCCGAAAAGAAAACATCCACACTTCACCACATAATAGGAAAACCCAAGCATCGATGAAAAGCTGAGGCAAAGGACACCCGCGAGAAGCAGATAAGGTCCAACTCCGGGAAGTGCTTTCTGGAATGCCTGCGTGGTAAGGAGCACACCATTCTCTTCTCCGGACTGCCATACATTGGTTACCATCAGAACCAATCCGGTCAAAGTGCACATCAACAAGGTATCAATTACCGGTCCCCACATGGCCAC
>JABGWU010000123.1 GCA_018645475.1 Opitutia bacterium
CTCTATAACGAGATTGCCGTTTTCCACCCGAAGATTTTTTTTATCCCATCGATAAATCTGCTGTTCGTTATTTCCTCCACCATAGGCATTTTCTTCTACACCCCATTTAGAATAATCGAGAGTATCCCCGTTAAACTCATCAGACCAAACTAGTTTTTGCTTTGATTGTCCATAGCCTAGGGAAATCAGGAAAGAGAAAATTGAAAGTGTAAAACCTTTTTTGAATTTCATTTTAATATTTTTTAGGACGGAAATTAATTTCTACAATAACAACATAAAATTGATAAGAAAAATCTGACTTACATGTATAAATGGAATGCTTTTTAAGCAAAGCTTTAATAAACAAAGCGGCCCGTCCTTGTTGCCAAGAACGGGCCTAAAAACCAAGAAAGCCTACCCCAAAACTTCCTTGGACAATTTAACTTTAGAAATAAGGAATTCTCTTCGTCAACCGCGATTGAAATTTAATTAATTAAGAGATGAGATGGATCGATTTAATAGCTTGATGAACAGTGGTTTAAGTTGCGCACATTTTATTAAGAAAGTTATTCACCGCATGCAATTTTATTTGTGAGCAAATGGGTTTACGCTCAATATTCAGTCTTTTTAATGCCTGGTTGAGGTATCGGATAAATCCCATCTGCATTGGCAAGCAAAGGTGAATCGGAACCTATCGTTAAATTCTCGACTCCAGGACCGAAAATATGATCGGAATTAAGCATTTGATCATAGCTAACTTCTGTACCTACATGGGCAGCCATTCGGCCCATCGAGGTGACAACACTAGCCTGCACCCCTCTTTCAACTTCGTTATACGGTTTGTCGTTTCGGATTGCATCCATGAGTCTCTCCCATTCGTCTTGGTATGGATTGGTTTCCCTCGTGGGTCGCCCACCATCGTTCTGACCGAACATCCACGCTATGTCACTGTCCGGAGATTGTTTCTTATGAATTCGAGCCTGTGACCGGTGACCACCTGGACCCGAGATTAAAGCATATCCTTTTGTCCCATGTGCATGGCTGGCAAACTCTTGACGGCAGCCTGCCATATTCCTACCATGGAAATAAAACTTTGTTTCGTCAGGAAAAGTATACTCAACGGTGTAATTATCAAAGTTTTGATCAACCTTATCTCCGCGGTAGTGGCGTCCACCCTGAGCTTGGCATTTAACCGGCCACATTCCCTTCATCCAACAACATTCATCTATATTATGTATGAAGAAATCGCTGAAAGAACCGCCACTTAACCATAGGAAGCTGTGGAAATTTTTGATTTGATAGTCTAATTCGTTTTCATCTGCTGGTTTTTTACCAGAGAAGCATGACGCGATTGCTCCTTGCATTCGATATGCCCGCATATTAAGAATTTCTCCTAACTCCCCGTTTTGAATACGATCCTTGAGTTCTCTCCTTGCTTGGCTATGTCTGCACATTAATCCTATTCCAACCTTAAGGTTAATTTTTTTCGCATCTTCATTTAACTCGAGCATTTTACGAGAAGAATATCCGTCCGGAGTGACTGGTTTTTCCATGAATACATGTAAACCTCTCTTAATCGCATATTGAAAGTGTACCCATCGAAAGGCACATGGCGTGGTGAAAATTACAACATCGCCTGGGTCGAGCAAATCCATTGCTTTAGCGTACCCGTCAAAACCAATAAACTTTTGATCTTCTGGTACTTGTACCTGCTCTTTGTGCTTATTAATCAAACCATTGTAACTACGATCGAGCTTTACCCGGTTTACATCCGCCATGGCCACAAGTTTCACTGGGCCGTTTGCCTGGGAAACTGAAAGTGCATTACTTGCAGCACCTGTTCCTCTTCCACCGCAACCTACTAGTGCAAGCTTGGTTTCATCTTTACTTTGTCCATGTACAACCGGTAATACAATTCCAGCAAGGGCACTTGCAGATGCAATTTTTCCGAAGTTACCAAGGAATTGGCGACGAGATAAAGGAGAATCAATTGGTTGATTTTTCATAATATAAAATAGATGGGTTCCATGTTTGCGTAGGATTTTACAATTGAATGTTTAGGAATTGGATATTCTTATGGGTTCTAAAATTTATTTTTTTTGAATGCAGTATACTTTAGAGTGAGATCGAGTATAGATCTTATTTTCAATGGGAGATAATGTAGATCTAAATACTTCTGTATCGTCTTTAATTAGGCTATTTTGGGATCTGATAATAAGCTTTTCCTTATCTGGTTTAATTACAAATGTGGTACCCGCTTCACTTTGTATATAATAAAAATTCGCAGATACAGTTGGTGATCCTGAAAATGCTCCTTTTAAACGATCCACCCAGTAAATCTTTCCGGTTTTGGCGTCATAGCATGTGATGATTCCGCTCATGCTTGTGGCGAAAACTAATCCTTGAACAGACGCTGGAGAAGGTAAATCACGTCCACCGTTTCGGCGAGCATGCCATTTCATATGAGTCTTGGTAATGTTTCCGCTTCCAGTTGGATCGACTGCATACAAATCACCGGGTTTTCCGTTAATTACGAAAACGAGTTTCCCGTCATAAAAAGGTACGGGTGAACCGCGACCATTGAAACTTTCGCAAAACCATAGTTCTTTGCCGTCTTTGATTGAGTACCCTTTGACTCCGAATTCTCCATTTAACACTAATTGTTCTTTTCCTTGAACCAAGATTACAATCGGTGTGGACCAGCCTCCTTTCGGCTTATCTATTCTTGGAGTGTCCCAGGCAATTTTCCCGGTTTCAAGATGCATGGCAACTAGTCGTGATTTTCCAATCGCATCGCAATTTTGAATGACGAGTCCATTATGAATGATCGGCGAAGCAGCAACACCCCAATGACTGGGGAATTCTCCAAGGTCCATAGACCATTTTTTGTTTCCTTCAAGGTCGAAGCAATGCATACCAGCAGGGCCAAAAAAAACGACCACATATTTTCCATCTGTAACCGGAGTTGCGGTTGCCCAACCATTCATTCTGTGAATCGATTCGATCCGTTCGTTCTGAATTTCTTTCTGCCATAATAAATCGCCATTTTTCCTGTCTAGGCAGTATAAAAAACGGAGATTATTTTCTTTAGCTGAAGTAACAAAGATTTTATCCCCTGCTTGAACAATAGAAGACTGGCCTTCTCCTTCGATTTCTTTACTCCATAAAATATCCTTTTTTTGCCATTCGATCAGCATTTTTTCCGCACAAAATCCCATGCCGGTTGGACCTCGAAGTGCGTGCCATTCTGCTCCGAACAGTAACGGGGCAAGAAGTAAAAAACACGCACATCCAATTGTTAATTTCCTGGTCATTCAATGAATTTATTTGAGTGATTTGATACGAACATTACGAAACCAAACTTCATTTCCGTGATCCTGGAAACAAATGTGTCCATTTTTCACACTGCCAAATAGTTCCCAGTTTTTAAATTTACTGGAATTAACCCTGCTGACCCAGTCCTTGTCACCGATAGTATAGGAACAAAGGAGTTTTTGATTCATGTGATGTTCGACTTTGTTTCCAGGTTTGATCATTAGGCGAACATTATTCCATTCACCAATTTTTTTCATGTTTGCAAGTTTAGGTGGATAAAGGGCATAGCATGAGCCGGTATCGGTTTTACCACCCGGTTTCATTTGGTGGAAAATTTGCATTTCAGGTCCTGTTTTGTAAGCAGGTCCATCGGTTTCAGCGACACGATAGATAATACCACTATTTCCTGCTTTGGGCAGACACCATTCAAGTTGTAGTTCGAAGAATTGATATTTTCCTTTCGTCATTAAGTCACCGCCGGTTTTGCCTTTTTCTTTCTTTAATTTGATGACCTTATCTTCAACCACCCAAGCGTTACCGGGTTTGTCTTTTTTATAACCCCGAAAACTAGTGAGATCCTTTCCGTCAAAAAGAACATTCCAAGGGTCTGTCTTTTGAGCATTTAAATTTAAAAAAACCGAAGTGAATAATAGGATAAATGTAATTGTTTTCATTATAAATATCAAGAACAGGAAAGGAGTTAAAAATCAAAGACTTTTTGCTGATGTGGGTGAATTTTAAGTTGATGGAGCTCCATTGCTCTTTTCCACTCAGACTAAGCCTTTGAGAAATTTTTCCACGATCGCTTGCGCTTTTTCCAATTGTTTAATTTCAATAAATTCATCTTTAGCATGTGCCTGTGCAATGTTGCCCGGGCCAAAAACCAAAGCAGGAGTTCCTCCCATAGAGATGGGAGACGCATCTGTAAAATAAGGGACGCCATGGGTTTTGCGTTTTCCAGTTGCTCGAAGGAAAGATTGAACCATTGGAAAGTTTGAGTCGGTATCCAAAGGTGGACAGGGTACTGAGCGACTGAGTGAGAAGGTTGGGGTAGGCAGTTTTTGTTTACGAAACAGAGCTTGGATTTCCAATTTCACTGATTCTTCGCTTTCCCCAGGAATCGTTCGTCTGTCTAGATCAATAATACATCGATCAGCCACAATGTTTGGTTGTGAACCTCCACTAATTTGGCCAATATTAAGGGTTGGTGATCCCAGGAGTGGATGTTCTCTTGTCCTCAAAATTTTGGGATATTCTTCAAAAAGAATTTTGAGTATGGGGATCATGAGATGAATGGCATTTTTACCATGATGAGGAGTAGCTCCATGGGCGGCTTTTCCTGTGGTTTCTAATTGAAGCCAAATGTTGCCCTTGTGTGCCGTTACCACTTTTAATTCAGTGGGTTCGCCAGCAATCGCCAAGTCAGCTTTCGGGCCAATCTTTGCTAGTTTTCTTGATCCTGCCTGACCAAATTCCTCGTCGACTAATCCTATGAATATAATTTCCGTTTCATTAGGTAACGGACCATTTTTTGCTAGATTATAAAATGCTTGAAAAAAAGCAGCGACCGAACCCTTGGTGTCACATGCCCCTCGACCATGTAATTTTCCATTTTTAATTTTTGGTCTAAAGGCACTTTCCTCAGCTGGTACTACATCTAAATGAGGAGTAAGCAGTACCCGTTGTTTAATCTTCTTTTTTGGTTTTAAACGCAAGAGGATGTTTTTACGTCGAGGTAGTACCGCCTGTCTTTGGACTTCTATACCTAATTTATTCGCATAATCTGCAAGAAAAGTCGCAACCTGCTCCTCTCCCGTTAAATTCGATTGGGTTGGAAGGAGGGATGGATTGATGCTTGGAATGGATACAAGATCTGAAAGTAATTGTGTGACTGCGGAATGACTTGGCATGATGCTAAGTAGTTGTCCAACCTTGCGAAAGGGCAAGATCGAATCATGTCATGTTTTTATTTCTTCTTTTTCTTGGGCTTGCGTGAAGGTTCGTTTTCCCACCATTCTTTGGGACCTTCTCGTTCGACCTGATTATGTACCGACAAAAGTGTATTTTTCATTGCTTTCAGTTTGTCAGGGACTTTTAAGGATACTTCCTCTTTTTCCTCCCAATCCTTTGCTATGTTGTAGAGTTTAAATTCATCCAATTGTGTATTTGCCAAAATTTTCCAATCACCTTCACGAAGGGCGACATGAATTTCAGGCCGAGCAAGATGATTCCTCCAATAGAGGGGAATTTTACGAGTAATTGGCCTGCCAAAAAAGAGGGGCATTATGTTCGCTCCGTCAATGGTTCGATCATCGGGTAAAGGAATATCCATAATCCCGAGAATTGTAGAAAAAAGATCTGAACCAATAATAGGCGTTTGATTTTCTTTACCTACTGGAATCTTACCTGGCCAACGAGCAATGCCGGGTACTCGGATGCCTCCCTCATGCGAAGAGCGCTTACGTTCGCGTAATCCACCAGTGGATCCGCGGGTTCTCCCTTTGATTCCATTCCCTTCAGGCCCGTTGTCGGAGGTGAAGAATACAAAAGTATTATCGGTTAACCCCAGTTCGTCGAGTGCCTTCATTAGATTACCAAAGGCATGATCGATTTGGGTAATATTGCCATGGTGCTGCCGAATACCTTCATCTGTAATGTTTTCATATGGTTTCATGAATTCGGGTGATGATTCAATGGGCAGATGGGGTTCGTGTGTCCATACATTAAGAAAGAAAGGTTTCTTAGAGCTTTTATTCTCCTTCAACCATCGAATACCTTCTTCTACGACCAAAGGGGCCGAATAGCCCTCTAATATTCCGACCTCTTTACCATTCCGCACAAAATTCTTTGGGTTTTTGTGATTGGGCGCAGCGTTGTTCTGAGTCGCCATCCAATGATCAAATCCATGGTCGTTTGGTTGAGGATGTTCATGACTATTAAAATAACCATTCAAGTGCCATTTTCCAACATGGCAGGTTGCATATCCCTTTTTCTTGAGAACCTCTGCAATGGTAATTTCTGACTCCCTCAAATGAACCTGATGCCTCGGTGGGACCCAACGCCAAACTCCGTTCCGATAGGGCGTCCTACCAGTCAGGATTGAGGATCGGGAGGGAGAGCAGACCGAGGCGGCAGAATAGCATTGAGTGAATTTGGTGCCTTGCTTGGCAAATTTGTCCAAGTTGGGTGTCTTGATGATTGGATGTCCGTAGCAGCCCAAGTCTCCCCATCCCAAGTCATCAGTAAGGAAGATAACGAAATTGGGTTGCTTGTCTTTCCCGAGTAGTGAAGCATAAAAAAAACAGCATAGGAAAGACAGGAACTTCACAGGATTAAATTTCTTTCAACAGCAGGTTTCGGAAATCAATACTCATATTTTTGTTTGCATGGAGCTGGATTCCAATCGGCCCCACCTTTTTAGCTGATTTCGATTCGTAGTTCATTACTTCTTTTCCCTGTAACCAAACTGTATATTTTGGACCCA
>JABGWU010000124.1 GCA_018645475.1 Opitutia bacterium
AGTAGATTCATTCGGTTCATTCTGAAAAGGGTCAAAAGAAGAAGGAGGAGAACTATTATTTGAATTTTCAACCGGATTCACCGTTGGTTTTGAAGGTTCATCTTTAAACGGATTAAATGTTGGAACGGGAGGTTCAGGGGGTGGGGGAATGATATTAATCTTATCATTCTCTAAAGTTGATGGTTGAGCTTGTTTCAAATTAGCAGGAGGCACAAGTGGTGGTGCTGATTCCTTCCATAGGTTTTTCGTATTTGGTTTGGGTTCTAAGGATATTGTATCCGGTTCTAATGTTGTGGTCGGAACGGGAGTTATAGTGTCTTTTCTAAAGTCACTTGTAGAAGCATCCTTAATATTAGAAGGAGGTGTAAATAAAGAGTCATCATTAGGTTTTGCAGGTGTAATTTCTTTAATCGGGTTTGAAGGATCAGAATTTACTGATGTCGATGGCGTTTTAGAAAAATCTTTAGGTTTTTCGGCGTTAAGGTTATCGATTTTTTCTCCAGTCAATAAGTTTTGGGTAGGCGTACCATCAACAAAACGAATCTCAGAGATTTTTTTACCATTGGAATCCCACTCAGTGCAGACACCATGTTCAAGGTTTTTCCTGAAGTTATAATCAAATTGTTGCTGTCCATTTTGAAACCAGCCCTGCGAATTTCCTTCCATCATATCTTCATCAAATTGAGCAGTTAAACGCTTCTTACCGTCTTCGTACCAAATCGTTCTTTGACCATGTTGTTTGTCTTTTTGATAAAATAAACCAAGTTTTCTTTGGCCATTAGAATACCATTCCGAGGAAGGACCTTCCCTTAAGCCATGTCGATAGATTGTAGATGATTTTTCCAAACCATCGGGGTACCATTCTAGTGCTTCTCCGTGTGGTTTCCCTTGTCTCATTTGTACCTCAAGGATTTTGGCACCATTTGGATGCCATTCACTTTTTGGCCCGTTAAGGTTTCCTTCTCGGTAGGTTTCCCTACGAAGCAATTCTCCAGTTATTCTAAATTCTTCCGCTATTCCATCCTTAATTCCCAATTTATAATTAATGGCTCTTCTTTTGCGACCGTTGTAAAAATATTCAATTGTAGTACCGTGTTTTTTTCCGTCCTTCCATTGGGAAACAGATTTTGTCGGACTCTGCTCAAATGTTTCAATTGCTTCTCCAGTGAAAGCTTTAGTTGACTTGGATAGATTTCCATCATTTCCGGTAAGTCTGACAATGCCAGTATCGTCCAAGTCTAACCAATGCAACATTACAGTCTTGTCTTTGGTTGTGCTAACTTTTCCTGTTGAACTTGTCTGAATACAAGATGAAAAAAAGCTAGCAATTAAAGAAGCTAAAAGAGGCAAAATTATCTTATTCATCATTATTTTTAATGGCGATGTGTAGAGTTACTTGCAAGTGTTTTTACCAATGAATTCTACACATGATCTAGTGATATTAGTAAAAAAATGCTAATACTTGATGGTTTCACCACGATTTAAAGTCATTTACATGTTTAAATAATGCTTAATTAGCCCATCCAAAAATTATGTTCAGTGACAAACTAAAACATAGTCATGTAAAAATTATCTAAGTAAGTTATCGAAAATAATAAATATTTACATGAGGATCGAATTGTCAGGAATCTGTTTCATTTGCTTGTCCTAAAAATTCTTCAAGATCTCGTCGCTGTTTTTTGGACGGTCTGCCTCTAGCAGAAGAAGAAATGGAATATAGTTTTCTATTTTTTCTGAATACTCTCTCTTTTTCGTATTCTTCTTCCGGAGTTAGATCTTCTATATAACACTTAACAAGTTTGGCACCTATTCTTTTATCCAGCAGTTGTATAACCTTGAATGTTTTTAAATGGGATGGCTGTTTTATTTTTATTGTATCCCCCATTTTAATTTCCCGGGATGCTTTTGCTGTCGTGTTGTTTATTGTTATCCAATTACGCTTGCATGCATCCGTGGATAACGACCGAGTTTTAAAGTTGCGAGTCGCCCATAAAAAACGATCTATACGAACTTTTCCTTTTGTATTATTTACGGGACTAATTTTTTTTAGATAATCTGATTTCGACGGAAATCTTAAGGTTTTCGTTGGTTGTAATTAGAACTCCACCCTTATTTCCATTTTCCAAATCTACGCGCTTAATTTTATCAGGAGTAATTCCACTTTTGCTTAAAATGTATGGAAGGAAATTCACAACTTCTGCCGGGAATTTAGTAAAGTCAGGAATAACAAAATCCCTTTTTGACAGTTCAATACCCATAAGAACCAAGCGGAACCTGTCTTCGTCATTTAATTCTAATCCGTGAGCAATTTTATCAATAGTTTTGCACCCTGCGGTTCGAATGCCATTTTCCAAATCGTTTACAATCGAAGTGGAAACCCCACTTTTTGAAGCAAGTTGAGGTTGGGTAAGTCCCGATTGGTTCCGAAAGGATTTAAGAACTTTCCCTAGTTTAGATATTTTTGTTTTGATATCAACCATATGAGATGGTTTTTTATTCTTGGATTTTAATTTGTCAAACATTCAAATTTGAATTTGTTGAAATTTATTTTACTTCGACTATGCGAGCTCGGAATAAAGTTCGTTCGTTTGTTAGTGAGCTATTTTCCTCAAGGGGGGAGAGTTCTAAAAGAAAGGCCGAATTTTGAAGATCCGCCATTGAGCTTTCTTTCTCAGTACCAGCTTGGATTCTTAAGGGTAAATTTTTTTCAATAATAACCTTTTCGGAATTTCCAAATTGGCCAAATTTTCGAAATGATTCTATCCATGGTTCTATAAAACTTTTATTTTGATAGCCAAAAATTCCAAGAGTTAGGATTATTAAAAAAAGTGAAATATAGAGAATCCATCTGGTTTTTTCATGAGATGGTGGTTTATCTGGACGAGGACCTTGAATGCTTTCATCCCATTCTTTCCATTCTTTGTTCTTTTTGCTGATTTCGATAATCGATCCAGTAATAATCGCCAATTCGTATAGAATATATAACGGAATTGTTAAAATACACAGACTGACCGGATCGCCCCCAGGGGTAATTAATGCGGCAGAAACCATTAAGATAACAAGTACCAATCTTCGGTTTTCCCTAAGTTTTGAAACATTTAAAATTCCAATTTTAATTAATAAAATAAGAACAAGTGGAAATTGAAAAGCTATGCCAACAGCAAAAGTCATCCAAATTATGGTGCTGTAATAATTTCCTGCCTCTGGTCGGTACACATCTAGACCAAGTACATTAAATGAAAATTCTATCGTGAACGCTAGTGAGTATGGTAGTATAAAAAAGTAGGTCATTGAGGCTCCTGCAAGAAACAAGAAGGTTGCGGCAATGCATCCAGGGAAAAAGACCTTTTTCTCCTCTTTGGTTAAACCGGGGACTACAAATGAACCAACAAAATAGAGAATGATGGGAAGTGAAATCCCGATACCCCCTAAAAAGCAGATTTTCATTGCGATGAAAATGGGGGAATAGGAGCGTATTACTTGAAGTAAATTTCTATTCTGACCGTTGGAAAAATGTGTGAGAATTCTCGTGCGGTGGTGTGGGTCAGTAATTCCCCATTTTACTAATGCTGTTTCTCTTGCGTTTCTGAGCATTCCTAAGTCGACTTTTTTTTCATCCAGTAGCTTTATATATTGCTCCAAGCCAATGGTTTGTAAATCAATGTCGATTTGGCCGAAATCTTCTACTGCACTGACAAGAGGCATTTGTAAAAGTTTCACTGAGTCTTGCATAAATATAGCAACCCCGACGCATCCAAAAATAAAAGCAAGAACTGCCTTTAGGATTACCCACCTGAGTTCTTCAAGGTGCTCAAGAAAATGCATTTCATTAGCATTGGATTTAGATCCTTTGCCTTTTAAGATTCCAGTTATACCTTCGTCCTTAAACCTTTCACCAAAAGTTTTAGGTTTTTTCGAATGTTCGTTCATTGTGAAAATTTAAAGAATGAAATGATTTGAAATATGTAAAAATCGAGATTCAATAATGATATCCTTCTTTTTTTCGTCTTTTACAAACCAAATGTTTTATCTTGGTTCAATTGTAAAGAATAAGTCATAGCATTGACAAAGGTGATAAAAAGTAAGATAAATTTCTTTTAAATTTTATCTCACGGCAACAGACTAATGCTTTCCACTGCCTGTATAAAAAATCCCAGATGTTAACCAAACCTTCATTCAAATGGCCCAAAAAAAGAAGTCCAAACCAACTAAATCAAAATCATCTGCAAAAGCAGCTTCATCCGTGAAGTCAAAAGCAGCAAAAGCAAAGAGGCATAAATATGTTTATGATTTCGGAAATAAAACTGACGGTGACGCAAAGCAACGTGAGCTTTTAGGTGGCAAAGGTGCTAATCTTGCAGAAATGGCCAAAATTGGACTACCCGTACCTCCGGGATTTACCATTTCCACAGAGGTATGCACATATTTTTATAAAAATAGTAAGAAATATCCAAAAGTTTTAGATGATCAAATTAAGGCTTCTGTTTCCTTAATGGAAAAACAATTGGGTAAGCAATTGGGAGATCTTAAAAAACCTCTTCTTCTATCTGTCAGATCAGGTGCCAGAGATTCCATGCCGGGAATGATGGACACGATTTTAAACCTCGGACTTAACGATGAAACTGTAGAGGCATTGGCTAATGCATCAGGTAATTCTCGTTTTGCTTGGGATTGTTACCGTCGTTTTATTCAGATGTACGGTGATGTTGTAATGGGTGTACAAAAGCTTCCAAGTGAAGATCATGATCCTTTTGAGGCACTAATTGAGGATTTTAAAAAAGAAATCTTTCCTAAAGAAAAAGGAGAAGTAGACGACTCACGAATTTCTGCTGAGCAAATGAAGGAGTTGGTTGGACGCTTTAAAAATTTAGTTAAGAAAAGATCAGGAGAGGACTTTCCGACTTGTCCGTGGGAACAATTGGAAGGATCAGTCGGTGCAGTTTTTAGTTCATGGATGAATGATCGTGCTATTGTTTATCGTCGTAAATACGGTATTCCTGCCGAATGGGGAACTGCTGTTAATGTACAGGCTATGGTTTTTGGTAACACCGGTAAAAAATCTGGTTCTGGTGTTGGTTTTACCCGTGACCCTGCAACTGGAGAGAAAGTACTTTATGGCGAATTTCTTACGGATGCTCAGGGCGAAGATGTGGTAGCGGGAGTTCGTACACCCCGTCCTGTAGCTAAACTTAAACGTGTTCTGCCGAAGCCTTTTAAAGAACTCGTTCTTGTTCAGAAAAAGTTGGAAAAGCACTTCAAGGATATGCAGGACTTCGAGTTTACCATTGAAAATGAAAAACTTTACATGCTACAAACCCGAAATGGTAAGCGTACCGGGTTAGCTGCTGTTCGTATTGCAACTGAGATGGTTAAGGAAAGATTGATTGACTGGAAAACAGCAATCAAAAGGGTTCCAGCAGATCAATTAGATCAAGTTCTGGCTCCGGTTTTTGATGCTGCCGCTCAAAAGGCAGCTAAAACCTTGTGCAAGGGATTACCAGCCGGACCGGGTGCGGCATCAGGAAAAATTTGTTTAAATGCTGAAAGAGCAGTTGAAGCAGCAAAAAAGGGAAATGTGTTGCTGGTTCGTCAAGAGACTTCTCCCGAAGATCTAAGGGGAATGATTGCAGCAGAAGGAATTTTAACTGCGCGAGGTGGAGTTTCATCGCATGCAGCTCTGGTTGCCCGTCAAATGGGTAAGGTTTGTGTCTGTGGTGCCGCTGAGCTGGATGTAGATTACCATAACAGAACTGTTAAAGTTGACGGTAAAACCTTCAAGGAAGGTGATTACATGTCCATAAACGGAACAAATGGTGAAGTTTTTGCTGGAGAATTAAAAACAGCACCATCTGAAATCATTCAAGTGTTAATTGAGAAAAAGCTGGACCCTAAAAAGAGTCGTGCCTATCAAAACTTTGCCCAGCTAATGAAATGGTGTGAACAGGCAACCAAAATGACTGTTCGTACAAATGCAGATTCTCCATCTCAAGTTGCAAACGCAGTAGCTTTTGGTGCAACAGGAATTGGACTTTGCAGGACAGAGCATATGTTCTTTGAAGGGAACCGCATTGATGCAATGCGCCAAATGATTTTAGCTGACGATGAGCCAACTCGCCGGAAAGCATTAAAAAAATTACTTCCTTATCAAAGACGTGATTTTGAAGGAATTTTCAAGGCACTTGATGGCAAACCAGCCACTATTCGCTTGCTTGATCCACCATTGCATGAGTTTCTGCCACATGATTTGGCTGCTCAACGCGATTTAGCTAAAAAACTTGGTGTCAGTTTAGCTTCTATTAAAAAACGAGTTGAAGACCTGCATGAGTTCAACCCCATGTTAGGCCATCGTGGTTGCAGACTGGGGATTTCTTATCCCGAGGTAACTGAGATGCAAGCACAGGCCATTTTTGAAGCTGCTATTCTAGCAAAAAAGAAAGGTATTGAGGTTAATCCTGAGCTTATGGTTCCATTGGTTGGGTTTCCACGTGAACTAGAACTTCAAGTAGGTGTTATTCATGAGACCGCAAAGAAGGTTTTTGCCGCCAAGGGAGAAAAAGTAAAATATCTTGTTGGTACAATGATTGAGATACCTCGTGCTGCCCTAGTTGCCGACGAAATTGCTAAAACTGCTCAGTTCTTTAGTTTTGGAACGAATGATCTTACTCAGACTACAATGGGCATGAGTAGGGATGATTCTGGAAGTTTCTTACCTAATTACACCGAATTGGATATTTTAGATGCAAATCCTTTTGCAAGTGTAGACCAAAGTGGCGTAGGCCAATTAATGGAAATTGCTGTTAAAAAGGGAAAGTCAGCCCGTCGCGGAATTAAACTTGGCATTTGTGGCGAACATGGAGGTGATCCCAGTAGCGTTGTATTCTGCCATAAGATTGGCTTGAATTATGTAAGCTGCTCTCCATTCCGAGTTCCGACTGCTCGTCTTGCAGCAGCCCAGGCAGCAGTTTCATAATACATTTGTATTGGAACGAATCTTTATTAAAAGGACCGAGCATATTGCTCGGTCCTTTTTGGTATAAAACAAAATTGTTGAATGTTTGAGGTAAAGGAGAAGCCCAAAAAAGTAGAACGGGCCTTTTTGATTTCTGTTATTCAACGAAAAGAAGAAGAACTAGAGTCTGTCTCATTACTTGCTGAACTTTCTGAATTGGTAGAAAATTTATCTATTTCGGTAAAAGGAAAAATCATTGTTCGAAATCGGAAAACTTTTCCAGGTCATATTTTAGGGAAAGGAAAATGTGAGCAAATTTATCAACAGGTTAAGGATTTAAAGTGTGATGTCATCATTTTTGATAATGAAATTACACCCGGTCAGCAAAGAAACTGGGAAGAATTAACTAAAGTACTCGTGATCGACCGTCATGAAGTTATTTTAGATGTGTTTGCGGAGCGAGCTCAAACCAAAGAGGCAGTTTTACAAGTCAGACTTGCGAGACTCGAGTATTCATTACCCCGTTTAAGAAGGGCTTGGACTCACTTAGACCGACAAAAAGGTGGTGGTGTCACGCAAAGAGGTGACGGTGAAGCTCAAATTGAGTTAGATCAGCGAATGCTTAGAGATAAAATATCTGCAACTAAGAAAGAAATTATTCAGGTTGCAAGTCGGAGAGTAACTAGTCGTAAAAAGAGAAAACGTATACCCTTAGCTACCCTTGCAATTGTTGGTTACACAAATGCGGGTAAATCTACTCTTTTAAATCAAATTACTGGGTCACGTGTACTCTCGGAAAATAAGTTATTTGCAACACTTGACCCTACAAGTCGAAAAGCAATTCTGCCTGGGGGGCGAACCGTAATTTTAACAGATACTGTGGGCTTTATTCGAAAGCTTCCACACAGGTTAATTGATGCGTTTAAAGCAACTTTAGAGGAAGCTCTTGTGGCTGACTTGCTTCTTCATGTGGTTGATTTTTCATGTCCCGAATTTGAAGAACAATTAAATACCACAATAAAAGTACTCGAAGAGTTGGGTGCTGCAGAAAAAGAGGTAATTACTGTGTACAACAAGATTGATCAAGGGGAACAGGTGATGTCTCGTCTGAGAGCAAAATCTCTTACCTCCAAATGTGTTTTTATAAGTTGTAAATCAGGCGACGGAATGCCTGACTTATTAAAGCTTGTAGAACAGGAACTTAATGGAAAAGTCGAAATCGCTAGTTATAAAATTCCACATAATAGGTATGAACTTGTTGCCAAATTACGCGAACAAGGATGCGTTTTATCAGAATTAAATGATGATACCGGTGTGGAGATAAAAGCATCTCCAAGAGGAAAACTTAAAAGTGTTTTAAGGGACTTCGTTGTTTAGGCTTTGTGAATCAGACCTTTTTCTTTGTTCGTTGGAAGTCAACAAGAGTAACTCTGAACATGTTCGCAGCTAGCCAAAAAACTCCAGTCATGCAACAAGATGTCATACTCGCGACGACTAAAACAACAGTCTCATCTTCAGAGGGCACATGAGACTTTAGTACGGATGTCATAAACATGAAGAAAGCAATCGACAATACACCGTCAAAAATTAGGCCTTTTCGAGAAATGAGGGGTTGTTCGTTAGATTTGTTGGACATTTAACTAATCATGAAGATAACCAGAGATTCGTCAAATCTTTCCTTAATTTTTGACGCAGTCAATTATACGAGACTTAATTTCTCTAATTTCTAAACCCTTAAGTACACTTGGCTTAATTCTATTCAAATGAAGGGAGGGTAGGTGATCTAGTTTTTCTTGAAGGATCAAATTTCGATTCGCAGCAACTTCATCGACTCGATCAATAGGGGTGAAGTGAGGTGCTGATTTAACTGCTTCTGGGCATTCTGATATTATTTCTTTTATGCAGATGACTGCATCAATGAAACGGTCTAATTCTGACTTCGTATAACTTTCAGTAGGCTCAATCATGAGTCCAAATATCTCGGGGAATGCGACAGTCGGAGCATGAAATCCAAAATCAAGAAATAGTTTTCCTACTTGTGGAATCGCTTGGCTTTTAGAAATACCAACCTTATCGAGACACAAAAAGTCTTCATCACTTAAGGTTAAGATGAATTCGTGCATGCGAGGGATTAAACCAGCATTGGAAGGGAGTGTGGGGAAATAATCTTTTAATTTTTCATAGAGGTATCGAGCAGAGAGCACTGCAATTTCAGACATTCTAGGCACACCTTCTTTGCCAAGCCTTACAAGGTAAGAATAAGCTCTGACTTTATGGGCAAAATTCCCCCAATTTCTATGAAATGAACCAATGCTTTTAATTGGTTTCTTTGAGCGAAAACTCCCGTCTGAATCTTTGATGATTTGTGAACCAGGAAGGAAATCAATTAACTTTTCTGACACGGCAACGATTGCGTCTCCGGGACCACCTCCACCATGAGGAATTGTCCATGTTTTGTGTAAATTATTATGAACTGCGTCTACTCCTAGCTTTCCTAAATCAATTTTTCCAGCAATAGCATTCATATTTGCGCCATCCATGTATACTAATCCTCCAACTTGTTGAACTGATTTGGAAATAAGATGGAATTGTTTTTCGAAAATCCCTGATGTATTTGGATTGGTTATCATAACACCGCACAAGCGAGTGGCGTATTTTTGTAGCTTTTCCTGGAAATCATCTAGATCGATAAGTCCTTCCGTGGTGGCTTGTAGATAGACAATGCCGTCTTGATTGGTAAAACCAGCCATGGTCGCGGTAGCAAAATTTGTTCCGTGTGCTGATTTGGGGATAAATATAACATCTCTATGGTCATCATCTCTTGAGCGATGATAAGCTTGGAATAGTTTTAATCCAACGAGTTCACCCTGTGCACCTGCAACAGGTTGTGTGGTAACTCCAGGTAAGCCAGTAATGTTTTTGAACCATTCTTGAATTTCGTACAGTACTTCCAAAGGTCCCTGAACATCACTTTCAGGTGATTGCGGATGTGCATGGGTGAAACCAGGTAGAGATGATGCCCAATCATTGAGTAATGGATTATATTTCATGGTGCATGAACCGAGTGGGTAGCATCCATCATCAGGGCTAACATTTAAATCTGCTAGCTTTTCGTAGTACTGAGTAAGTTCGTCAAAGGAGAAACTTGCGAGATTAACTGGATCTGTTCGAAGTAAATTAGAATCTATAGAATTACTGTAAACATTCGCATTCTTGCAAGATGCAGGGGGAAATTTTTTATCAAAAAATCCAATCAGTTTTAAAATAGAATCTTCATCGTGGACATCGGTAAAAGTCAATTTTACGAGGTTTCGCTTGTCGTTTTTATTGATTCTTCCGGTTACATTAACTCCGATTTGTAAATTTTCTAGAGTCGCTTTTTCTTCCAGTTCCGAAATGGGTAAATCAGTTTGAAGGAGAAGCTCATTAAAACTGGAAGTCTGGTAAAAAGCTGGGTGGATTCCGTCAAGTTTGTTAATTGCATCCTCGATTCTCTCTTTTACCTGTTTCGCTTTTAAAATTGAATTCGAGAGACCATTTTCTCCTTTTGCTAAAAGAGATGCACCTGCAAGGGTTGCTAGAAATGCTTGATTCGAACATACATTGGATGTGGCTTTTTCTTTTCGAATATGTTGCTCCCTAGTTGATAAAACCATAACAAAACAATCACGCCCATTGAAATCTTTTGCCTTGCCAATATATCTGCCTGGAGTGGAGCGGAGGTCTTTTTTATTTTGATCGTTATGCCTACAACCGAAGATTCCAAGACCTGGACCTCCAAAATTAGGAGCTATTGCGAGGTGTTGTGCTTCTCCAACTATAAAGTCAGCTCCTTTTTCGCCAAAATCAGTTGGGGGTTTTAGACCCCCTGTTCCTAAAAGCATAGGGTCTATGCATGCAATCGATCGAATCCCCCGCAAATTTGAAAAATCACTCAGAAAATTAACATCCTCAAGTAAACCAAGGGAATTGACTTGCGGAAAGACGAAAGCAGATATTTTTTGTGTGTCTTCCTCGGATAAATTTTTAAGCCATTCATAGTTAATTAAACCAGTAAGTGGATCAGTTGGAACGGAAGAAAATTTCAAATCTGTTTCTTCGGAAAGTGTTCTTACCACATCAAGTTCAGAATCAAATAAAGAAGAAGATAATAAAATCCTCCCCCCCTTTTTGTTTGTTCTGGTTGCACATGTAATAGCTTCATAAATTGCGGCAGATCTATCGTAAAGCGAAGTGTTGATAGCTTCAAATCCAGTTAAAGTAGACATTACACACTGGTAAATCCAGTGCGTGACTAAAGTTCCCTGACTTCTTTCGGGCTGGTAAGGAGTGTAGGAAGTGCTCAAGGAGCGGAGATTGGATACAAAATCGACGATGGGGTGAGTTTTCCAAAAGGGTAAACTGTCACCAATAAATGATGTTTTTAAATTTGTTTTATTTCCAATCTCAGCGAGCAATGAAACCGCGTCTTCGTAAGTGAGTTCGTCTGGAAGATCGACACCCGTTCTAAATTGAAGAGATTCAGCAATATGTTTAAAAAGTTCATCTGTAGAGGTAAGCCCAATAGAATCAAGCATGTTAGCAATATCTTCTTTGCTTGCTGAAATATAGTGTCTTGAAAGTTCTCTAGGGAATTCAGCTGGATCGTAAGGTAAATGAATTTTGGTTTTAGTCTTATATAATGTTACCATAATGCGAAAATACTAATTTTTATAATTTTGGAAAATATAATGTTCTAACGTTAGCAAATTTATTAACATTTTCATCAACGCCAAATAATTTGACGAATTTATGTTCTAAAAATAAACTGATTAAACAGTTAAATTTTCGAAGGAACCACCCTAAATTAATTTTTTCTTACACCCTTTTCCCAAATATTTCTTTCCGTTATGGCTCCTGTTTCGTCCATAAAGACTTCTTCTCCA
>JABGWU010000125.1 GCA_018645475.1 Opitutia bacterium
GGCAGGAGGTCCCCTGCCAATTGCCATCGGGTAAATTCATCGAAAGGGAGATTCTGATTAAATGCTTTGACCACCCAGTCCCGGTACAGCCACATACTTCTTTCATTATCCAGATGCAGCCCGTGGGTGTCGGCATAACGGGCGAGATCCAGCCAAAAGCGGGCCATATGTTCCCCATAAGCAATCCGGTTCATCAAATCATCAATAACTTTCTCCCAGGCATTGGGGGACTGGTCGGTAATGAAGGCATCCAGTTCTTCCAGGGTTGGAGGTAGTCCAGTTAGATCAAGATAGACTCTTCGAAGAAGGGTTTCCTTCTCGGCGGATGGAGAAACGGTTAATCCCTCCTTTTTCAATCGGTCCTGAATGAAGGCATCAATAGGATTTTTAGTACCATTGACTTTAGGAACTTCCGCTTTTTTGGGTGTACTAAATGCCCAGTGCCCCTCGTAGGGTGCCCCTTCTTCAATCCATTGTTTTACCAGCTTTTTTTCCTCTGATGTCAGGGATTTATGTGTCTCCGGAGGGGGCATGACATCGTCCTCATCATCCGAAATAATACGCATCCAGCTCTCGCTATCTTCAATACTTTCAGGTGCGATTGCCTGTATGCCGTCACGGGACATGATGGCTTCTTCTCTTACATCGAGCCTAAGTTTGGCCTTTCGGTGCTCTTCGTCGAGACCATGGCAGGAGAAACAATGGTTCGACAGGATTGGCCTGATATCACGATTGTAACTTATTTCGCCTTCTTTGGCGGACAATGAAGAAACAAAAAAAACAATAACGAGAAGAAGATGAATTCTAGTTTTCATTATGACTAAATAGCCAATTAGATAGAGAAATGGGATTTAAGTGAAAAGACATGTGAGGATTATCACAGGGGCAGAATATCGACATTCAGTGCTTAAATACTCTAATTATTCTGTCGAAAGGCAAGTCGCTTGAGTCCTTTTTGGATAGATTTATTTTGGTGGAGGAGTTTCCAAATCAACTGAGTGGAGTAGTTTTCAAACATCAGGAGAACCAATCCCTTGTCGATGCCGAGATAGCTTTTTCCTATCCAGGGAAGATCACCATTTGCTTTGGTGACATAGCTGTAGGCGTCGTAAAGTCCGTACTCTCCAACCAGTCCCGGGATTTGGTACATGTGGTTGAGTGCATCGATCGATTCCTTTGGTGTGAAGGGCAGGAAGGAGAGTGCCCCGTATGGAGCAACGGTTCCATCTTCAAGTAGTTTGTGCCCGACTGCGATCGGATGGGAACCATACGCTCCGCTGTAACCAGTCGATGGGCTGATCGATGCGGACATACCCCATGAGTTCGGTCCAAGACCCTTGATGCGATGAGCATTGTCGATCGCGTATTGACGGGCGGCCAACCCAGCATGCCGGGAATTGGCAAACCAATTACGATTAAGTTTATCCCTCAGATTCCTGAAATCAATAAAAGCGTGCGTCCATTGATAAGTAAAAGCGGCACCCGTTCCGCAGAAGATGAATTCCTCTCCTTTGTAACTACCCTTGTAGGTCTTCATGGCATAGTAAGAATCAGCTCCGGTTGAAAATTCCTCCTTGGGCGCACCGGCTGCGAGAATGTAGAGAAAGATATGTTCACTGTAGGCGGACCATCCACCGAACATGCCTTCTTTATTGATTCCATGCGGAACATTCTTCGGGAGATCTTCCGGATAACAGGCAAGGTAAGGATGCTTAGTAACCGGGTTGGTAAACCATTTCCAGTTCATGGCCTCATATAACTCATAGCTAAGTTTTTCGATTTCTCCACCAAAGTACTCAGCCGCGGCCAGAGCTCCGAGTAACATAGTACCGGCCGATGCGTTGCTCAGCTCGATATCATGCGAGTCATTCCAGCCACGCTTACCGGTGTCGGGATTAATGAAGTGATACCAGAATCCATTGATTCGTTTTAAATCTCTCAGAGTTTTCAGGGTGATGATGATTCTCTTTTCACCCTCTTCACGGGAGATCCACCCACGCTCTACGCCAATGATAATAGCTGTGAAATAAAATCCCTGATGCTCAATTGGAATGGGGCTGTATTTATAAAGCCCCACATAGTCCCCATTGGACATCCCATAGGTCGGGCTCTTAGGATCATCGTTCCATTCTTCCCAAAAGAAATCAAAACAGCCTTTTAGCTCCCTCTCCATCAGGGGAGTTAATTCTTGTGGGTTTTCTTTTACTGGGAAAATTGAATTTTGTCCCAAAGATATAAAGGGAGATTGCAGCATGAAAAAAGTTAGCAGTATAAAAAATCTCATAAGCTTTTGGGTTCGTAAGACCTTGTGGGACTAGCTTTGATTGAAGCTTTACCCTAGTTAGTCCTTTTCCGTTTTAGTGAA
>JABGWU010000126.1 GCA_018645475.1 Opitutia bacterium
AGAACCTTTTTGATAATTCTCCCATTGTTGCAAGGTATTGCCGATAGCCTCTGATTTGGTTTCACGATCAAGATTAAATCCGAACCATACCATGGCACCCAGTGTTAGAGAACATACAAACACTGTCCCTCCGAATGTCGCCCATCTTTTTTTTGAAGTATCAAAATTTCTTGTCATGATCCATCCAAGGAATATCGCAAGAAGCGTAAGAAAAATTATAAGTAAAAAAGTACCCGATCGCGAACCCGATAGGGGAATGGTAATTCCAATAAAAAGTGCCGCGACCAAACAAATGCCCAGCTTCGGTTGCCTCCAAGCCAGTGTTCCTTTTCGGCGGATTTCTCGCCATGCCAAACTTGCAGCACTCCCCAGGCAGAGTAGGGCAAAAGCAGACCAATGATTCTTGTAGGTGAAACTGCTGAAGAAATATCTTGGTTCGGGTGCATCCCACAAACCCCATATTTCTTTTACCCTATCACCGGGCACATAGGATAGTTTTTGTAAAGTACCTGCTATAGCAAGAAGGGCCCCGTTCAAAACAATCATTAAAAGCAATTTTCGAATCAGCCGACGGCTTTTCATAAATCTCCACAAAATGATCGCTTGAAGAGCTAGAATTGCTATAGGATAACACCTTTTCCACATTGAGGCATCAGCAGTCACGCAACTGGGAAACCATGATGTATGGGTTCTCTCGAGATTGTTTTCGTAATCCTCGATAAATGGTTCGAACGGAGAGTCGAAACGATCGAATTTATTCTGAAAGTCGCGGCGAAACCTGTAAAATAAAGAAATGGCTTGTCCTGGATCCACTTCGGATCTGCTTTGAATGTCACGAAACTCGTCTCCGACATATGGAACAAGGGCGGGAACCCGAAGAGCCGCGTCTTCGAATCGCTCTAAATTTAATGGAATCTGGCTTGGAGGATTGTGAGAAGGGTTGAGCATGCTTGCTCCTGCAAGTGCCACGAAAAGGGCAAATGGAATCATCGGTTTCCACGGGAAAGCAAACGGCAGACGCTCTCCCGCCCTCAGCAACAGCACTCCCAAGCATCCACCCAAGACTGTTGCGGAAGTAAACCATTCTGCCCATGGCGACCAGAGACCTGCTTTTGCCCATGAAATTGCAACAACCAAAATAGTCGTTTGCCCAAAAAGAAAAACTTCGTGTGTTCTCAACCTACTAAGATTGGATTCATGCGTAGTACATATTCGTAAAAGCCATCTAAATATGTAAAGATTAGTTTGGGCAACCTTTCGATTTTAGAGTTGCCGGACTGCACTTGGTAGTCAAAATTCAATTTTAAAGTTTAATCTATGCCCATTTTCAATTCTCCCGCAAAAATACCTGCTCGTTTTTGTGAAGTTAACAAAGAATTATTTCTTTGTCTTTTTTTTGCAATCTTTGTTCTCACGAGCAATGCATTTGCCCTGAAGGAAAGTGCTTTAGGTCGTTTTGACCTGAGTGCTTCGCTTTCGGCTGAATACGATTCTCGAGTGTTTGGCATTTCCTCCCAATCGTTGCAGGCGGTTAGAACTTCTGGCACGCCAGGGGTGGCTGCCGATGAAATCGAGAGCGAAGATGATTTAATCTTACGGTTCACTCCTGCAGTTCACTATTCGAAGAAACTTCGCTGGTTTACTTTTTCTGGGTCTGCGGGCGTACAAATTGCCCAATTTGTAAAGAACGACAAAAAAAGTTATGTTCAGCCAGTCAGTACTTTTTCTATCGACTTCGACGAGACTCTTTCAAAGAGGAAGCGGATTTCCAACAACGCAAAGATTCGCTTCGACATGACTTTTGATCTTGGTCAAAAAGTAGAGGCAAGTGTTTTGGAGCAAGATTTGGTAAGTTACTCTTATTTTCTCATTGGATCCAATGTAAGGTACAATCACAGTTCAAAATTTGGTGTGGGAGCTGGTACATCATACTCTTACCGAAACTATCAAGCTGGGGTCACTGGGGGGCAAAGTAATGCTCCCTATAACGATCTTGCAATAATTCCAATTTATGCACGAGCTTTTTATATTTATTCTGAAAAACTCGATTTTTTTACTGAATACAACTATTCGCGGTCTAGAGATATGTCTGGCGGCGGGGGGGCCAACTTAACCGATGGGGCTACTCATGGAGTGAATTTTGGGGCTCAAGGTGAATTATCCCCAAAGTTGTCGGGCAACGCTAAAATCGGTTTTGTCCGTCAGATCTATGATTCAGGTTTTTCTGGACAAAGTACCCTTTCGCTTGGTTCAGGATTGCAATGGACTTTAAACCGCAAGACTTCCATGGGCTTTGATTTGAACCGAGGGTTTTCACCATCAGCTCAAGGTTATACGATGCTCAATACCACAGGTCGACTTTCATTAAATCATCGATTCACGGACGATGTTTCGGGAACTGCTTATGTTTCCTATGGGAC
>JABGWU010000127.1 GCA_018645475.1 Opitutia bacterium
GTATTTAACTTTAGGTGCGGAATCAATGATCACTAATTTGTTAGATCTGCTTTGTAACTGTTCTCCCAATGCCTCTCTGAGAGAATCAACCATTATCTGTTTATCATTTAAACGAAGGCTGTCGTCTTGATTGATTTTAACGATGAGATCCTTTTCCGCTTTTTCCCGCTCGGTTTCCGTGCCTTGGGGAAGACTGATAGCCAACCCCTGACCTTGTATAGCAAAAGTGAGCATGAAAAAAATCAAGAGAAGGAACACTACATCAATCAAGGGAGTCATATCAATCCCGTAGCGTTTTACATTTGATTGGGATAATTTCAGCATAGCCGTAGTAGCTTCTCCTACACCCTATGTTCTGACAATTCGGGTGAATTTCCCGGCTTTGATGAACTCTGGCTATTTTCATTTGGCGATTCTCCCTGTTCATCATGAAGATGGTGAACCATGTATTGCCCATATTTTTCCAACAGGATGGTAATAGACTCTACTTTTCGTTCAAAGTAATTGAGCATAATGACAATAGGAATTGCTATGGCAAGTCCTGCAGCAGTGGTCAAAAGGGCTTCCCAAATACCGCCTGCCAAAAGGCTTGGGTCAACTTGTCCTTTGTATTGAGCAACTTTGTTAAATGCTTTAACCATTCCCATTACGGTGCCTAATAATCCCATGAGTGGAGAAATGGTGGCAATAACTTCCAGGCCACGGAGGTTCTTTCTTAATCCTTGGATTTCCTCCCGACCATTGATCGCTAACTTCTCTTCAAGTTTCCACACGGGGTCTTTTTGTGCTTCTGCGCCCACTGCTAACATTCGAGAGACAGGGCCATCATTAATTTGGCTTGAATCAACTTTGCGTGGATTTTTGTTGTTTACCAAAGCCTTTATTGTTTTAAGAATTTCATCTGGATTTTCTTTGCTTTTTTTAAAGAAAATCAACCTTTCGATGATAATTGCGAAAGCAATGATAGAAGCAAGGAATATGGGGTACATCATGATGCCCCCTTTTCCCATTAATTCAATTCCAGACAAAAATGTTTCAATCATATTTCACTTTGTTTTATAAAGTTAATTTTCTGGTTTTAATTTTGCGTGAACTTTGACCGTTATATTTATTTCGCACAAAAAAACAAGACGAACAATATCAGTCTTTAAGATTTGAAAATGATTATCAATACCGATAGTTAAGTATAGGAAAAATTGAAGAGATATGCAATCAATATTATTGCTTTAATGAATTTCGAGACTAATAAAGGGTGTGGAAGAGTCTGTTCCCCACACTGTAATCGTCAAGTTTGACTGGCAAGTTGTCCACAAGCACCGAGTATGTCTGTAGCCCGGTTTTTTCTAATAAAGGCAGAATAGTTCTGTTCGATTAAATAATTTTGAAACTTCAAGACTCTCTGATCGGAGGGAGGTCTGTATTCAGCGGAATCAAAAGCATTAAAGGGAATTAGGTTGATCTTGGAAGGAACTCCTCTCAACCATTTAGCCAGCCTCTGAGCATCCTCATCAGAATCATTGATGCCTTCCAAAAGGACATATTCGATGGTATGTCGTCTTTGTGGCTTCAAAGGGTATTTTTTAAGGCAATCTATCAACACTTCAATGGGATATTTTTTGTTGATGGGCATCAAACGGTCGCGGGTGACATTGTCGGAAGCGTTGAGGGAAATGGCTAGATTTATGTGTAGTTTTTCCTCTTGAAATGCTTTCATTTTTTCAACCAGCCCTGAGGTCGAAACGGTCACCTTGCGGGTGGATACTTTCATGGCTTCCGGGGAGGTCATGATGCGCAATGCATCCACAACCGGACCATAATTGTCGAGAGGTTCGCCCATTCCCATAAAAACTACATTGGTGATCTGGTCTTTCTCCTCCATTTCTTCGTTGATCGCGATGTGTTGACCGATGATCTCGCCTGCCGTTAAATTTCGTTTAAGTCCAAGACTGGCTGTTAAACAGAAGGAGCAATTCAAACGGCAACCCACTTGTGTGGAAAGGCATAAAGTTTTTCTGGACTCCGAAGGCATCCAGACACTTTCTACAACCGCTCCGTCGTTCAATTCCAGTAAATACTTAATAGACCCGTCTTTTGAATGGGTTCTTTGTTGAACTTTTGGAAGTGAAAAATGGAAATGCTCTGCCAACTGAGCCCGCAAAGATTTGGAAATATTACTCATCTCGCTGAAGTCACGACAATGATAATGATAAACCCATGTAAAAACCTGATGAACCCGGTAGGTTTCAACGTTCCACTCTGCGAAAATCTCCTTCAGTTTGGCTTCAGAGGTGCCAAAGAAGTTTTGTGTGGTTAATGTGGGATTCATATTCATGCAAACTGGAAAAGCTTAAATATAATTGAGGCTTTAATAACTGAGGTAATTAAACTGGTTGAGGAAAATTCTGCCGAGCCAAAGCCTGCGCCCAGTCAAACAATTTCTATTATTGATAAATATAACTCATTGAAAAATAATAAACTATAAATTTTAGGGGACATTGGTAGATTTTTTCTGGTTGCAACCCCTCTCAAAAGACGATATTTTTATATCTTCTTGATATTTAAGGCGTCAACAACGCTTCATGCTTTTGGCACAAAACCTGTACATAGATAATCTTATGCAAATTGCTGAGTGTTTCAAAATTCTTAATGTATCTCCTGGAGATGAATGGCTGCGAGTGCGTAAATCCTACCGCTCTCTTGCCCGGCAACTCCACCCTGATATCAATCCGGGTGATATTCAATTGGGTGACGCTCGGCTAAAAGAAATCAATCAGGCGTTTGAGAAACTGGAGACGCATTATAAAGTTCGTATTCTGCCAGATAACCGCAATACTGTTGATCGAGGGAAAACAAGATTTGGGTCCCTGCTCAAAACTCTAAGCGATAACCCTGCCATTCAATCAGTATATCGTTCCAGCTTGGACTTTCTGGAAGAATTGGATAGCAAAGTTTTCCAATTGGATATTCAAAAAGACATAAAAATATCTGGATCCGTCCTTCAAAAAGGCGGAAGCCTTAATTTAAAGTCTGGAAAAGAAAGTTTTGCAGTCAAAATCCCTTCAGGGGACTGGAACCAGATGTCTATAAGGGTTGATGGTAAAGGTGAACGCAGTCTGTTTTCTCAGCGGCGGGGAGATCTATTGTTGAATCTCCGTGCGCCCATTGCGGAAATCGCAATAACCGATAGTTCGCGCTTTTCTTATGAAATGAAAATATCACCTGATAAAATTGCTGACCGTAAGACCATGACTTTGAATTCTTCAGAGGGACCGATCAAGTTCATGCTTCCCCGTAACACCCGTGATGGTCAGAGTTTTACCCTTCGTTCTGGTTGGGGAGCGAAATCAGAAACGCTTCACATTCTCACTGTTCGCCTCGGTTGAAATTTTTTTAGCCAAACGTTTTTAGCATATAGGCCATGGTACCGGCACTTAACATAGATATGACCTGTGTGCATATTAACAGGCTTATCAAGGGAGCAGGGGGTCGAAGGCTTATGTTTTTCTTCAACCAAATACATCCCAACCCTAAATCCACCAAGGCTATTACCAGACCTGCCCAGGAAGCTTGAGCGATAGTGCTGGTGAAAACTATATTGCCTTCTATATTTCCTAGAAGAGCGACTGCCCATCCCATTGCAGGTAAACATAATATATAAGCCCAGATTGCGGTCTTGTTTTCGCGAGATTTGTAACGGGCAAAAAAACGTAATCCAATAAACGCCATTCCTCCCATTAGTATCCAGCCTGTCAGTTCATTCAGGTTTTTCTTATGTTTTTCATCGCGGATATGTTTCAACGCCCCTAGAACATATCTTGAAACCTCGTCTTCCGCCATTTCATAAAAGCCGCCCTGATTGCTGTCATGAGCAAATACCCGTGCGGTGGTAGATTCGGCAGGAAGGGAAACGGCTCTATATCCATCCTTTCCGGCAGTCTCTATTTCGAGGTAGACGATACCGGAATGATACTTTAAATTGTATTTTTCAATTTCAGCATGACCGGTAGCATATCTCTGATTTTCCTGATAAAACTTGTCCTGTATTGCCATCAAGTCCAGTAGTGCTTGCCGGGCTTGTACATCGGCATCCACTTCGAAAATTTGACCGCATGAAGTGAGAAATAAAAGAAAAAATGAATAGGTGAAAAATTGCTTTACAGGTTTCATCATTTTTAGTTGTGTTGGATATAGAAGGAGGAAAAGATAATTTATAGCAAATGTACAATAGCTCGTCAAGCAACGAGCTGTGATATGCGTGTTTACTACGAATTATAAAATTATCATTTACGTGGGAAGTTTA
>JABGWU010000128.1 GCA_018645475.1 Opitutia bacterium
AAAAGCACCTCCTGAAATCATAGAGGGGGCAAGACACCAATTACTAGAAAACGAAGCCAAGCTCAATGAGACCAAAGAGGCTATTGGGGCACTTAATTAATCTTCAGTTTATTTAATTATGCTGAAAAGCAAACTAGTTGTTACGGGTTTAATTATCTCCCTTTCATTCTTTGCTTTTACCGTAATAGAAATCTTTAAACTCGACCTAAAGCTTAGCCATTTAATCTACCAAAACTATCAATGGGAAAAAGGAAATGAAAATTTGTGGCAATGGTTTTATAATTGGGGCCCCACTCCCTCAATCTTAAGCGGAATTTTTTGCTTACTTTTTTGGTTTCACCAAAAAGTAATTCAAAAAGCAAAGAATATAAATACAGGGCTGATTCTTTTTCCGTTGTTAACTCTTCTAATCGGTCCGGGGATTATGGTTAACATGGTGGGGAAAGAATTATGGGGTCGTCCTAGACCAGTCAATTGCATCGATTTCGGAGGGGAACATCAATTTAAGCATGTTTCAGAACCTAGCTATTCAAATCATCATAAATCCTTTCCTTCGGGACATGCAGCCTCGGGTTTTCACCTTTGTGCTTTATCAATTTATTTTAGGAAAAAATGGAAATTCTATTCTTTCTGCACTTTTGCCTGTTGGGGAATTCTAATAAGTACCGCCCGGTTGCTACAGGGTGGACATTTTATTAGCGATATCTTTGGGGCAATTATTCTTGTGGCATTAACCTTTGTTCTTTTGTATCCAAAATCTAATCACATTACGAATCAAAGCCTTGATTGATCCAAAACTCAAATTATCCATTGTAATTCCATTTTACAACGAGGAGGAAAACGTAGTTCCCATTCTGAAGGAATCCATTGAAGCATGTCCATTTGCAAACATTATTGCAGTAAATGACGGAAGTACTGATCAAACTCTCAGGGAAATTCGTAAGGTCAAAGATGTACAGATACTATCCTTTGATAAAAACCAAGGGCAAAGCTCCGCAATGATCGCAGGTATGCTGCATGCAAAAAATGGACTTGTATGTACCATGGATGGAGATGGGCAAAATAACCCTCATGACATTGAAAACTTGCTTTCACAATGGAAACCAAAATCTGTAGTTTGTGGATACCGAAAAAACCGACAGGATTCTTTTTCAAAAAAAATTACCTCTAAGCTTGGTAATGCTATAAGAAATCTGATTATTAATGATGGTATTCGCGATACCGGTTGTTCCCTTAAAATCTTTCCTTACGATGCCATTACATCGCTCCCACACTTCAACGGCATTCATCGTTTTTTCCCAGCATTCTGTAAAAAAGCAGGTTATCAGTTAATTGAAGTCCCTGTTAGCCACAGGTCCCGTTCGAAAGGAATTTCAAAATATAATAACCTGGGACGAGCACGCAGAGGACTGTTTGACTTAATTGGAGTATTTTGGCTACTTGCCCGTATGGTCCAACCAACCGATGTAAAATTTAAATGAATGATGTTTTTTTAACTTTCGAAATTTTCGAAATTGTAGTGGTTTTAACTCCTTGGAAATTGATTGGTTATATTGGTGTTCTAATGTTTGGAAGCAGATGGGTTTTTCAATTATTAAGCACAAGTAAAAAAGGTAAGCCCACATTCCCACTTCTATTTTGGATTCTCAGTTTAGTGGGTAGCTTTTTAACCCTTAGTTATTTTATTTTTGGTAAAAATGACTCTGTTGGTATCCTCGCAAACCTTTTCCCTGCATGTGTAGCCTGCTATAATCTTTTTTTGGAATTGAAATGGAGAAAAAATTTAAAAGACAGTTAATATAAATGCCTGCCTTTCCAATACTCGTACTCCTAATCACGGGTGTGGGTGGATTAGTAGTTTATGAGTTTGACCATACTCTTCTGCAGTTCATCCAAAACAACCCGAAATCGCAAACGGCACAAGATCTGGCAGAATTTCTATCTGCTTATGGTAGACTTGAATGGTCTACCCTTTTTGTTTCCATTATTCTTGCTTGCTGTGCATTTATATTTGGAGAAAGAAAAAAATACTTAAATTTAGCCAAGCTTTGTCTTTTAGGAGGATTATTGGCTGGAATCTCAGTCTGGCCTCCCAAAACAATTATTGGACGCGAACGCCCGAGAGGTGAAGGCGAAGGGGAAATCAGTTTTTTTAAATTTAACCCACAGACAGATTCGGTTTACTTTTCGCTACCATCAGGACATGCGGCCTCTACGATGGGTACAGCAACTGCGGTATTCCTCGCTGCTCCCATATCGGGAACCATATTAATTTCCATGTCTGTCTTAACGGGGTGGTCCAGGATTAAGATGAATGAACATTGGCCAAGCGATGTGATCGCCGGTTGGGGGCTCGGAGTATTAAGTGGATTTTTGGTTTTTAAAAAGTTCAAAAAAAGAATTTGAACTAAGGCAGGTATACCCAAACTTTTTCATTTTTTCCACGGGCGGGATTAAACCCTTCCACGAGGACTCCCTCTTTGCCTTCTATTTTATTATCAAATCTTTCAACCTGAAATAATTTACTGGAATTATCATCCCGTTTTAATTCCTCCCCGAAAGTCCAAGGGCCACCAAGATAATAGACCAAGCTTGGTTCCGCAAATGAACTTGAGAAACGATCAATTTTATCGGAGGGAATGACCTGACTAACATTTTGAATTTTAATAGTTAAGTGCTCTTTCCTCATTTCTCGGGCTAGAAAAAAGGAAGACGATGCCATTCCGATCAAAAGCATATAAAATCTGATTTTGTGAAGATTGATTAAACAATACGGTATCCAAGCCAAACAGAACAAAATCAAAAATGCCCAGGGAATCAAAGATATTGGAAAATCTGGATCCACAAATCGCTCGCTATTCAAGTATAAGATTATAAAAAGAACAGAGAATAGAAATTCAAAAATGGGGACAGTTTTTTTACGAGTTATCCAAAGATCTTCAATTCCTTTACCTGTGATTAAAAATAAAGCAGGGAAACCAGGTAACAAATAATGAGGAAGTTGGGTAGAATAAATGCTAAATAATACAAAGGGAATACAGAACCAAGTAGCCAAAAATGAAAATTCTTTAGTACTAAAAAATGATTTTAAATGATTCAGAATTGGTTTCCCCTGAGTCCACCACGGAAAAAAACTTAGAAAAAAAGTGCCCAAATAAAAAAAAGGAGTGTAAGAACGATCATTAAAAGCACTGACCCCCCTTTCCACTACATGAGTCCCGATTCCTTCCTTCGCAAATAAGCCATCGGTGGTAACGAGTGCAGGAATTCCCCAAAGTGAAATAATCATTAAGGAGACAAAAATCCCGAGAATCGGTCTTAAACTGGAAAGGGGGTAATTCGTTTCTTTTTTCCATAAAAAGTAAAAAATGAGAGCTAAAATAGGCACTGCAAATGCAATGGGTCCCTTGGCCAGAAAGCCCAGAGAAACCCCCAACCATAAAAAAACTGGTCCTAGAATTTTGTTTCGACTGGTCCCATTCAAACAAGTCCAAAGACCATCCATCGCAAGGCACACACAAAGGACCATTGGCATATCCGCTAAAGCCAGTCGCCCATGTTGCCAAACTTGTAAATTAACCAACCAGCAAATTGCCCCAAGCACAGCCCCTCTACTACCGACCCAATGCTTGCCTCGAGAACACATCCAAAGTGCAATTAGCCAGGTCGCGAGGATAGAATGTAAACGAGAGGAAAATTCATTATTGCCCAAAAGCCAATGATGCACACCCATCCACCAATATGTAAGAGGTGGTTTATCAAATCGAAACTCTGAATTAAAATAAGGAATAATCCAATTCTCTCTCTCGCTCATTTCAACCGTTGCTCGAGAAAACCTCGGTTCATCACGATCAAGCAAAGGCAACTGAAAACTACCTGGCACGAGGATCAAAAACGCGATGACAGTAACAAGAAAGTAAGACTTTTTTTCGGTTATAAAAAAACTGTGAATCATAATTCTTCGTTTTGATTGAGTTCAGTAAAAGTGGCAACAAAAGTTTCATTTTCATTGCTCTTTTGATACAAACAAACAATCAAACAAGGGTGATATCTTATTTTCGAAATATGGCAGAATTTGTAGGAATACGCGGGAACTTTAATTCCGAGCACGCCTTAAGGTTAATTTTTTTTACTACCAGCTTAAGAATTCTCTATCTTTTTATTTTTCCTTTGGGCTTAGTAGGAGACGAATCATATTACTGGGAATGGGGAAGAAATATAGATTGGGGATATTATAGCAAGCCACCCTTCATTGGCTGGTTAATGGGAATGACATCATGGATGGGTGCAGATACTGCTCCGTGGGTAAGAGTCCCTGCGGCCCTACTGGGCGGAGCTACCTTAATTATGATCCATCGACTTGGGTGCTATCTATTTACTCCCAAAATTGCATTTTGGGGAACTGTTTTTTTACTTCTTTCACCGGCACTATCAGCAGTATCTTTAATTATTTCAATAGATGCCCCACTTCTATTTTTTTGGTCCAGCAGCATGCTATCATTTTGGATGGTATTTTATGAAAAAAAATCCCCAATATGGATTCTCATTCTCATTCTATCCCTAGGTTTCGGAAACCTAACCAAGCAAATGATGCTTCTTTTCCCACTTTTAGGATTCATCACAATACTTCTAGATTCATCCAAAAGGCATATGCTTGTTAAACCATGGATTTGGCTGGGTTGGCTGTGCACTTTGGTTTTTCTCATTCCATCGCTTTGGTGGAATTGGTCCAATGAGTGGATCACTCTAAAACACACCGCAAGTCATCTAAACAGAGGTGCCCTCACACTTAATGAGCGACTCTACAGTTTCGCTGAATTTATCGCATCGGAAAGTGTCCTCTTAGGACCAGTTCTTTTTGTTGGTGGGATCATCAGTCTATGGAAATTAATAAAATCAAAAGAAAAGGATTCTCGAATTCGTTTTCTTTTAGTTTTTTCTTTTCCAGCATTCTGCATTTTCGTATGCCTTTCCTTTACTCAAAAAGTGAACGCTAATTGGCCTGCAGTTTTCTATCTTCCAATGGTTTTACTAACAGCCAAATATTTTATCGAACGGCCAATCAAACAGACAAAAAAGTGGTGGCAAAACTTTCAACTTATCAACACCACATCTTCTATTTTTTTACTTTGTCTTATTTATTTATCTGTCTTTGCATTCGATCTTTTAAATTTGAATGGATCCAAGTACGATTTGTTCAAAAGATTAAGGGGATATAGTGAATATGCCAAGCAAGTGATCGAAATAAAAAACTCGATTAATAATAAAGATGATCTTGAAATTATCGTAATCGGTCACCGTTATGACCTGTGCCAATTGGCTTTTGCAGGTCCAGGAAACCCCAAGGTCTATGGTTATTGGGATAAAAACCAAAGTATTACGAGTCAATATGACCTTTGGGCAAGAAATAAAGAACTTGGTCTAAAGGATGCCCTAGTAGTACTTAATATATCCGAAAAAATTCCTCATGGCCTCTATGAAAGATTTAAAACGATCACACTTTTGGATCAAAATATCCGAATTCCGTTTCCCGTGGGGAAACAACTTTTCTTCGATTTATATCACGCAAAAATGAAATAATAATCGTACAAAGCCTTGTTTTTAATGAAATAATTTCGTTCCACTAAGAGCCAGTCTTCAGAAAAATTTAATTCTCTTTTCGATTGTATATTCTTGCCAATGAAGGTCACTTTTTAATCTTGGGTAATATGGTCCACACGACGAATCAAATAATGCTCATCCTTTTAATAGTGTCATCCCCGTGTTACGGAGAAACCTGGAATCAATGGAGAGGAACAGAAAGGAATGGACAGGCTCAAGTAAAAATTCAACTTCATAACCAATGGCCAAAGGAGGGACCAGCCCTACTGTGGGAAAGTGATGAAATCCCAAGCCAAGATTACGGCGGGTTTGGGAGTATTATTGCAGGAAAGAAAAATGCCTACATCTCTCTAGTCTGGCATAAAGATGTGCCCACTCAAACAAGAACTATTTCCGATTTAGTTTTGCGAAAATTGGGAGTGCGTAAAATAAACCTGCCTCCAGAAATCATTAATAAAGCGGAAGCAGACCGATTATCCCTTAGCCCAAGATTGAGAGGAACTAAATTACAAGATTGGATTGATCACTGGATTCAAAAAAACCTGAGTATTAAACAAGCTATGAGTCTGGGTGATTTATTAGCCTCGAGGTTTAAAAAAGGGAAGCTCGCTTTGCCCATTAGCACCATTAATCGAATGCACGAAATTAAAAACAAAGTCTTTCCTTCACAAAACGCTTTAGATCAGTGGTTGGATAAAGAAAATTTTGGCGATGAAATAAAGGAAAAGATTTCACAAGGTGTTCCTCCGACCAAACAGGTTGCCGAGGATGTTGTTGTCGCACTCGACTTAAATACTGGGACAGTTGTATGGAAAACTTCTCTCGAATCTCTACCTACTGGAAGAAAATCTTCTTCAACACCTTGTCTCTCAAATGGAAAAATCTATGCAGTCGGAAGCGAACGGATTTACTGTATAGACTCGAACACAGGCAAACTCATATGGGATCAAAAATTACCCACTACAGAAATTGCCAGTTCAATCCTTTCCTTTAAAAAAAGCGTTATTGTATTAGCTGGTAATTTACGGGCTTACGACCAAAAGAACGGGAAGCTCTTGTGGGAGAACAACAGCGTAAAGGGCAAAACCGCATCCCCTTCAATCTGGAAAACAAATGAGCAGGAATTTATTGTCTGTAATTCGAGCAAGACTGTCGTGGTGATTAACCCAGATAATGGAAAAACATTTTGGGAAGGTGCAGGAGGAGGCAGTTCAACCCCAGTCTGCGAAAAAGATCTTATGATCGTTCATGGAAAACAGGAAGATGTCGGTTTGATTGCTTATAAATTTACAACCAATGAGATTATAGAATTATGGAGAATACCAAAGCTGACCAGAAGGACTGATTCGAGCCCACTTATAAAAGATGGGTTTGCCTATTTAATTGGTGCAGGAATGAGAATGTGCGTAAATCTTCAATCTGGAAAAATCATTCGCAAAGTAACCGCTAAACATGATATTTCATCACCTATATTAGCCGATGGTAAGATCTTAGCCTATGAAATAAACGGTAGTTTCCTGAAGATGATAGACTGCGACCCAAATCATTTTGAGGAAATTCAAAAAGCTAAGATCAATGCTTTAAAATGCACATCTCCCAGTTTGGCCGGTAGCAAATTACTGATTCGAAAGGAAAAAAAGATTGTATGCTTAGAACTGGGGAATTTCAATTCGCCCTAAATATATCTTTATTTGAGCTTTGATACCTCTCTTGTTGACGAAAAGGAAGGTCGGGTAATTTTGGCAATTCATCACTCCCCAAGTTTTCACCAACTAGAACGCGAGCCGTTTTCTGTAAAGATTGCCAACGTTCAAAATCGAGCTTAGGAGATTGGGCAATAAGAGAGAGCAGGCTTTTCCACTCAATGGAAACTCGTTCCATATCACCCGTGCTTAAATCCTCTGTAAATTGAGAGTGATTCGATAATGTTTCCTCCCAATGCCTTAATGCTTCATTTGCCCCATCGCCATATTCAACAGGAAGCCCATTTTTCAAATAGCCCGGACAATTATTAAACCCAAATGCTTCACGACAAAGAAGAGCGATTCGAGATTCCGTTTTGGCATAAGCACGGAATCGATGCCCTGCCCGTAAATTCGCTAAATCGTAAACTAACTCTTCAATTGGATACGATGAATCTTCTAACGCAACTGCGACCGCCAAACCTTCCCCCCGAGAAAAGAAACTGAAAATTAACCCACGCTGAGTAGGAATACCATCTGGGTCAATTAAGCCAAGCTTTGACCAAACCTCAGCCGGATATAGTGCACTTAAACTCTCGAGATCTTCAGATTGTTTTTTTTCGATAAACGGGGATTCGAAAATTCGAATCGTTTTTCGTAAGGGCGGATTAAGCAAAATTTTTCCCCGTGCATCTTTCCAACCTAAAACGGTCGCATTTTCATACCGTAACCGAACCCGCAAAACTCCACCTCTATCAATAAATTCATCCACCTCTCCCCCCATAGTAAGGGAAGGAAAAAAATCGTGAAATACTTTCTCTAAGCCATTTCGGTTCCATGTTTTTCTAGAAAATTTCTTCTTTAGTTTTGGATATTCCTGAGCAATGGTTTTTCGTAATTGCTTATGAAATGATTTAGTCAAGGTTACCAATTTCCCACTAGACTCTTTTTCATAAACTCCCAAGGGTAACTCACGACCATAGATCGGATTTTTCTTATCACCAAAACGACATGGATTCCCAATTTTCACTTTGTCTAAGGTATTGGGCAAACTCAATGCCTGCATCCATTGTCCTCGGCAAAGTGCAAAAGCTTCTCCCAAAGGAGCTTGGCACCGCCCTCCCCTTCGCTCCCACAAGCCTGATGAATTTCTCATTTCAACCACTTGATTTCTATCAGATTCTTCAACGACTACATTTTCTTCTGGAGAAGTCTGGTCGGCTCGCATTGCAATTTTGTTTATGGAATCTCGCAGCCCTAAACGTACACTTTCCTCGGAAAACAGACGATGCGCCAGTCCTCGAGCAGCTTCTAAGTGATCATCTCCACGATCAATGGCATAGGACATTACCCGCAATATAGCTGGCCAGTCCAATGTACTTGAACGCTTTAATTTGAGCGGACGACCATCCCCTAGACGGGCTTGCTTGGGGGCCACAATGACAAATCCCCTATCATCCAATCCACGCCTACCCGCTCGGCCAAACATTTGCAAGAGTTCATCAGGTCGTAAAAGAAAAAGACCATCGTCCATACGATATTCCCGATCAGTGACCAATATGGAGCGCATGGAAAAATTCACTCCAGCCCCAAGTCCAGTCGTGGCGATCACAACCTGTAATTGTCCGGTCTTTGCGAGGGGTTCGACCACACCGGCACGGGATTGGTAATCTAAACCACTATGGTGATAAGCAATTCTTTTTTTAAGCAGACCACTCAATTCTTTTCCTGCAATTTTTTTTTGATCGGCGGTTAATTCCAGTGATTCGGTTTCAGGAAGCTCAATAGCGAGTTGCTTAGCCAATTCCTCAGCTGCTTTTCTTCGGGGAGCAAAGATAAGAACAGGCCCCATACCCGCACTCAATGCACCAGTCACTAACCGGGGCCAATGTCCCCTAACCTTTCGGCCACGAAAGGGTCGTTTCAAGAGGGTTTCAGCGAATACTTCATCCAATGGAACTGGCCGAACAAATTCAGTAACCAACTCGACCGACCGGTCATGGCTTTCCAACCATTCTGCCACATCAGCAGGATTGGCAACGCTTCCACTCATCAATAAAAGCTGCACATTAGAAGGAGCCATGGCTAGAGTGATTTCATAACTGGGCCCCCTTTGCTGATCTCCGAGCAACTGATATTCATCAACCACAAACAAATCTGGTCCTTCACCCCGAAGCATGCCCGCACGCTGAGTCTCCAATGTGGCGACTACAACTTTCGAATCGACTTGATAGCGCAAGTCACCTGTTGCAAGCCCAACCGACCATCCCCTCTTTTTCCACTCACGGAATTTGTCATTTGCCAAAGCTCGGGTGGGCACAGTGTAAACTGCCCGTCCTTTCCACCCTGATTCAATGAGTTGTTCAAAAACATAAGTTTTACCTGCACCAGTCGGTGCATGAAGTACTAGATCACGACCATCTCTTAGGATACCAAGTGATTTTCTTTGCCAAGAATCTGGCAAGGAAATTCGTTCTCCAAAATTACTCATGTTCGTTTGCATTTGACGGGCAGACCCTTTGAATAACATATCAAGGAAATAAATCCATGAAAACTTCTAGAATTCTAAATTTTATCCAACTTCGAACGAACTTTATAAATTGATAAATATTATTGTTGCTTGCGATCAAAATAAACTGATCGGTAAAAATGGAAAATTACCCTGGGATATCAAGGAGGATTGGGACTACTTTTTAAAAACCACACAAAAAGGCATCCTGATAATGGGAAGGCATTGTTATGATGAATTCGAAGATCATGCAAAAAATAGAGATGTGATCGCTCTGAGTAGAAATTCGGATCATACCTTTCCTTATGCACACAAAGCAAGTAACCTTGCTGAATCCTTGAAAATGGCAGGCGACTTTAGCGGAAAAACAATTTGGATTTGCGGTGGGCGAGGTATTTACGAAGAAGCTCTCCCTTTGGCCGATCGTATGTACCTAACCGAAATAAATGCCGAATATTCGGGAAATATTTATTTCCCTGCATGGGAAAAGCATTTTAGAAAGGAAGTTTTCAGCGAATCATTACAGACTGATTCTGTTGAATTAACTTTTCGAATTTTGTCCAAATAAATATTGATGTACCTCGAATGCTTGCCTCCCATCTAGGGATAATTTATAAAAAGATTTAAATTTTCTTAAAAGAATGGATAAACTTCGATTTCTCACTCCTGAAGACCTAGACCAAATTCGTATTGATTTTGGGACTCCTACTTTTGTCTATGATGAGGATACATTAAGGGCAAATGCACAGGCTGTTAAAAATTTTCCTAATGCATTTGGCCTTTTTCCCCGATACGCAATGAAATCGGCACCGACTGCCGCTATTTTAAGAATCTTTAACCATGAGGGACTTGGTATTGACGCAAGCTCTGAATTTGAAGTGGAGCGAGCAGTTCGATCAGGTTATGGAACGGAGTCGATCTCCATGAGTACTCAAGAATTTCCTGAAAATTTCCGCTTTTGGGCACAAGACGGAGTAAAAGTAAATCTGTGCTCTCTCAATCAAATTCATAAGTTTGGAATATGGGGAGGCGGTCAGTCAGTGGGTCTACGTTTTAATCCAGGGATGGGCTCAGGGGGAACAAATCGTACGAATGTGGGAGGACCTGCAAGTAGCTTTGGTATTTGGAAAGATGATTTAGAGGAGGCCAAATCCCTTTGTAAAAATTACAATTTAAAAGTTGTTCGAATCCACACTCATATTGGCTCAGGTTCTGATCCAGCAGTTTGGCAAAAAGTTGCCGGAATGAGCCTCGACTTGGTTCGGGCATTCCCTTCGGTTAAATCCTTAAATCTTGGAGGTGGTTATAAAGTAGCAAGAATGGCCGACGAACAAGCAACCGATCTCCAAGAAATTGGAGAGCCGGTAAAAAAACTTTTTGAAGATTTTGCAGAGGAAACAGGAAGGAAATTAAAGCTTGAGATTGAACCAGGGACTTTTCTCCTAGCACACGCATGCAGCTTGGTGACAACCGTACAGGATGTCACTTCAACAGGGACTAATGGATATCGCTTTCTCAAACTGAACGCAGGAATGACTGAAATCTTAAGGCCGAGTTTATATGGTGCCCAGCACCCACTTTTTGTCATACCCGAGGAAGATCAGGCCAAATTTAGAGATAAAGTTGAACAAGTTGTAGTTGGGCATTGTTGCGAATCTGGAGACCTGCTTACACCCGCTCCCAACGAACCAGAATCGTTGGGCCCCCGAATGCTACCGAGAGGTGAAATTGGAGATTTCTGCGTAATAGAGGGTGTGGGTGCATACTGCTCATCTATGTCTGCAAAAAATTATAATTCTTTCCCAGAAGCAGCAGAAGTATTGAAAAAATCAGACGGATCTCTTTCGCTTATTCGTAAAAGACAAACATTTGAACAGATTATTGAGAACGAAGTTGTTCCGTGAAAACATCCGGTTTAGGTAATTTTGCTCTTGGCCAGGCTGTACCCAATCGTGATCACGCAGTCTGTGCAAGTCTTCCCACGGTTGATGATCTGATCGGGTACGAAGAAAAAAAGCCTGAAACGTTACAGGCCATGCGTTCAGGCTATCCAAGGTTTGTAGAACACCCCTTCCTTCGGAAACTCATTGAACTAGAGGAAAAAAAGGTAAATCCCGAAGGATTCCATCACTTTTTATTCTCAAATTCGAGCCATTGTGAAGAAGCAATAAAAAGATATTCTATTCAGGATTATATAGTTAGAGAGCGGGATGAATACACTTGCTTACAAATACCCAGTCAAAGCAATGCCACCGCTCAAATCGATGCGTTCTTACAACATACTGGTGGGGTTATATCTTCCCGACAGGCGGAAGATATTTTACTCAAAAAAGGCCATCTTTTAAAAAGAGAGAATATCTCTAGTCATGAAAACCCATTTGAATTTGCTCAGGAAATAATTGCCGAGGTACATGGCTCAGGAGTTACTAAAGATGGAGTATTATTTGCATCATCTGGAGCAAATGCTTTTTATTCTCTCTTCCAAACTGCTTACCTACATTCATTACAGAAAGGAAAGAACCTATGGATTCGATTAGGGTGGTTATATTTGGATACCAACGAAACCATGAATTTATTGGCAAATGATGATGAAATTATTACCCTGACTGATCCAACTGACTTAGATGAATTAAGAAAAGTTTTCAAACAGTTCGGAGGTAAAATTGCCGGTTTGGTTACGGAGTTTCCAACCAATCCACTATTACAATCCTGCGACCTTGAGCAAGTCAGGGAATTATGCGATCAAGTGGATGCCATGCTCATCATTGATCCAACCATGGCGTCGCCTAAAAACTCAAAAGTAGCGGAATTAGGGGATGTCCTCGTTAATAGCCTTACCAAATACGCAAGTTGGGAAGGTGATGTGATGATAGGCAGTTTGGTTTTCCCTGATCATTCCAAAATGGGTCAAGAGTTATTTAACGCAACAGCGAAAACTATCTCTCCTCCTTTCGAAAGAGACCTTTTACGTCTTTGCGAACAACTTCCTCTTTATCCAAGTTTTGTTGAAAAAACCAATCACAGCCTAGTTCAAGTGGTTGACTTTCTTGAATCGAGTAATTTCGTGAAAAAAGTCTTTTGGGCATACCAAGAGAATTCGGCTAAGAATTTCACACAACGAGCAGGAGATGGAAAACCAGGATGTGTAGTAAGCTTTGAAGTGAAGGGAGATTTCGAAAGATTTTATAATCAATTATCAATGCTCAAAAGCCCAAGTTTTGGAACTGAGTTTAGCCTTTGTTGCCCATATGTTTACTTGGCACACTATAATCTGATAAAGAGTAAAAAAGGACAAAACTCCTTGAATAAAGCTGGCATTTCACCTCAACTTTGCAGGCTTTCAGTAGGCTTGGAAAACCCCAATGAAATAATAAAAACCCTGCAGATTTCTCTACAGGGTATGAATAAATAGATTTAAAATTTCTTTTCGGAAATTACTCGAATGAATGGGAATCAAGCACCTTACGAATCCGTTTTTTGGAAAGACGAACAAATGAAGGAACACCATTTTCAAAGGGTACTTCAACCTCCCCTTGAATTAATGGTTGGCAGTATTTGATAAACTTTGCGGTCATGCTAACTCGATCTTCTGAAATCCAATCTGAAGGAATTTCTTTTACTCCGTTGGCAATCTCAGAAAGAGGAGCGAGACTGGTTTCACAACTGTAAGTTTCACCTTCAGCACGGACCAAAATAACCATTTGATCCGTCTCACCTGCAATCGCAGCCTTAACTGCGGCCTGTCCTGCCATAAATGCTTCATCATTGTCAGTTTGAGAAGAACAATGTGCCGCAGCTCGTTGCCCAGTTCCCAATTTGGATGAACGTGCCTTGACTGCTAAGTTTTCTTCAACCAAGCCCGCGAGAAAATCACCAATTCCACCCAATTGTTGATGACCGAAAGCGTCTTGTGCACTGGTGCTGTTTGCAACATAATTACCGTCATGATCCAGTAAACCTTCACCCACAACGACTAAACAATATTTGTTTCTTTTCAAAACACGCTGAACATCATCGATAAACTGATCTTTCGAGAAAGGCAGTTCTGGTAAGTAGATTAAATGAGGAGCATCATCAGGATTTTCTTTACTTTTAGCAAGGGTTGCACCCGCGGCAATCCAACCCGCGTTTCTTCCCATTACTTCAACAATAGAAACCAAATCATGTTGCCCCATGGCTTCATGATCCAAAGCAGTTTCGCGAATAACTGTGCAAAGATATTTAACAACACTTCCGTAACCAGGACAATGATCAGTTGTAACCAAATCATTGTCGATGGTTTTAGGAACTCCAATAACTCGAAGTTCGTAATTTTTTTCTTGAGCAAGTTTGGAAATTTTATCTGCGGTATCTTGGGAGTCATTTCCACCTGCGTAGAAAAAATATCTGATATTGTGTGCTTCAAATACTTCAAGAACCCGTTCGTAATCTTGATCACGTTTTAGTTTAAAACGACAAGTGCCCAAGGCGGAAGCGGGTGTATAACGAAGACCACGAATATTTTGTTGAGATTCCTCGGCAAGATCAATTAAGTCTTCCTTAAGAATTCCAAGCACTCCGTTCATTCCACCATATATTTCTTCAATACATGGATTATTGAGGGCTTCTGTCACTACTCCAGCAACACTTGCATTGATAACAGCGGTTGGTCCCCCGGACTGGGCGACCAAACAATTTCCAACTAATTCATCTGCCATAATATTAAAAGGGTCAAATAACGAAAAAAAGGCACATCCCACAGAGGAACGAGCGAAATGGCAATCGCAAAATATTCACTTAAAGAAATGAAAATTCGTAAAAGAGAAAAACCTACAAAATAGAAGGTGGTTTATAAGTCTTTGCATCCGGGTAGCGCTTATCCCACGATGCCACTTTTTTAACAAAAGAATCTACTTGCGAATGAGCCGCTCCCACTCTTTTTTGACCTTCTTTAATTAAAGAATTAATAACGCCCGCCTTGAGCCCCACTCTTTTGTCCTTAGCGAGTCTTTTTGCCAAGTCATTCTCTTTAATTTTCCCCTTTCGCAAATCTTTTACAGTGGCAACTGCGTGCTGCTTAATAGCGGCATGAGCATCTTCTCTGCCTGCCCCTGCTTTGACTGCCTCCATCATAATGGTGGTCGAAAGTAAAAAGGGTAAATAGTGATTAGCTTCCGCTTTAATCATTGCAGGAAAAACCTCCATTTGCCCAAGAACGGTCAAAAAGGTGTCCAATAACCCATCAATGGCAAAAAATGCATCGGGTAATGCCACTCTGCGGACAACAGAACAGGAGACATCCCCTTCATTCCACTGATCACCAGACAGACTGGAAACCATGGCCAGATGACCGTTTAAAATTGCGTGAAATCCATTAATTCTTTCGCAACTTCTACTGTTCATTTTATGTGGCATCGCGGAAGAACCTGTCTGTCCTTTCGCAAAGCCTTCTCCGAGTAGTTCATGCCCGGCCATAATCCTCAAAGTTTTCGCAAAACTTGAGGGTGCAGCTGCAAGGCGAACCAATATTGAAACCACTTCAAAATCAAGACTCCTGGGATATACCTGTCCCACATTTTGCCAATTTGCCACGGCACCAAGGTGCTCCATGATTTTCTTATCTAGCTTATCGGCTTTATCCACACTTCCTAAAAGCGTAACTTGATCCAAGCGTGTCCCCACAGCTCCCTTTAATCCACGATATGGATAATTGACACACAAACTAGTCAACCCGTCTAAAACCCGCTCTAATTCCTCTCCCCAATTCGCCATCCTCTTCCCCAGAGTTGTAACTTGGGCAGGAACATTATGAGAACGTGCAGTGAGAGGTATATCTTTATATTCCTCCGCTTTTTGAGATAATGCCAAAAGGGCTGCCACGCCCTTATCTAATATCAAACTGAGCGAGCGGTGGATCTGAAGTTGCTCGACATTCTCAGTTAAATCTCGGCTTGTCATGCCCTTGTGTGCGTGCTGGTGACCAGCTTTTTCCGCAAATTCCTCTAAACGGGCTTTCACATCGTGCTTGGTAATTTTTTCGCGTTCCTGAATGGAATCCAAATCAACTGATGCCTTCACGGCAATCGAAGATTTAATTGCCTTCTCTTCAATTTTGATACCTAGAGATTTCTGGGCTTTCATTACTGCAATCCAAAATTCTCTTTCAAGAATTATTTTTCCGGTCGCAGACCAAAGATTTTTCATTGAATTGGACGCGTATCGTTCGGCAAGAACATTAGATATTTCAGAGGACATAAATTATAGGGATTAGAATGTTTCAAGTTTTTCGCAAACTGAACGAATAATAAATTCAGGAGTGGACGCACCAGCGGTTACACCCACACATTTAAAACCATGAAAACTTTCCTTTTCAATATCTTTCGCAGTTTCAATATGAAAAGTGGGTTTTTCATAACTAGAGGCTAACTTGGCTAATTTTCGAGTATTGGCAGAATGCTTTCCACCTATTACCACAATAACATCAGCCCCGTCATCCACCAATTGGACGAGGTCTGACTGTCTTTCCTTGGTCGCCCCGCAAATTGTATCAAATACAATAAGTTCCGGATATTTCGTGGATAATATTTGAGACAGATTTTTAAATTCATGGGTGAACATTGTGGATTGCGAGACCATCACCACTCCTCCATTAAAATCCGGCAGGCTTTGCAAGTCCTTCTCATTTGTGATTACATGACCATGTTCTTTTGCGTACCCCAGTAAACCGGCAACTTCTGGATGTTTAGGGTCGCCAAAAATCACCACATCATATCCTCGTTCCGCGTGGGCTTTTATTTTACCTGCAATTATACCGACATCAGGGCAAGTGCCGTCCCGAAAAGGAAGTCCAAGATTCTGCAAGTATTTTCGCCTCTCTGGAGAAATCCCGTGTGCTCTTACGACGACCACTGACTCCTTTTCGCTCTTTGCAGGCAGGTCTAACTTTGATTTACTCTGATAATCTCCGACTTCTCTAATATCTTCCTTACCCAATTCGTCCATCATTTGACTGTTATGAATGAGAGGCCCGTCTGTATAAACAGTTCTCTCTCCACCCTGTGCTTCCTCTCGGGCAACTTGAATTGCACGCTCAACCCCCCAACAAAACCCTGCACTCTTTGCTCTAATAACTTTCATTTCAAAACATCTTCAATAAGGAGATAATAGAAGTTGTACAATATTGATTTGCAATCTCCCCCAAAAGAAGAAGAAAATAATGATATGTTTAAAGTAATCCCCCATAAATTTTTTCAACTTCTCCCCATTGCTATACTTTTTTGTTTTTCGAATGCCTGGTCAGACGAAAAAATAAACAAAAAAGACACTGATAGTTTTTACCAAAAAGGTGAACGTTCTCGCGATGGCACGGGCAAATATTATATGGGACGAGAAATCTCCCAGGTTATGGGGCACTTAGGGGCGGGTTGGCTTGAAAGACCCAAAAGAGAACAAGAAGAAAGAACTGACTTACTGGTAAAAAACATGAATCTTTCTGAAACTGACCATGTTGCGGACATTGGGGCTGGCTCAGGTTATTTTTCCTTTAGAATCTCCCCCCTGGTATCCAAAGGACAAGTTCATGCGGTAGACATCTCTCCTCAAATGCTGGGCATTATAAGGGCAAAAAAGGCACAGGGTGCATTTAAGAATGTGGTTGCCGTACAAAGCTCAATCAAAAGTACGACCCTTGATCAAAACTCCATCGACTGTGCTCTTATCGTTGATGCCTATCATGAATTCTCCTACCCCAGAGAAATGGCGTCATCCATATTCGGAGCCCTTAGGAAAAATGGTCGACTAATACTGATTGAATATCGCAAAGAGGATCCATCGGTCCCCATTAAACTCCTTCACAAAATGTCACAAAAACAGGCAATTAAGGAAATTACTCAAGTAGGATTCGTTTGGAAAAAAACTCTAGATTTCCTACCCCAGCAGCACTTTATGGTATTCGAAAAGCCTAGTAATTAATTATGCATCCGCTTTTTGTTAAACTTGAATCCCGCCGAGTCCTCAAATAAATAAAATAACTTTATAAAAATATGAAAACATTATTAAATCGAACCATTCTTTTTCCATTACTTTCTCTATTTTTTACCGGGATGTTACATGCCGAAAAGATTGAAATTGCCGGCTACAGCTTTTCGTCTCCTGAAAAATGGGTATCCTCAACACCAACTTCTAAGATGCGTAAAGCTCAATTTAGCGTCCCTGGAGAAAATGGAAAAAATGCTGAAGTCGCTTTCTTTCATTTTGGAAATGGAGGAGCGGGTGGAGTTAAGGCAAATGTAGATCGTTGGATGAAACAATTTGAAGAAGCTAAGGATAGAACAATTAAAAGTACCGTAATAGGCGAAGTCCCGGTTACATACGCTCAGGCTCACGGTACTTTTTTGAGCGGCAGTGCTTTTGGTCCGAAAACACCAAAACCAAATTATGCCCTTCTCGCCGCAATTATTTCAGGAAAAAATGGATCCATATTTATTAAAATGACGGGGCCAAAAGAGACAGTGGAGGCACAGGTTTCAAACATGAAGAAGATGGTGCTTAACTCCCTGGATAAATAACCAGAATATTTCTTATTTTCGGCTTCCCGAGAAGCTGTCACGGATACCCTGAAATACAGATTCAGCATACTCTTCTACGAGACTTAGCTTGGGTTCACCCCTGACTTGCATTTCCCCCTCATAGTTACCCAACTGAATCCGCTCGTAGACCGCCTTAGAATTCGCTATATAGGGTTCCAAGAAAACCACTGGGCACCGGTAAATTCGATTAGCAAGTAAATTTCTTGCCCAAACACCCTTAACCTCTCCAACTTTCAATGCATTGGGTCCTTTATAGCTAAATGCAGGAAGTTTTGTTAGGCGACTGAATGAACGCGACACATTTTCCGCAAGGAGTAACTCCGTTTTATGCCACCCTTTTAAAAGACGATAAATCATTTCAAATCGCTGCTGGTCATCCGCGAGCTCACCCCCCATATAGCAACCATTGACCAGCACATGATAATCATTTCTATCCAATAATTCGAAAGAATCCGGATCGGACCAGGGTGCCGCATTTAGATGTATACAAACCGCGAAGTCGGGAAGAACCTGGGTATTAATAAAATCAGCCCGAGCATGAATCTCACTTACCCGATAAAACAGAACCTCACTTCGGTTTTTTATCATTTCCACCCGTTCCTCAGCAGGAAATCTTTCTCCCCTTCTTTCTTCCTTGGCGACAATCCATTCCTCGACCTCCTCAAGAAAGTCTTGAGGTTGAAAAGAACTAACAGACCGGTTTTCCTCACGCACTAAAATTACTTTAGCACCCACATCAATTAATTTTTTTTTGAGAATTTTGGCCACGGTCAGGGCTAAATCTCCCTCCTTCACCGGAGGGCTCTCCCCAATCGAAAAATGCCTGCCTTCCATTTTTGAATAATCTCCACCAATATGCCCTGGGTCCAAAGCAATGGTAAGTCCCTGTAATGAAAGTTTAAATCCGGATTGGAGAACACTGTCTTTGCCTGTGGATGTTTGATTTCCATCTCCAAAGGAAAGTATATACCAATCATCCAATGCTTTACTTTTCCGAATCCACACCTCTTTTTCCTTTAATTCAACCCAACCCTTTCGCCAAGTGGCACGGGGGCAATAAACCCTGGTAAGAAGATGCTCAAAGTCAGTCCTATTTATACGATTCTGAAATGAATCAAGAGATGACCACTCGGGTGCTATGCTGGTATCAAGAAAGTCCTTAGCCAAAAGCGGACAAGTAAACACCAAAATAATCCAACCAAAAATCCATCGCCCCATTAAAATAATCATGAAGACAAAAAATAGGGTTTGCAAAGTTTTTTCTTTTTACCGAGGACTCTAGATATAACTTTTAATGGCGATGAAATCGAGCAACCAACATTCCGGAATTTTCAAGGATAAGGAAATTCTCATCCTTGAAGATGACCTGCTTCTTGGAAAACGAATTGCTGCCTTTCTTGAAAAAAGTGGCGCTGAAATAACTCATTGCCAAAATCTTGAAGAAGCAAGAAGAGTCTTAACCGATCTTAGCTTTGATGCTGCACTTTTTGACTTAAACCTACCGGACGGCGACAGCCTCGAACTTCTAAGGGAA
>JABGWU010000129.1 GCA_018645475.1 Opitutia bacterium
TGATAGGAAATGGAAGAGAATTTGTTGTGGAATTCGATGGTGATATTAGCTTTACGAGTAGTAAGAATCGAATTCGCCTAGTCATAAACAAAAAGACATTTTCACGAAAATCACCCAAGCTTAGTTCCCGTATATCGACTTTGAGAAATGTGGTGGAAATAGTGCCTTAAATTTGATGTCATTTTTTCGTGCATTTTCCTTAGTTTTTGTAGCAATCTGCGTTACAGGAGGAAGTGTTTATTCAGAATCAAATTCTTCGAATGGACTAACTCCTTTTGAAAAAGCTGATTTAAGAAGATTACTCGAGCTTGATGTATCAAGCCTTGCTCAAATTCCTATTAAGGGAGTCCTCGGATTTGAACAGGAGTATTGGCGGAACCCAGCATCTGTTCATGTGATTCGCCCTGAGGATATTACCCTGAATGGTTATTTGAATTCGGTTGAGGCTCTTCGTGGTGTTCCCGGTATGCATGTTAGTCGTGGTCTTGCCTATGATAATTTTGCGTCGATGCGAAATTTCAGCGGATTTTCCACTCAGAAGTTCTTAGGTAAGATCGGTGGACGTGAGGTTTCTCAACTAATGTTGGGGAGTGCCAACTATTCAGTTGATGATTACCCTGTAGCTGTAATTGACCGAATTGAAGTGATTCGTGGACCGGGTGCCTCCATATGGGGAACGAATGCGGTTAACGGTGTACTTAATCTTGTTACTAAGCACTCCGCCAATACACAGGGAAATTCCGTTCGGTTGGCTATTCAGGACAATGGCACTTTTTTGGGTGATTATGTTCACGGAGGAAAGCTTTCGGATGATAGCTTTTATCGAGTTTGGGTTCGTGATCAGGAATATGCTGAAGGCACTTTGGATTCGGGTCTTCCTGCACGCGATGATGGGTATTTAAGAAAAGCAGGCTTTCGATTTGATAAAGAGTTAAATTCTGATCTAGATATTTATGTAGCTGGTGGATTTTCTACTCGTCGAGTGGAGCATGTATTGGATTTATCAAACCGATTGCTTCATGATCCAAGTAAATTTGTTTCAGATGTTCGCAACCTTCCTGATCATCCGGGCTTTTCCCTCTTGTCTGCATCTAATCAACAAGTCGTTAATAACCTTGTAGCCACACTGCCGTCTGTAGTACCTCCAATACCTCTTTCCGTATCTCAGCAACTAGGTGGAGCCCTCGCTTTGTCTCCAGACCTAGCTGCATTAAACGCGGGCTTAAATGCTTTTCTACTACCATCAATAACATATGATTTACCTTCTGTGTCTAGTTATCCCGCTGCTGTGTGGGGATCAAAATCAAATGGTACTGTTAATTATCCAGCACTGAACTCTATTTCGCTTTTATCTGGAATGAATGCGGGGCGTTTTGAGCGCTACGGTGAAATGACAAATGACTCTGCACATGTTGTTTCTAAAATTGATGGTATTACTGATTTTGATATGGAATGGTCTTTGAGCGGGTCCTTGGATCACACCGATATTTATATGGGGCATCTGGGGTATGAATGGGAGCAAACCCAATATAACATTTCTTTTGATGCCAACTTCCCATTATCTGATAGGCACAGGATTTCATATGGAGTCGCAACTCAGCACACCGACCTTGATGTAAAATCAGAAATTTTAGATATCTTCCAATTTCCAGGTGAAACCTTAAAGCCAATTTTGGATTACGATCAAAGCTTTACTAAATTCAATAGATATACCGGCTACATACAGGATTCGATATCCTTGACTGATGAGGTTTTAATATCCGTTGGTGCCAAAGTGGAGGAAAATGATTTGGCTGGTTTTGGTTTCCAACCTGGTGTACGGGCTTCGTGGATGGCAAATGATCAGAATATTTTTTGGGCCGGCTACGCCAAGACCCACCGACAGCCTTCGTTGCGAGAGAGATACACTGACTTAACTCCAATTTGGACTTGGAATTCGACCACATCAAAATGGGAGAGTAAGACATACGAAGGAGACTCAAGTTTAGATCGTGAAGAAATGGATGCTTATGAATTGGGGTGGCGTATGCGTCCCACCGAGGATTTCCTTTTTGAACTCTCTACTTATTATTATGACACGCAGAACGCGGTTCTGGCAGCAACGAGTCTGACCTCAGTTAATGCATACGAAGCAAAGAATGCAGAAGCATATGGTGGCGAAATTTCGGTTGATTATATGGTTTCTGATCTATGGAGACTACGGGGTGGTTATTCTTTCGCTAGGGGAAAAGTAGGAGATGCTCGGGTATATGATTTCCCTGAAAATACAGCCAGTTTATCATCTCATTTCAAATATTCGGATGAAGTCACTTTAATTCAAAACCTTTTTTATTCCGGAAAAACGGAAATAGCATCCGATTATAACCCAATCACAGTTCCTTCACATTTAAGATTGGACCTTGGGGTTGTTTGGCAAACGAATGGGGATTGGGAAATTGGCTTATTTGGTCGTGACCTACTTGAATCTTATCATGTGGAAACGATGTATCCCGGAGTTGATGTTGAACCTGCCCGCGTTGAGAGAACCTTCATGTTAACCCTCTTAAAGAAATTCTAATCATCGGTGTCTTTATTTAAATCCATATTCAATCGAATAGCCCGAGTAAGCACTTTGCTTATCTTACTTGGTGTTATTTCCCTGAATGTTGGGTTTTGGGATGTAAAAGCAAAAAGTAAATCCACCGAGGAAGATCGACGGAATGCTCGAGTGCAAGCAACTTATATTACCAGGTTGGTTAAGTTTATACATTGGGAAGGGAATTCTACCAATGAAGAAGAATCTTTTAAGATTGTTGTTTTGGGGAATGAAAATTTAGGCTTTGTTAGATCCCTTAATTTCTTGGTTGAGCAAAGTAATCTTTCTGCTGATGGCCACCCAGTCGAAGTTGTTCATTTTACAAATGACAAAATGAAAGATGCTCTTGAATTTATAAATACCGGTGTTCATTTTATATATTTTACTCAGGATTGTAAATATACGATGGAAGATGTTTTACCATTTCGTAAGGGGGCACTATACATTTCAGAAGGTCGTGATTTTGTTGTTGTGGACAAGGGGTGTATTGCATTCGAAAGAACGCGTAATCGATTAAAGCTTGTGGTAAACGAAACTTGCTTTAGGAGAAAATTCGCTAAAGTAAACCCTGTACTTACCTCTTTAAAAAGTGTGATCGAAGTTATAATTCCTAAGGGATAGACTTGCGGTTAACAATTCCCTAATAAAGTTTTATCCTTGCGTATAACTTTATTTGAGTTCGGCAAGTTTTACGGAGACCATCTTTTCATTTTCACCATTAGAATTGGAGATTAAAAATTTAATCTCTTCACCAATTTTTCGCGACCTGATGTATTTTACAAAAGGCTCAATTCTTTCATAAACTAGATTGTCTGCCTTTAACATAATATCCTCGTCCTTAATTCCAGCTTTTGCACAAACACCATGGGGAGAAACTTGTCTGAATAATAGCCCTTTCACTTCTTTGGGCATATCGCTGATAAGGCGAGTGGACTGTCCCCAAAGTTCTTCAACTGCGGATTGAATTGTGGGAACAATAACCGTTTCTTTATTTTCAAGAAAAGATTTAAGCGAGATTCCCCCAACGGCTGAATTTACACCTTGGTGCCCAAAATCTGTGGTGACTCCAGCCACTTGAATGGCAATGATTTCACCTTTTGAATTCACCCATGGTCCACCAGAACTTCCTGGTGCGGCAATTCCTGCTATGGGAAATGTATTTTTGAAGGATCCATCGTACCATGAGTATGTTTCTGTTCTTCGTGCTATGCATCCTTTAAGTAATAGATGATGCCTGAAAATGGGAGATCCCATTAAAAACACATCCGTGCCTTCAATAGGAATATCGTTCGCCAGTGATAGAGCAGGGTAAGCATTCTTTTTTTCGGGTAATGAGAACAATGCCAAGTCGCTGCCCCGATTAGTTGCAATTAAACGAAGTGGTAACCTTCCCAGTGTTTTAGATAGAGCTTCTATTATTTTTTGTCTTTTTTTCACCACATGGAAAGCGGTTATGACTAAACCCTTCTTATTGCATATTACTCCTGAGCCATCGAGCCGGCCGTTTACAAGAATTTCCAGGCAACTGGGTGCAACCTTTGAGTACAAATCCTTTTCTGCATGCAAAGACTGGAGGGTGAAAATGGAAATGATAACCGGCAAGCTAATCAAGGATCTCAATAAATATTTCATTTATACATCTTCAAAGAACATTCCTATTCTGTAAAACTTAACTTTTCTATAAAATAACAAATCGAAGTTAATTTATTTCAGAGTTATTACCGAAAGAAAAAACTTATTCACAAAATGCGTTTTTTAATCGAGCCTATCATCCTTACATTCTAAGGATTATTACTGGGGCTTGTTTCTGAAAAGTTACAAGAGATTTAAAACTCTTCGAACGTTTTTCATTCGAAGCAATCTAAATAGATATTATGAGCATTACTTATCGAGAAGCAAAGCGGATCCTTGCTAAGCAGGAGGAAGCACGGGAAATTATTAATAGTTACAGGGGGATGGAAACTCTGGGGAAGAGACTTCAACTTAAGAACAATAAGGAATTAATTCTAAAATTGTTCGAAATTGAGGGAGACAGTTCTATTGTTGAGGTATTTTCTCACCTCAAAGCACTTTATGAGGAACAGTGGGGCGATGCAGAAGCGACTGCACCACCAGAAGTTCCCGGTCAGGTTGATGAAGACTTAGTTAATGACAAATCAGCGGCTACGTCCACCAACTTAGATTCCGTGGAAATAGCGGAAGTTACAAATTAAGATTCTCACATTCTTGATTGGCAATTTTTCAATTAAGCCATTTTTAACGGAGAGGTACGAATAATCCTTGAATCTTACTCAAAGATATAAAAGTCCAACTTGTTTGTCAGGTAGCATACTTCTGTCTCACCCTACTTTGTTGGATCCTAATTTCTTTAAGAGTATTCTTTTTATCTCTGCTCATTCGGAAGAACAGGGAAGTCTTGGAGTTATTTTAAATAGACCCCTAGAGCAAACTCTTGGAGAACTTGATAGTTCATTTCAGAACAAGTGTTTTTCCGAAGTCCCTGTTTTTGAAGGTGGTCCAGTGGAAAAAGATAAACTTATTGTGGCTGCATGGGAGTGGTTGGAATCTCCTTCTTCTTTTAAGCTTTATTTTGGAATCGATTTAGAAAAAGCAGAAGCATTACGAGTTGAAAACAAATCTATCGAAATTGCCTGTTTTGTCGGGCATTCGGGGTGGTCTCCTGGACAATTGGAGGATGAATTGGATGAAGATGCATGGTTGGTTTCGAGTTTAGATCATGAACTTTTCTCAAAAATGAAACAAAAAAAGAAAATTTGGAAAAAAACGGTCGGTTCTATTAACGATGAATTACGCGTTATGGTTGATTGCCCTGAGGATCCAGCAAAGAACTAATTTATTTAATCGAAAACAGTAAAATTTTTTTACTTTTTTAGCGTGCATTTCTCTTTGGCATTCGTTTTGCTAGTACTAATGCACCTTTTCCTTTCTTTTATGAATCATCGCCTCTAAACGGCATCCCTTATCAAAAAAATCTATGAGTAAGCATAAACTAGAATATATCTGGCTCGACGGCTATCAGCCTACGCAGAGCCTACGCAGTAAAACGTTAATCGTCGAAGATTACAGCGGAAAGCTTGAAGACACGAAGCAATGGTCTTTTGACGGTTCCTCCACGGAGCAAGCTACAGGCGATTCTTCCGATTGCCTTTTGGAACCGGTTGCCGTTTATCCAGACCCCGACCGTTTTGGTGGTGATGGATGGCTCGTAATGTGTGAAGTTCTGAATGGAGACGGTACTCCCCATGAATCGAATGGTCGTGCATTAATTGATGATGATGACGACGATTTTTGGTTTGGATTTGAACAGGAGTATACATTGATTGATCCTGAAACTAATTTACCATTAGGATTCCCCAAGGATGGGTTTCCCGGACCGCAAGGCCCTTACTACACTTCCGTTGGTGCAAATAACACCAAAGGCCGTGACTTAGTGGATGAGCATCTTCATTTATGTCTAGAAGCTGGACTCAATGTTGAGGGTATTAATGCAGAGGTTATGATGGGGCAGTGGGAATATCAAATTTTCGCCAAGGGTGCCGCATCTGCAGGTGATCAAATCTGGCTCGCCCGTTACCTTCTTGAGCGTACTGCTGAAAGTTATGACTTGGTCATAGATCTTCATCCCAAACCCGTTAAGGGCGACTGGAATGGATCTGGAATGCATGCGAACTTTTCAAATGGTCCAATGAGAGACACTGGAGGAGAAGAACTCTTCAAGCAGATTTGCGAAGAGTTTGGAAGAAACATTGATCGTCATATTAGTGTTTATGGTGCAGAAAATAACCAGCGACTCACCGGAGCCCATGAAACTCAATCGATTGATAAGTTCAGTTACGGAGTTTCAGATCGTGGTGCATCCATTCGTATTCCCGTGGGTACAATTCAAGATGGATGGAAAGGTCGTCTTGAAGATCGTCGTCCTGCTTCGAATGGTGATCCCTATAAAATTGCTGCTGTTATCATTAAGACAACGAAAGAGGCATTGGCTTAATTTTCCAGCTAAGTATTATATTTTAAAGGCGGTGGAGAAATCCATCGCCTTTTTATTTTCTTTTTCTCATAACGATTACAAATTCATCTCCATCTTTACAGAAAAAACGTAAAGCTAAATAATGATGTGAATCCTGAGTGTATAGCTTGGTTTTTCTTTTTCCATTTTCTACCCATGATGCCTCCACCGCTTGTGCTTTTTCGCTCATTAAAGTTCCACACCGATTGAAATCCTTTTTCGTCCCATGGGTTCTCACTTGGGTCCATCCTTTATCTTTCCATTCTTGAACTACCTCATTCATTTCCGGGGCACAGCCCAGGATCAAGAATAGAGATAGTATTGGGAGTAATTGTCTAATATGAAACGGTTCCAGTATATTCAAATTATGCTTTTATATTTTTCCTGGTGGCCGTTTTGTTTTTTTTAATTTCTGTTCAAAATTTTTACCCAGTTCAGATAGGCGTTTGACTATATCAGGAAACTCAGTTTTCAAATCTTTAGACTCCCCAATATCTTTTTCCAAGTCGAACAACGCCAAGTCAATTTTTGCCTGCGAGTAGCTAGTTGGAATCCCCCCGGTACCTCCGGGCTTGCCTGCCATGGTTCGGTAGCCATGAGGGAAGTGTAATTTCCATTTGCCCTGCCTTACCGCCTGTAGTTGGTTTCCGTAGTAAAAGAAATATGCCTTTTGGGGAGATTTGGCTTCATCGCGGAGCATCAGAGGAAGGATATTTTTACCGTCAATTTTATGACCTGGTAATTTAGCTCCGATCATCTTGGTAATAGTGGGTAGCAGATCAATGGTCATGGCTGGTTCTTTACACACAGAATTAGCAGGGATTTTTCCGGGCCACCAGGCAAGAGTTGGTTCTCGGCAACCCCCATCGAACATCGTGCCTTTTCCTTCGCGTAGTGGTGCTGCTGAACCGGCATGGTCACCATAATTAAGCCAGGGGCCATTATCGGAAGTAAAAAGAAATAAGGTGTTTTTTTCGAGCTTATGTTTGCGAAGAGTTTTCATGATCTCGCCCACTGACCAGTCCACTTCCATCATGACATCCCCAAATAAACCGACTCCACTTTTTCCCTTGAATTTTTCTGATACATATAGGGGTACATGAACCATACTATGAGGAATATAGGCAAAAAATGGCTTCTCTTTATTTTTTTCAATAAAGGAAACTGCTCGTTCCGTATATTGTTTGGTGAGTTGCTCCTGATCTTTCCCGGAAACCTTGGGATTAATCACTTTATTTCCATCGATTAGAGGCAAATGTGGCCATCTTTTTACTCTTTCCTCCATAGATAGATGAAGCACGCCGGGATGGTAAGGCCACATATCATTGGAATAGGGCAGACCGAAATATTCATCAAAACCGTGTTGCTTGGGTAGAAATTTCTTATGGTGCCCCAAATGCCACTTGCCGAAACAACCAGTGGCATATCCTTTTTGTTTACAGATTTCCGCGATGGTTACTTCGTTTGGATTGATTCCAATATTTGATTTGGGTCCTAGAGCGCCTAGGATTCCAATACGCACATTATAGCACCCGGTAAGTAAGCCCGCCCGGGATGCCGAACAGACTGCCTGGGTCACATAAAAATCGGTAAACTTTCTACCCTCCTGTGCCATTCGGTCAAGGTTCGGGGTCGGATAGTCCTTGGCTCCAAAAGGGCCAATGTCCGCATATCCCATATCGTCCATAAACATGATTACCACATTGGGTGGTTTTGCCGCTAAGAAAACGGTAAAGAAAAGAAGTAGAAAATAGGTAAACTTAGGGATCATAATTTCTGTTTGGATTGTCGAAAGCAGGATGTTACGCAAAGTAA
>JABGWU010000130.1 GCA_018645475.1 Opitutia bacterium
AAACCCGTTGAGTGATATTGATGGAAGCACTCAGGGTGTCCGTGGAACTTGGATGAGAGATTTCATGCGCGAGGCTGATAAACGCAATTACCGCATGGACTACATTGGGGTTCATTGGTACGGAGGTGCGAGCCCACGATCTTTTAAAGAGCGAATGATCCAAGTCTATGAAGCTTACAACCGTCGTCCATTGCTTATTTCGGAGTTTGCTGTGGCCGATTGGGGGGCAAAATCAGTAAAGGGAAATACTCATCCCCCAGAATCTGTGCTCAAGTTTATGAAAAATATTCTCCCTTGGCTCGAGTCACAGAATTGGATTGCTGGTTATGCGTGGTTTTCATTTGGAAAAGATGAGACCGTAGGAACAAGCTCTGCCTTGTTCGACCTTGAAGGGAATCTAACTACTCTTGGCAGATTTTATCAGAGTGTCACCAACGAAAACCCTGATGGAGATCAGCAAATCCGTTGATTTAAAATTTTGATTATGGACGCAAAAGAATCACGAAACCTACATTCTTAATAGGATTAATCGCATGAATAAATCCCTTCGAATTCCCTTAATTCACTTCTTGGGAATTTCATCGATCTCATCTTTTGTTTTGGCAGATTATAAAACAATTAAAGAAGAGCGTTCCTATGCGGATCCCCCGACCGGAGACTAGGTTACCAATGGTGTTATCACTCCCTTGGATCAAAAGATGGTTAACTTTTATGTTCGTAATGCAGATGGAGCGATCGAGGTTTTGCTCGAGGATAATGTCCAAATCGGTTTACAATCGCGCGTGCAAAGAGGCGGATTCGAAGCACGAAGGATTGAGTTTAAAATGGGAGATAAACAATTTTCCTATGACTTGCCTCAGAATTTATATGTCAAAAGAACTTTTAAGGATGCAGAAGCGATCAGGCAGTGGGAAGAGCGGGGAAGGCGTCCAATCATGGATGGAAAACTTTATCTAGATCCAATCCCCGATCAATTACCAACCCTTGAAAAGCCTTGGATAGCAGGAAGATTCATCCGTGAACATGGTCGGTTCATGGAAGTGCAGATTGGAGAAGAAGTGTTTCAGATAGGAACGCAGGGACATGATGGACAACACCGGATCATGGGACTTCTGAGTCAGAAAGATATCAAACCTTTCGTTCAGCAGGCTTTCGTTCATGGAAAGATGGAAGGAGATGTTTTTCATGCCAGCGAAGTCTGCCTTCGAATGCTCGAAGATTCCGAGGCCCAAGACGATCCGAACCTTGGCCGCTATCTTTTCATTGGAGATTCGATTTCCGGAAATTATGACAAAGCTCTTCGCACTGCATTGATGGGAAAACTGAATATCTATCACCCTCCCACTAATTGCGGTCCTGTCCGCAAGGGCGTGGAAAATATTGTCCAGTGGCTCGGAGCTTATGACCAACCCGGACTGGGGTGGGATGTGATCAGTTTTAATTTTGGTCAGTGGGATTCAGCCAATACCAATGCTCGTTATCAGGATGATTTGGAGAAAGTGATTATAGAATTGAAGAAAACCAAGGCTAAACTGATTTTCGTGACAACGACTCCGATTCCCCTTGGATATCCAGAACCTGGTGAGTTGGGTCCAGGTAATAGGGCATCTGGTCGAGTACAGAAAACCATGGAGCGATTCATTAACCCATGGGCACTGGAAGTGATGAATCGGCATCCGGAAATCGAGATTTGTGACCAGCATGCCCTTATCACCAATCAAAAATTTTATGCGACCTGGTTAGCCAAGGCTGGGTTTCATAAAAAGGGTGAAAGAAACCCGTATGGTGATTTGCATATTGGTGGTTTACTTGGGCAGCCTGTTGGGCGTCAGTTGGCACGCAAGGTTCTTGATGTTCTGGGTAGGAATAACGAATCTCTTGGGTCTCATGGATTGAGTGAAAGGGAATTGGACCCTGAACGACAGAGACCAGCTACGGAGAATTTAGATGTCGAAGATTTTCTCGATCTTTTGACCAATGATCAAAGATTAAGAAACTATTAGTCTTTTAAATCCGTATACAAAAAATATATCTTCTTTAATCTTTTTAAGATAGGCGTGCAGGTCTTTTGAAGTTAAACATAAGTTATATGAAAACAAATTACTTCTCGCTTATATTTATTTTTTTTTGGTCGTTTTCTGGAAAGGCTGCTGAAAAATCTGCACCAGATCCTTCGATTCCGCCCGTCATAAATCCTGGGACTTACGGAAACCCTGACAAAGTGGGCAAGGCACCATCTGATGCCATTGTACTATTCGACGGTAAGAATTTTGATCAATGGGAAAGCACCAAGGGCGGGGAGGTGAAATGGAAACTCATTGATGGAGCAATGGAAGTTGCGCGTGGTACAGGCACGATTCAGACGAAAGAAAAGCTTGGGTACGGACAGTATCATGTGGAATGGAGAACCCCCGAAGAGGTTAAAGGATCCGGGCAGGGCCGGGGGAATTCTGGATTCTTTCCATTAAGCGGGCCGGAGGTGCAGGTGTTGGACTCGTACAATAATACAACCTATTCCCATGGACAGGCGGGGTCCATTTATAACCGCTACCCTCCTTTGGTTAATGCCTGTCGGGCACCCGGTGTGTGGCAGACCTACGATGTTATCGTCCATGCCCCGATTTTGGACATTAATGGGAAATACATTCGTAAAAGTGCTTACACGGTTTTGCATAATGGCGTTCTGATTCAGGACAATATGGAAGTGGGAGGAACTAAGGGAAAGACCGGTAACCTTAGGTTGCAGGATCATGGTAATCCGGTACGTTACCGAAATATCTGGCATCGTCCATACCGGGATCCTCTTCCCATGAAGAAATAGTAATACCTTTCTATAGAATATAAAAAATGAAAAGTTCCATTAAACTACTTTCTACCTTATTACTTGCGCTTGGAGGTTGTCTTTTTGCTTCTGATTCCCGTCCTAATGTTGTCTGGCTTTTTGCCGAAGATACTTCTCCGTGGATGGGAACCTACGGGCATACGGCCAACAAGATGGCCACCCCAAATATCGATTCGATTGCCCAGGCGGGCGTGCGCTTTGACCGGGCTTACGTACCGGCTCCCGTCTGCTCG
>JABGWU010000131.1 GCA_018645475.1 Opitutia bacterium
AGGGTCAAAAGGTAGGGTGAATTCATTTTTAATAATTTGCCCAACCTCTTCTTGATCCCAGAGTATCTGAGTTGAATTATCTTCCTCACGATCAGGGAATTGCATACATAGTTGAAAACGAGAAACGCCATAATCATCACTTGCCGATATACGAATTGGTAGCGTTTCGTTTATGATAATTGTAGCTTCTGTAGGAGCGTCGGGGAAGTTTACCAGAGGTGCTTTATCTACAATTGGATTTAATCTTATCTTTTGTGTGCTCCCTGGAGATAGGTTAAAACAATCAACAAGTTCAATGGTTAGAGATTCTTCGTCCACCATCGCAGGTACTTCAGTAGAAAAAAAGCTTTTATTTATGGCTGAGTCCAAATCATCATTTTTGAGAATGGCACGCATTGAAGAAAGCTTACGTGATGCGTTTCCCTCTATTAGTAATTTTGTGCCTAAAGGGTAGGAGAAGGTGTTATTAATTGGTATGATTATATCCGGTTCAATTGCAAGGTAGGTCGGGTAGAATGCTTTTACTTCAAGAGTTTTGATTAGAGGGCGATCCACTGGTTTTAGTGTTAATTCTCTTCGGTAATCTCCGGCATTGAGTTGTGCGATATGAGTGCTAAATAAACCCGGGATTACGAATTCATAAATACCTTCATCTTCCTGTGCTTCGATCGAAAGTTCATGGTCATCTTTTATAAAAGCACGCTGGGGTTTTAACTTAGAATTCCCATCTAATTGAATTGGGAATTGGGTAATTTCACCACGAGGTAAAATCCATTCCCCGGGCAGATTTGAAAATTTTGTAAGTGTTGCCCGGGAGATGTTTGTCCACGGCATAACCCATCTCTTTAATGAATTATAAGAAAGTTCTGGAAAACTAAAAAAACTCAGTGCGGCAAGCAAAGAAAGAATGAACAAGGAAAAGATTCTTTGATATATAGTTTTTCGATCAAAGGTCTTTTTTAATGGTAGTTTTGAAATCTCTTGATTAACCTTTTTCTGAGCAGCAAGAAAAAGGGCTTGAGAATATTTTCCTTCTTCTGTTTTTCCTGCATTTGTCAGTTCGATAATACCTAAGAATCGATCTCCCGGCCCACCGAATGTATTTTTTATTTTGCGGGCAAGCCATTCTTGAGAACTGGGCAGAATGTAGGCTTGCAGGAAAAGTTGATAACCACAATACAGAACAGTAAAAAAAGTTGTACCTGCCAGCAATGTACGGAACCAAATAGGTGTTTCAATAAATCGATCTAAAATGAAAATGGTTGCCCAAGACCCAAGAGATAGCAGAAAGATAGAAGAAATGTATTTAAGAAGAGCAAGGTTTCTTGCAAGTTTTTGCAAAAAATTCAAAGAATCTAAAAGAGAATGTGGTAGAACTTTTTTTTCGTTTTTCAATTTATTTAACAAATTAAATCATTCCCAATAGCTTTCGTCCCGTCCAGTAAATTGCAAGCATGCTGAATAGAAAAAGCCCCCAGGCAGAGTTTGATCGCAGTCGATGAATTCTAAAAACTGGTTCCGGGTTTGGTAATGCAGTAAGTTCATTAATAACTTCTTTCCAGTTTTGAATGCCTGATGTTTTTCCTCCGGTTAATTCACTTAGGTTTTGTAATTGTCTTCCGTTGATTGGTTTTCCCATCTTTTCTTTCTCGTCTTTTGAAATCATTACATTGACGCTAAGTTTTCTTTTGAAGGGAGCTGTTTCGATATTAATTTTTAATGCCCCTGAATTTTGTGCCTGCATCTGGGCAAGGTAAACTCCATGTCCAGTTTCCGTAGGTGAAAATGTAATTTTTTCCTGTAAGCCATCGGAATGAAAAATATTTGCAGTTACAATTCCGTTTTCGAGCGGGAATCCTGCTTTATCAAGTGCAATGCATCGAAGAAATATTTTCTCGCCCACTTTCGGCCTTTCAGGGTCCGTAATTAGCCGAACACCCTCTTTTTCGGCTAAATATCGGCCATGTGCCATCCATCGGACTACTTGACTCCAAAACCGATAATGATATTTATCTTCTACTCCCCTTCTCCATCGCCATGCTGAATCACTTCCCATGTATAGAGTTTTGCCGGCACCTGTGTAGCGAATAACCAACATTGGCATGCTACCCCAATTGTTTTTGAAATTAGAATGAACAGCTAATACCTCTGACCCCGGTCTACTTTTCTTAACGACCGCAGACCAGTGAAACCCCGGAAGTCTTTCCCAAAATTCTCGGTCCGTTTCACCTGTTCCTCTCAAGTTTGTTAACCAGTGGTCTCTCCCGCGATTCGTCAATTCTAAGTTTGATGGGTTGAGCGTACCTAGCCCAATGGGTTTATTTGGATCAAGAATTACAGGCATTATGTCCGTTAATGATGAATTACTCAAAGACAACTGCCGGCCTCTTCTACCTGGTAAAAAGATCATTCCCGAAGCTTGTTGCACAATAAGTTTTTTTAGTTTGTCGCAGTCCTCTTCCTTTAATTCACCTGACCCAATACCCACATCTCCCAAAAAAATCACATCAAAACCTGCCAAGTTATTAAAGTCCTGAGGGAAATCGGACAGGTAGTTTTTGCCCGAACTTTCTTTCAACTCAGGATGGAAGAGTAGACACTTTAAATCTACTCCAGGATCTCGATTTAAAGCATTCCGCAAAAAACGGTATTCCCACCTCGGTAAAGAATCAATTAAGAGAGCTTTAATTACCTTACTCTCAACTCGAGTTTGAAATGTCTTTTCATTATTGTGTAATATGGTTTCATCCTCAATTAGCGGAATTTTTACTTTTAGTGTATAGTTTCCATCACTTGGTGGTAACCACGTGAGATTACCCGTATATTCGGCTGATGCGGGTAATGATAATGGCTTAGCCAAAACAAGTTTTTCATTTGCAAGTAGTTCAATATTAACCTGCCTGAGATTTTCAAAATAATTTTTTACCCGAAATGGAATGTTAATTTTTTCTTCCTTAAGCACAAATACAGGTGCATTTGCGTCCTCAAGGCTAAGATCAGGTAAAGCTTTTCTGCTTCCTACTTGCACACTGTAGACTGGAGTTTTTAAACCTCTTAATTTCCCTGCTGTTGAAAGTGCAGAAGGCCCAGTGTTAGAATCCCCATCAGAAAATAGAAGGATCGCTTTTATTTCGGAGTGGTCTTGTATGACTTCCTTTATTGCGGAACCGAGATCTGTTCCTCCCTTTCCTATATTTGATGAGAAAGGCTTAATTGAGACTGAGGCATTAGCTTCAAGCTTTTGTAACCAATCCAATTGAAGAATATTTTTGGCCCATTCTAGCCTGCTTTTAAGCGTACCATTTACATCGATGGTATCGTTAGTATCCATGCTCCTTGATTCATCGAGCAGGCATATGATCTCAGGCTTTTGAATTTTCTTAATTTCCTCAATTTTTTCGGGGTTTAGCAGAGTAATGATAAGGAAGAGAACACTCAAAGTTCTGAGCAATTCGAGTACTGCCACATTTTTCTTTTTACCATTTTTGCTCCATGTTCTAATCGATAAAAAAATGCTTAAACCAAAAATTATAGAACAACCAAAGACACTGGAAATTGCAGCTGAAAATTGCCAACCATTAAATTCAAACATTTTTCATCTGTTTTTTCTTTGATTGCCTTGGTATGCCAAGGAAGGATTCGATTAAAAGCAATGTAAGGCAGAGATACAAAAATGAAGTCCATATTTCAGACCGTTTAAAAGTTGATGTTTCATTTTCATTCAATTCTTCAAGGGGGGGAGAATCCGGAAGTTTTGAATTTAAATCGGAAAGGGTAAAAATTTCGTTATCTAATTCCTCTAACGGGCGATTAATGGCAATGAGTTTTCCATCAATTTTGTAAATTCCAGCATGCAGAGTCGGCTTTTTCTCATCTGGTCGATCAATGCAGTTATATTCAAATATGCCTTTTGTTTCCTCCGATCCACAAATTAAGTCATTTGAGGAATCCATTACGGAAGTGGATTCGAGCATTATTCTTTGGATGCTTGGCACGAGGATATAACCATCTTTTAGAGAAGACCACGAATCTATGGGCAGGGTTGAAAAAGCATAAATTAGGCCATTCCCATGGGTGAATTTAGTTAAGAATGCTTTGCCATCATCGTAGTAGGCCAGTGCTTCCCCTTGATTGGGAATCATTCTTTTCAGAATGGATAAATAATTTAGACCGATCGAAGTACCATCAGCAAAATTTTTGAGAACGCCGTCTTCTTTAGACCAGTTTTGAATGGTAAACGTTTGATCTTCATTTCTTTCTTCTAATTCTTGCCAATTAAAAAAAGAATAGTTACCAGAACCCTTTTTTTCTGATGGAAAGAGTACAAGAGTACCACCCTGTTTAACAAATTCATCCAAGGAATCGGAGATCGGTTTTGTTACTGTTCCCTGCTGAATGATCACTCTCTTTTGAATAGTGTTTTTATAATCAATATTCTGAAGAGTTAGGAGTTCAGCTAATTTCCCATCTGAGTTTTGTGCGGCCGAGCGTAATACATTTTCAATAACTGGGTTGCTTGTGAGCACTCCGACTTTGGAAATCGAATTTTTTCTGTATGTAAAATAATAATGACCGTCAGATCTATTAAAATTATTGTTTAACTTTATCGATCCCCAGCCTTTTTCAGGTTGTTTTTTTAAATTAAATGTAGTGTGCAACTTAGTATAATCACTGTAAATTTTTAAGTTTAAATTTTCATTTTCTCCGTTTAAGCATTTTTGAATATGAACGCTATTTAATGGATTGGCCGGTTTACTTTGCTTCAGGGTTAAGCTTGGTTTGATGGACTCATCAGTTCTGGCGATCTTGGTAACTCGAAGTGAAATATCATAGGAAGATTTTGAATTCAGAGGTATTACTTTTAGGGTCCATAAGTCTTTTTTTTGCTCAAGTATTTTATCAATTCTTAAGAATTGATTAGAGCTTTTATTTTCTCCCCAATTACTTCTTTGCATATCCGATGCAAGAAGGATCTCAGCTGGGCCAACCTGAGTTTTTATCATCCATTCTAAAGTTTTAAGAAGAGTACCTGCCAAGGATGATGAAGTATCAGTTCTACCAGTAAAAAGCTCAAAATTGGAATCTTTGAGCGACTGAATTTCAGAAAGGAAAAAGGGTTCTTCATAAACAGATTCGACAAGTGCTATTTTACTTTCCGGCCATGGTTCAACAAATTGTTCAAAAATTTCTAACGCCCGTTCGCGCTTTGATTTTAAATTCGAATTAGCCCCTGTATCCATACTCGCAGATCGATCAAGAATTAATACAAGCAACTCAGGAGAATTAGAAGAAAGAGAAAGAAATGAATTTCCTCCGATCATCGGACGGGCAATAACAAAGCAAAGGCATCCGAGGGAAAGAATGCGCATAAGCAGAGTTAACCATCGCTTGATTTTTGATAACCGGGATGAACTTTTCCTGGCTTGTAGTAAAAAGCGGGTTGCTGCCCATGGTTGAGATCGGTGACGGAGTAAATTGAGCAGATGTATAATCAATGGGGTAAGGGCAAGTAAAAGTCCCCATAGTGCAATTGGCTGAAGAAAAGACATTAGGAGGAGATTCCTCTTCTGTGAGAACTGAAAGAGTTAAGCGTTTCGCTTATCGATTGAGTGGTTGAAACACGGTTGAATGAAGCTTCACATTCTAGGCAATGTTCATTAATTGCCATGCTATGCTCTTCCAATCTTTTTAAATATTCTTCTTTGATTAAAGTCGGTTCGGTTATGATTGAACCTTCTCCTTCAAGATCAACGAAGCGGGTAGGGCGGTCGAAAGTGAATTCGATTTCTTGCTTATCCAAAAGTTGAAAGAGAACAACATCATGTTTTCTGTCACGGAGATGAGTAATTGCATGTTTGATAGAGCCGAGTTCTTCAAAGAAATCCGAAATTACCACAACGAAAGCTCTCGTTCTTGAACTTTCGGCAATTTCATGAAGGGATTGGACAAGATTTGTTTTCCCTTTGGCTTTTAGTGGACCTAATACTTGAAGTATTTCCTGTACCTGTGCGGGATTTCGTTTGGTTGGAATGATTTTTTGATTCCTTTTTTGAAGAGTGTGTAAACCTACCGCGTCTCCTTGTCCAAGATAAATATAGGCTAGTGTAGCAGTGAGCTTTTTGGCGTATTCAAGTTTGTTTACTGGTTCACCAAAACTCATGGATGCACTACAGTCGATGGCCAGATGGCAGCGTAAGTTGGTTTCTGCTTCAAATTCTTTTAAATAATACCGATCGGATCGCCCAAATACTTTCCAATCCATTCTTTTTGGATCTTCACCCGGAGTATACTCACGATACTCAGCAAACTCCACACTCGCACCTTTATGAGGACTTCGGTGGTGCCCAGAAACACTGCCTTCCATCGAGAATTTACTGAGCAGGGGCTCACCTGAAATCCGAGAAAGTGCTTCTTGGTCGAGGTAAGAAAAATATGAATTTCGCCTTCGCGGCATACGATTATCTTTTATCTTTTTTTGCTTCGGTGATGAGGCGACTTACCACTTCACTACTAGTCACGCCTTCAGATCGGGCATGAAAATTTGTGAGAATTCGATGGAAAAGAACTGGTTCTGCTACTCTTTCAATATCGTCCATGGAAGCCATGTAATTACCAGTAAGAACAGCTCTTGCTTTTGCTCCTCTAATTAAATATTGAACGGCTCGTGGTCCAGCACCCCATTGAACCCATTTGTTAACCCAGGGTGGAGATTCATCAGAGTTTGGCCGAGTGCGACGAACTAAATCAACGGCAAGCTCGTGAACATGGTTTGGTACGGGTACCCTTTCAACTAATTCCTGTAACTCCTTGAGTTTTTTTCCTGTGATAACTTTTTTAAGCTTTGGCATGGACCCACTAGTGGTTTGCTTGGCAATTTCAATTTCTTCCTCTCGATTCGGGTAGTTCATCTTAACGAGAAACATAAATCGGTCTAATTGTGCTTCGGGTAAAGGATAAGTGCCTTCCTGTTCAATCGGATTTTGAGTAGCGAGAACGAAGAATGGTTCCTGTAATAAATGATTCTTGCCCGCAACGGTAACTCTTTTTTCCTGCATCGCTTCAAGAAGAGCTGATTGAGTTTTCGGTGGAGTACGATTAATTTCATCCGCGAGGATAACATTTGCAAAAATGGGTCCTTTTATAAAGACGAATTCTCGGCCTTCTCCTTCCTTTTTATTTTGTAAAATCTCTGTTCCAGTCACATCAGATGGCATTAAATCCGGAGTGAATTGAATGCGACCAAAAGAAAGGGAAGTGGTTTGAGCGATGGAATTAACAAGTAGGGTTTTGGCAAGTCCGGGGACACCCATTAATAAAGCATGCCCTTTTGATAGCATACATAGAAATATTCTTTCAATAGCTTCATCTTGACCAATAATAACCTTACTGAGTTCGGTTTTAATTTCATTGAATTTCTCCTTTAGTTCTTGGATAGATTCAACATCGTTGTCAGAAAGTGTTTCCGTTTCTGCTTCAGTTTTAACTGTAGTTTTTCTTGCCATGTGTTGCAACTTATTGGATGAAGATAGGTATGATTACTAGGAATCTTAGTGTAATCTAATTTAGTTTAAAATTTAATCGTTATTTTTTGTGACAATATTTTAGTATTCGTCCGTATTTATACTTTGGATTCAAAAAATGAAATTTTTCAAAAATCATCTCTAATTAAACAACTGAATTAAAATGATAACGGTTCAAAGGAAGTACAAGATAATTAAAGCGTCTACGGCTAAAGAATTAAGTGAAGTGGTAAATGATTCTATTCAGAAAGAGTACAAGGATACCGAAGGTTTTATTTTTCGCTCATCTGCTCGATGGCAATGCCTTGGTGGACCAATTAAGGATCAAGAATATTGGTATCAAGCCGTTGTTTTTATTCAAGAGGAAGAAGAGTAAGTAAAAAATAAGGGTGGTCAGCGTAGGGTCGATGATTACCCGAGCGAGAATATTCTCGTTTAAATTTTATAAGTTAATGGTAGAGACTCATTTTGTTCATTAAGATAGCAGGAAGGTTTGGGGTAACGAAGAAATTATAACAATCCCTACAATATTATAATGTTATTAAGCAATAATAGGTTACCTTTGTCATATTTTTTAAATATTCGCCATTAAACTTATTCCTGTGGCAGTCATTACATATACATTAGGTGTTTTAATCTTTGAAGTACCTTAACAACTGAAGTCCGTATAGCTACGATCATTAGCAAAGATAATTACAATATTAAGTTCAATTAGGGCTGATTTAATTATAGAAGAGAAGTCTGGATTATTTATAAATCGTAGTTTTATACAGACGAGAGAACTTTATTATTAAAATGCACTATACTATTATCCCGAAATGTACAAAACTTTATTAAACATTTAATAACTAAAAAACTAAATATGTAATCTTTCCTTTTGCTATGGAGGCGAATTTGATTCAATTGTTTATACAGCACGGATTAAGTATTGTGCTTTTATGCGCAAACTAAAAAACTAGCCGTCGACTTGGGCAAGGTCGACGGCTTTTTTATTTTAAGATATATACTCTAATTATGAGTGACATTAAAAATGAAGAGGCTTTGTAATGAAATTTAGTTTATTACAAAGGTTGAAAAAAGGAAAAACTTACAATATTGAAATCCTACGATTCCATTAATATTAATAATACATAATGAAAATATCACTAAAATCCACCATCTTTCTTTATTCGATTTCGTTTTGCGCGACAATTTGGGTTTTTGCTCAATCTCGACCTCCTTCGGTCACCCCATCTTTACGACCAAATTTACCAATGAATATACCCCCACCTCCGAGTTTTGGTTCTTTATCAAGCAAGAGTGGTAAATATCAAATAATTAGTGCTGAGTATTATTCAGAGGATAAGAAGCCGTTTCTCTATAAAAGGCTGATAAAGTTAGATACAACTACTGGTGAGGCTTGGGTTTTGACTTCTAGGCTTGGACCAAATGGAGAGCAACGAAAATGGCTACCATTAGAAACGAAATAATTCTTAGAATTATTTTGTTTCCGGTTCTAATTTTTTCTTCATTTGTTGCAATTTCATATCCATTGCTTCGACTTTCTTAACCAGCTTTTTATTTTGCAGGGCAAAATGCCCAATAAGAAGTAACACTCCAAATCCAATCAATGCAATTCGACCAAACGGAATATCTCCCCAACTTTTATTCCATGCGACATAGAACGCAGCAGTTCCCATTATTGTAAGAGAGAGGAGCAGTCCGCAATTCCATATTAACCTAGCAATACCTTTAGGCCTTTCTCTACCTAAAACCTTTTTACTGTTAATGAGCAGGAAAAAGCTTAGGTATGCCACGGGTATCAGAGTAAATCCAAGTATGGAAGTTGGTACAGCGAGCCAAAAGGCAGCATCACTCCAAACGAAGGGTCCGAGTACACCAATTCCCGCCATGTATGCACCCGTCAAGAAAGTGGGGCCTTTGTGAGGTTTGCCGAGTATCTCGCAGATTGCATGACCGTTAATTGTCATTAGAATTATTATGGTAGATAATGCCATGCCTACCACGCCAATTCCGAATATATAGTGTGAAAAGGTTTTGTTTTCCATTAATGACTCGAGGGATGCGGCAAGATTAAAGGCATCCCTTTTAACTAACATGGCTGCGAGCTGTTTGTCTGATTCAGGCACTGCCAGGAATTTTTCCTCTTTTTGAACAGGAGCCAAGTTTGCAAATTGATCCTTTCCAAATTCGAGTTCCAATCTTTCCGAAATAAATTCGTTGTAACCTTTTTCTAAATTTGCGTGGAGAATTCGGTTTTCATAATCTTGGTATGCAGATTCAGGTTTTCCGTTGAATTGAGAACCGGCTGCAATAACTACGCAAGAAGTTGCCACCACATAGGGAATAAGTAGGGCAGTCCATAAATCGAATTTTGCCAAGCCCCTATGCTCTCTTCCCCATTTTCGGTTAAGCAGAACAAAGGGCATAAAGAAAGTCATATTAATACCAACAGCGGTTGCTGCGGCAGCAATCATTACATCCCTTTGCATATTAACAATTTTATCTTCCCAGAAAATGCGAAAATCTCCGGTTTCCTTAAGGAAGCTTGTATATATTTCATCCGGTTGGTTTAGGAGAGATAAATTCGGAATGAAGCCCCGGGCAATTTCACCCCAAGCTAAGTTTCCAGCCGTGCCCATTTTTACAACAACTCCGAAAAATGATATAACGACTAGCCCCACCATTATTTTAAGAATTAAATCAAAAATTTTAACTCCTCTATTCCCTCGATCATATGCCCAAATGACGATTCCTGCTACAATTAACAAGGTAAGTACAACCAAAACTTTTCCACCGGTATTGTTCAAGGCGGGTATTAAGTTTTGTGTTACTGCAGCCGTTCCCAGAGTGAACTGAGGTAAACACCAGACGATATTAGCCATTATAGTAGCAATTGCCCATCCCCATCCCAAAACTGGGTTAATCTCACTATTGATTGACACAAACGGACTTTGCCCTGTTGAAAGAGTTACATGGCTAATTGCACTCAGCATGATAATGCCAAGTATAATTGCAATTGGTTGGAGCCAAAGAAGGGAATAGCCCGCGAGAACCCCAAGAAATAGGCTGGACGCAAGCGAACCACCTCCAAGTGTGATCGCACTTTGTAGCCAACCTGGCCCAGATAGTTTAGTATATGCCGCTAGGCACGAGTAAAGCCCTTTGGCTTCAGCTTCCTGTAAAAACTTTTTTTCTTGTTCAATGGACATACCATTGATATCTCGACCAACAGCGAAATTGTCAAGTAGGCAAATATATTAGATTAAGATAAATCAGTTACGAATAGGAATGTTACTTTACAGTCATGGTTCCCCGCATCATGGCAAAATGACCTGGGAAAGTGCATACATATTCATAGGCACCCTTTTCCTTGGGAGCGGTAAAGGATACAACCTCAACTTCGCCGGGGCCAAGTAGTTTTGTATTGGCAATAACATCGGATTTAAGTGAATCTGGCAGAGGATTTACTGCATTTGCACCGGCACCTAGAGCTTTCTGTCCAAAAGCGATTGCAGAAACACCTTTTTTGAGGAGAACCAAGTTATGTCCCATCGCGATCTTTGGTAATTTACCCGCATTCTTAAAAGTAATTTTTACTTTCTTTCCAGCGGTTACATCAAAGTTTTTGACATCAAACTGCATGGTGTCATTTCCAGAAATGGTAATTTCATGAGCTACTTTTTTTTCAGCTGATGCAAAAATTGCGGCGTGAAACAAACATATAGAAACAAAGATGGAGGTTTTCATTTAATTAATAATATAGTATTCGGGAGTGAGTGACAAGCTAGGAGGATAAAAAAGTGTTTTTATACCTTGGTGGTTGGCATATATCGATAATAAACTTCGAGCATTAAAATTGCCATGGTTGTTCTGTAAATCTCAGTGTCTCCATGGAAGTGTGCCCCATGTTTCCAGTGTCCGTCTTCAGCTTGGTTAGAACATACAGTCTTTTGGAAATTCTTATTCCAAGCTTTCCAAAATTTTGATCCTCCAGATACTCCGGTAGCTTGAAAACAAGCTTGTGCATGATAATACCAACCGTAAACATTTATGGCACTCCAATCTTCTTTCACAGCTTCATTTTGGATGATCCATTCAAGCCCTTTTTTGGCTTCTTCTGATTTTGCATTTTTCCAAATTTGAAGAGACAGAATACCGGTTCCAGTAAGACTAGATTTTCCGTTACTACCCATTTTATATCCAAATGCACCTTTGCTGTCTTGGCATTTTTTTACATATTCAATTGCTTTGTCCATGGCTTCATCCAGTCCGCTAATTTCAATACCCGTGTAAGCGGCAGCTTTAAGTGCCTGAATATTCCATCCAGTAACTGACAAATCTGTATGTGCTGCTGGACCTTTTCCGTAAGAATAAGCCCAGCCACCATTTTCATTTTGGCCTTTAATGATATGAATGGTCGCTCTCTTGGCAAATTCTTCGAGCCTCTTAATCTTGGTCATAGTGTAAGCTTCACACAAAGCATAAGTACGTAT
>JABGWU010000132.1 GCA_018645475.1 Opitutia bacterium
CCCAAAGGTCTCTTTGTTTGCCCCTTTCTTCAGTTTAACATTATTTTTCTTGGCCTGAGTCCGCTTGGCTAAGGCGTATTCTCGAATTCTTCGCTTAACAGTAAATTCATAATCAGGCTTGAGTTTGCCGTTATTATCCTTTTCCGGGGTCAGTTGCAATTTTCCTTTTCCAAGAAGGTTTTCCTCATGCTCTGTCTTGCGAACCTGAAGCGTGGAAACATTCTGATCCGATTTCTCTAGATTATCCTTGGCAGGATATGGTTTCTTGGAAATGGCACGAATCAGACCTTGCTGCCCAATGTCGAACTGGTTCTCTAAATCCTTCTTTTTCAGACTGCCCATGAAAAACAAAATTGAGAATATCAGGGAGACCAGCAAAAGCAGACCAGTCACAGAAAAAAATATTGGGTTTTCCTTAAAGGCTCTCACAAAAAATTAGAGTGGTTTCTCCGGATCGATGGTTAGGTCGAATTCAAAATCCAGAAACCCTCGTGCTAGCGCCTCGTAAGAGAATGTGGATTTAGCCTCCTTCACAAACTCAGACTTCTTGATATTATCAGCCAAAGCAAGGATACGCTCCTCCTGTAGTTTGCTGTCGACGCTACCATTACCCGGGACTGTAGGTTGGGCACCAGGAGCAATACCCGCCAACGAGGTATTCCGTAAAAGTAGGCGACCCTTAAGGTTTACATGATAGTCTTTGTGGATAATAACCTGCCCCTCTTCCCCACGCCTTTTGGGAGGGATAATCTCCTGCCGTTCACTTCGGATAAGGGAAAGGTCTTCCAACCACACATCCTCCACCTTCTGCAAATTGGCCTGAATATCAGAAAAGAAGATAATCCAGTTATTTTTGGTATTAACAAGGCCTTCCAACTTAAGAATCTGCTCGTTCAATTGCTTGCAGACTTCCTGATTGGATTTTATTTTCTTGGAATTTTTTTGTGCAAAACCGCTCTCACGGTCTAATTTGGATACTTCCTGTTCGTAGTGGGTAAGGTAATCATGTAATTGCAAAAATGGGTATAATGGCGCCAATGCCAGAAATAATGAGGCCACATAAATCGCCGGCTTTCGGCGCCCCATTGATACCTGGCGCTGAATCGATGAGGGCAAAAGGTTTACGCCAACACCATCCCGATCAGGAAATGCAATGCGCACCGCTTCACCGACACTCTCACTCAATTCATAGTAAAGCATGGTTGCCACGTCCTCTGAAATCGATTCATCAAGGGAGACATTTGCCAAGGGATCAAGATGATGGATTTCCAAATTTTGAGATTCTCCCAAGAACTCCGGCAAACCATAGAGAAGGCTTCCCTTGCCGGTGATCAGTAAATATTGAGGTGGTTGCTTTTTTTGCTGGTTACGATAGGCTACCATTGAACGAGTTAGTTCCTGATTTAGCCGTTTGAGAAATTTCATTCGCTGCAACTCCATGGTCTCAACAAACGGGTCATCTTCAGGTAATTCCAAAGTGCCCATGCAGTAGTCCACCTTCTGTTGCTCTGCCTCCTCAAAAGAGATCCCAAGGGCATCTGCCAAGTTCTGAGTCAAGACATTGCCACCAATGTTAATTGTTCGAGCCGAAAATCCATCTGGTGTTGCAAAAAGAACATTGGCTGTACGCGCTCCAATATTAAGCAGAATACAATCTTCTCCAAAATCAGGATAACTGTGCAAAAAGGTGTTATAATCGAGAACAGATGAAGCCGTGATCTCAGTTGGCACAACCCCTGCAGTCTTCATCGAACCATAGAAACTCTTGAGATACTCCTTTTTGGCTGCGAGGAAAAGGACATCTGCTTCTATCCCATCATCGTGGAGAATCTGGCTATCCCACTCCAGGTGGCCAAACTGGTGTACGCTCTGTTGGGCCTCTACAGCAATAATCTGGCGTTGCTTCGCTGGTTCAACATGCGGAACCTGAAGCTGCTTGGTTAAAATCCTATTCCCCGGCAAAATAAAAATGCCCTTCCCGGGTAACCGTGATTCCTTCTTTAATTGTTTAACCGCAATCTGGAGGGCTTCCATCCAAGATTCTTCGTCAGTAAAATCGTACTGCAGATCAATCGACTGTACTGAATCAATTAAAAGAGTCTCATCCCCATCAGAGGAAAAAACTGCCGCAGAAACATGGGTGTTTCCGCAATTGATAACAAGAAATGATTCGTCACTCGAGGCCATGCGAGCGATGGGGTTAGCAAAAAAAGAAAGGGTGGTGTGAAGACGGTGACCGAATCAGCGTTGGCCTCCTTCTTCGCGAATAAAAGGAATGGTTAAATCCAGCGTCCTAACCTGTCCGGAGATTCCTCGGGGCGTAAGATATTGGGGCATAAGAAGGCCCTCAGTCCTGCGACCCTCTTGGGCAACCTTGCCAAGAAAACTGGGGAGAAATTTCAACATTTGAGGGGTTTTATAGTCCCTACAAACCAAATTTGGGCTGGTCTCTTGCGGAATACCTGAAATTGAGATTTCAACCGCCCAGTATTTGGGCTCGCGAGGCAGTCGGTCCCTCTCAACGATGTACCCTGGAAGAAAAAAACTTAACGGCACTCGCTCCCGCGCCTTGAGAATAGCTATCCGCACTTTGGAGGAGTAAAAATCATAGGCTTTTTTTCCCGTTGCATCTGGTGCCATCTCGTAGGCCAAGTGCAGGGACAACTCGACTTCCTCCAGAAATTCCGGATTCCGAGCCTTCGGATCGGGATTTTGGTTTGACACCAATTCCATGAATGCCGTCGACCATGTACCACCACCTGCTCCACGAGATCGAATTATATCGAACGTGACATCGCGACTGAGTGCTATGGTTCCAGCAGGTATTTTATCCAAGGGCTTGCCTTCTGCCACTGTTGAATTTTTCTGTGCCTGACTAAAGATCGGAGCAGACCAAGTGCAGGCAATAAAGACGTAAATGAATGTAATTTTAAGTATGGCGCGCATGGGGATATGAAAACTAAATCTGATAAAAAAGAATGCGCTGAAATGGCCATTGTGCAACCCTTTTTTAAAATTAGAGAGGTATCAAATAACGGAATCCCAAGAACAACACTCAGGAAATTCTGGAATCGAAAAGAGGGTGAGGAAAGTACCTCCGTGAGCACGAAAACAAACGAAAAGTTATATTAATTATAAACTTCTCCTGAAATCTATTTATATTATGAATTAAAATACTTAGGTTTTTCTTTTTTAATAGATTATATTGAAGCCATAAAATTGTATATTAATTATACAATAAGAGAATTTTTCCTGATGTGCGTGCTTATAAATAGGCCTAATGAAGCAAACGATTACTATTATCGCTTTTTGAAAGATCGAATCCTAATTCATTGATTAGATAAAAGACTCATTTTTTGAAAGTTTTTTATTAATATGCGTATATAATTCCACCGAGCATATTTATATGATTTCGAATAGTATAATTAGATCATTACGGGGTATAATTTTATAGTGGATAGTTTTTAATTGTTTTAATGACTTTTCAGGCACATAGTTTTTTTATAGGCCGATTCGTTATTATATTAATTGACTGAGAGTAGTTTTTAATTGCATAAGATCAAATTTCCGAAAAAATTAAAGAGTTAAGATGACCGGACCTCTTCCATACAAAATTAGCACACTTCTGTTCCTTAAAAATACAGCCGGGGAATTTTTGCTACTCAATCGCACAAACCCCCCAAATAAAAATAAATGGAGTCCTATTGGAGGGAAGCTGAATATGGAGACAGGCGAATCCCCTTTTGAATGCGCAATTCGTGAATGCAAAGAAGAAACAGGGCTAGAAATCACAAACAAGGATTTACATCTCTTTAG
>JABGWU010000133.1 GCA_018645475.1 Opitutia bacterium
ATTGTTGGGGGATATAGGGAATGAACCTTCCAACGGAGGGGATAGAATGTCTTCCATCCATACCCCTAATGCACCTTCTACTACTCGAATCAGCGGACCAGCATTGCAGGGGCGATCCCTCGGGATTAACCCAAAAAATACATTCTCCAATTTTATCGTAGGTGCGGGTAGCGAATTAGCTCATGCTGCTTGTGTGGCTGTTTCTAACGCACCTGCTCATGCATACAACCCGCTTTTTCTATATGGAGAAACAGGTCTTGGGAAAACTCATTTGATGCATGCGGTTGCTCATCAAGCCTTGAACAGAAACCCATCCTGCCGAATTACATATGTGTCATGTGAAAAATTCACCAATGAGTTTATTCGGGCAATTCAAGAAAATACTCTTACCAAGTTTAGATCCCGATACCGGAGTGTTGATTATCTTTTAATTGATGATATCCAATTTCTTGCCGGAAAAGAAAGGATTCAAGAAGAATTTTTCCATACATTTAATGATATTTATGATTCTCAGCGTCAAATTTTTCTGACCAGTGACCGACCAGCTGGTGAGATTGATAAAATTGAAAGTCGCTTACTTTCGCGTTTTCAATGGGGCTTGGTTGCCGATATACAGGCCCCTGACTGGGAAACACGGGTTGCTATTCTGACCCGCAAAGCTGATGCGATGGGCATTTCTATCGAGCCAGAAATTATTGAATTTTTAGCCAAAAGTATTGCCAGAAATGTTCGTAGGATGGAGGGGGCATTAACTCGTGTTGCAGGTTATGTCGGTTTAACGAGAAGGAAAGCAGATTTGGAAACTGTGCAAAGGCTCCTTCGTGATATTCTTCGCGAGGAAAACCTGAGTCGTATCACAATCGAGACCATACAAAAGAAAGTTGTGGATTATTATCACTTGCGTATGGCAGATATGCTTTCCCGTAGGCGACCAGCCAATATTGCCTTCCCTCGCCAGGTAGCAATGTATTTATCCAGAATACTAACTGAGCACTCGCTACAGGAGATTGGTAATACATTTGGCGGCAGGGATCACGGAACTGTAATTCATGCCTGTAAAACGGTTGAAAATATGATGGATCAAGATAACTCAATTAAATATGCGGTTGAATATTTAAATGAAGAGCTTTCTCAGACCATCGAATAAAATCTTTATGCGTAGGAAAGCTTTTCCCTGCTTGTCTTTCCTCAATATTTTGTTACCCAATGTTTTATCATAATTATGACTGAAGACTCATTTGACCCAAACCATTCTGAAAACCAAGGTGAATCCCAAAAAAGTTCTCCTTCCGAACCATCCGTTGATCAAAAAAGGGAAATCTCAAACTGGGTAGCTGAAGGCATTGGACTTTCTGATATTCAAAAAAAAATCAATACAGACTTTGGCATTGTGATGACCTACATGGATGTTCGCTTTTTGGTGGATGATCTTAACCTAACTTTACAGGACGCGGAAGAAGAAGTTGTGCCTAAGGTTGATGGGGAAGACGATACCAAGCAGGACCCTGCCTCCGTCGATGCACCATTGAATGGTGCGGGAGGAGTATCAGTCGAGTTGGACACTGTAAACCCGCCTGGTGCGATGGCAAGTGGTTCTGTAGTATTCTCTGATGGGCAAAGCAAAAAATGGACACTTGACCAATACGGTCGATTAGGACTTTCAGGTGGAGACGCAGATTACAAGCCTTCCGATGAAGATGTCGCTGAATTTCAAAAGCAATTAGATACTGCCCTTCGTGGTCGTGGTTTCTAGGGTTTCTTTCACTGATTTAAATCTAGTCTCATTCAACGAACATTATTTTTTCTGCTCCATGCAGGTTCGTTCTAATTCCAGTATTTGATTGTATTTGGTTATTTGTTCCAAAGACGATTGTTGGATGAGTTTATGTGCTAGAATTATATTCTCCATACATTTTTTTAATCTCATAATCTTCACCTCTTTTTTTTCAATTGTGAAGCGTTGGGATTCAAAAGACTCTACATTTTTCTTTTCTTTAATGAGTTTTTGCCAAATTTGATCCTGGTTTACTATCTCTAAAACCTTCTCTTTTTTATTGGTTGATAATAGGAGCACGGTTGTGGGATGGTATGGATTGGAAACTTCAGGGAATTCTGCGAGTATTTTTTTACGAAGACTATCCCGGTATTTATATTTTTTATCCAAGGCTTCTTTCTTTTTCTTTTGAATGTCTTCCCGTTCTTTTTTTAATTTTTCGGTCAGTTTTTTTAGCTCCTTGTCGGGAAGATTTTCCTGGAGTCCTAATTTTTTTGATAAACTAAGAAAAACAGCTTTTTCTTCGGGATTAGCTAGTTTTAAGAGCTCTGGAGTGGAAATAGTGGATAGTTCTATTTTTTTTACCTGCTTCGGTGATGAATTCTCATTGTTGAATAATTTGGGTAGGTATTTTTCTATAACACTAGAAGGTTTTTTTACAATTTTCTTCTGTTTAAATTCGTTGGGCAGATATTTCCGCAAGAGCACATCCGATGTTTTAATTGGCACATCAATTGTATTTGAATTTATACTAACATAAGAATGTGCTTCGAGGAGTGATGTTTTTCCATCATTATTAAAATCAGGTTTCACGATTATTTTGCCCAATCTTGATTTTCCGCTTAATGCCTCCCAAAAAGAAGTACTGTATTCCTGATAGTTTTGCTCCCGGATATCAGGAGTACAACCCGCGGCAACACGGGTTTGGATGGTTGAGAAAAAGCCTGCCCGTAGATGCTTTGATACTTCTTTTTTCGGGTCTCCGTCTTGAAAAAGAACATTGGCAAATCCACCACTATAGCATTGAACCATAATTAAAATGGTAGATTGCTGGATAGGTAACTGATCAAGTTTTTTTACAAATTCTGATACCTTTAACCTCACGTTATTCCATAAGTACGCGGTGGTGTTATGTTGTGTCTTATTGTCACCTTTTCCGCCGTGCCCGGTAAAGTAGATAATATTTTGTTGTTTCTGCTTGTTTTGTTTTTGTAAAGTAAACCAACTATCCACAGATTTAGTGGAAGATGATCCATCAGGAGCTAACTGATTAGATCGGTACTGGTTCGCGATGCCCTTCGTTTTTCCAAATATCTCGGCGAAAACTAAGTTGATTTGAGGAATTTCGAATTTAGGATCAAAAAATTGTAAATCTCTCCCTTTTTCTTTTCCGTCTGCAAAATAAGTATGAATCCGGGCATTTCCTAGTCCAATATCATTTCGGATATTTCTAAAATATTTTACATTGCTTTCGAGCGAAACCTGATTACCCGATGGTGAATAGCCACCACCGAGAACTAAAACATTCAAATGATTCCCGAGGACATTATTTTTGGTTTCTAATAATTGCTTGTTGGCCGGAATCGCTGGGAGGGGAGGGAGAGCTGGGAGGGGAGTGTTAAGTTCGTTTTCCAGGAGGTTATTCAATTCATTTTCTAGTTTTGGAGGGCACGCCGAAGATGAGTATATAATAGACAAAATTATCGTTAAATAACCAAAATGTGAAAGATTCATATAAAAGATTCTAGATTACTGCAGTCGATAAGTTTTCGACTATTCGCTATCTTGCTTCGAACTATGAAGCATATGCAACTATATTTAAGCCAATGATCGAATTCCTCCACGTAGAGAACCTGCTTCGACTGAACCGAAATTGGCTCGGAATGATTCATCTAATGGTCTGCTATTTGGCATTGATAGCCAAATGCGTAATAAATGTCTCTTTAACTCCGGTTTTTCGTAGTCTTCAAATGCAGTTCTTCGATGTAGGGTTGTCCAATTATTCAAAAAAAGTACATCACCGCGTTGCAGGGTAAAACTGGTTTGTAATTCCTTACGTTCGCAAACAGAATCCATGTAGTCGAGTGCTTCTCTTTGAATATCTGAAAGTGAGGGACAATTGGGGTCCTGGTCTGCTCGGTCAATCAGAATGCGTAAATAGGAACAGGCAAAAAAGCCATCCCGCCAAGAAAAAATCGGCTGTTCGCAAAATAACAGTGGGTTCGCCTCGTCAATCGTGTGTGTTTTATAGGGAAAATTTTGGCATAGAATATTGTGCAATTCTGGCCTTTCAATCTTGATGGTATTTTCAATTTGGGAACTATTTACAATTTGATTCTCTCCTCCATGCTTAGCAGGAAGTAGGCAAAGAAAACCAATTACATCACAGCGATCGGTATGAAAACTAAGTTTTTTATTGGTATTGGGTCCGCGAATTTTTGGATCATTGATGGAATGAACTTCGGCTTTGACACTTAATTTTAAGTCTCCAAGAGAATTTTGAGATAGGGGTGTACCGATCAAGTTGCAAAGGTTGAAAAATCGTTCTTCGTAATTTCCTTTACTATCCTCAAAGCTTTTGAAATTTCGCCTGTAAATTCCATCCTTCTCCTCAAGTTTATTCCTTATATTTCTTACAATATCGTATTTCAAGGCTGAGTTTATTTTAGTTATTTTTTTAAATTTTTAGAATGATGATCATTTACCCTTTTCTTCTTGTTTATGATCAATTTCATGTCAAATTTAACTAATGATTTCCCTTAAATCATTTTTCCTATCTCTTTTATTCATTCCAATTTTTACTTTTTCACAGGAAAATATTGAGTATTCAAATTTATATTCTGAGAACATAACATTAAATATATCGGATAAAAAAAAGTATTCTAGTCAAAAACTAGGGGGGCTTGATCTTGGAAATGGATCCTTTTCTTGGAATGGAAAACTTATTGGTGGTGAAGAGGGTTTTCTCCCTCGGAACATTTGCGACTCGGTCTACGTTATCGATGGATGAGAATAGGGGAGATGGAATTATTTACATCCCGTGATTTACACTTAGCTGAGCTTTCCCTCGGGTATGTGTTTTAGAGTAGTTTTTACTTACTTAAGCTCTTCCGTTTGATCGGTCGGGGGCGTTCCTTTTTTGTATAGTATAGAATCAAGAAAGGGGATTACTAAGCTTTGAGTAAATGTACCGGGCATGGAATGACCTCCACTTTGCAAGGTAATTAAAGTACTCGGTACTCCATTTTCCTTAAGGGCTTGATGAAACACCTTTGATTGATGAAACGGGACCAATGGGTCGTCCGTGCCATGAAAATGGATAAAGGGGGTGTCCTCTGCAGACACGTGGTGGAGTGGGGAAGCCTGCTTGGTTTTACTTTTTGATTCCTGAATGGGGAAGCCCATTAATTGACTTTCGGGGGAGTCGGGGGCGTTGTGGTTTATTTTGCTTGGGTGATCGCTCATTTGCAGGAGGGCACTGGGACCGTAGTAATTCACCACTGCCTGTACACGACTTGTTTGATCGAGGTGATTGCCCACGGTGCCTTCGAGTTCTTTATTATTTCCTGTCGTTCCGAGCATGGAGACTAGATGCCCGCCCGCGGAGGAGCCCCACAGAGCGATTCGAGACGGGTCATAGCCAAACTTGACTGCGTTTGCCCGTAACCAACGAATGGCGGCTTTACAGTCATGAATCTGAGCGGGCCAGATGGCCTCTCCACTTAATCGATAGCTAATTGTTGCCCCGGCGTACCTATGTGTTTTTACGAGTGCGGGGATTCTATGTGGGGAGTGGCCCGTTTTTTTATCTCCGTTTTTCCAACCTCCTCCATGAATCCAAATGACGAGGGGGAGTCTTTTTTTATGATCTGGTTTATTCGGCAGAATCAGATCGAGTGTCTGCCTAGGATTTTCGTTTTCAGCATAGGCAATATTGTGAATGATTTGGAGATCTTTATTTTCAACTTTCCCATTTGTGGATGAAAGAAAAGTAATGTGTTCTGCAAGGGAGATGGAACCATCCTTGTTTTGATCCACCCGTTTGAAATTTCTTTTAGCAAATTTGGGTAGTTCAGATATTGTAAGTTTATTATCCTTGTTGATATCCCATTTAATAAAAGACTGATGTGCTGGGGGTACTTTTTTTTCTGCGAAAACTCCAATGACTAAAAGAAAAGATAACAGAAGGAAGGCTTTTTGTTTATCCATTTTGAAATAGATTAACCTTGAACTTTTCCTGTGAGAAAAGGATTGAAACTGATTAAATCAAGAATATTTAGTTGTTTAAGCTGGATATTTGCTGGAGGACTTTCATGAAAAGTGGAAAGTCGAACTTTTCCGCATCAAAGCTTTTAGTTTCGGGCCAGGATGGGAGATTTTCAAGGACTTCGGTATTTCCGAATAATAGGCTATTCATTGAAAATGAACCCACTCTTAAACCGGTCAAATTTTTACTTAAATCGGTTTTAATAACGATGGTAGTCGGGGTTGGTTTTTCTGGATCAAGTAAGGATAGAGGAAACTGGGTTCCACCTTTAATGGTTTGTGATGGGGAGAGCCATATTGGTTTTTCATTTAAAAGATAAGACAGAAATATTTCTCTGCCTTTAGCCGTGCCCATGTATGGGCTTTCAAAAAACTGATTTCCTTCATCAAGCATTTTGTCCTGAGTGGATGAAAAATTTAAATTAAAATTGTATTCAAATCCACCTGTTTCAATGTCCCGTTTAATCGTAACTTGAGGGACAGGAAATACTCCTGGAGCATTAAAATTAATAGATTGATTTAAATCCTTAGAATAGAGGATCGATTTACCATCATCCGTACGGTAGGCAAATAAGGTCTCCTTATCTTTCTTTACATGAATTTCCAATTTCTTTGCTTTTTTTGAAATACCAATAAATGCGGTTGTCTGAATAGTATTACCCGTTTCATCTTCTTTTTTCCAGTTTAGCTTGGTAAAGAGGCTATCCTGATCCGAGTTCATTTGATCGATTGCATAACCGATTGCTTCGAGGAGTAATTTTTTTCTATTCTCTTCAAATTGTATTCCGTTGGCAAAAGATTGAGCGGTCTTTCCCCATTCTGCCATGACTTTATTTTTTGAGTCTGTGGGAATTTTTGAAAGAGTTTTAACAGCAAGATCGGAATTGCCGTCCAGTCTTTGTGCAGTACCCAAAAATGTCTGCACATCAGCCTGTTTACCCACTTTCGGAGGAAGTAAGGCAATAGCTTGGATTGCTTTTTCAATATTTTTGGGTTTCCCAAAAAGAGCCTGTTTAAGCTGAATCGCAATGACATCCTCTGCTTGTTTTTCCTCCTTTGATAATTGAGCCAAGTAAAATGCAGTGGCAAACTCCGCATCTTTTCCCGAGAATTTGCTTAGTGAATTAAGTTTCTCAATAGAGTTTTGTTCCGAGAGAACAATCTTTGCAATATTGGCAAAGCCATTATTTTTCTCGGCTTCGATGGATAAACCTTTGGCGGAACTCTCTTTAATTTCCTCCACCCCAGCTTTTTCAGCCAGAAGATGAGCTCGTAAGCGCAAAGATGTATCTGCTAGAAATTGAGGTCCTCTAATACGGGCTACCAAAATGAGAGCTCTACAATATGCGGTGGCAAATTCCTTGCTGGCAAGATTACCAAAAGTTGCTTTATCTATAAAAATATTTTTTAGAACTTTCGAATCTTTTTCGAAGGAGGAAATAAAATGAAGAGTTGGCAGACTTTGGGGGTAGTTTAGAAGAAGCTTAGAAATTGCGTCATTAATGGCCTCGATCTCACGAGATACTTTGGCGACCATTAAGTAATCAAATGCCAGTCTGGGCGCCTCTATTGCTTCTGGTTTCTCATCAAGGAATTTTTTGGCATCTTTTAAAAAGCCTTCTGAGTTGGAATCTTTGAGATAATCCTCATAAAAGGGAATACGATTCTCTTCGGCACTAATGGATAGTGAAATGATTAGGATAGATCCAAGGAAAGTAAGGATTGTGGAAGGAAGTTTCATTCAATTTTTTTCTCTTAATGTGTTTAAGCTGTCAATGGAAAGAAGGATTAAAAAGCTTTGAAAGCCTCATTAAATAAATCGAGGGTTTTTGAAATGTCATTTTCAATATGAGCGTTGCTTATGAAGCAGGTTTCATAGGGAGATGGCGGGAGATAAACCCCATTTGCTAGGCAATGTTGAAATAACTTTTTGAAGTATTCTGAATGCGAAGAAATTGCATCTTCAAAATTACGGACCGGATTCTCGTTGAAAAATAAACAATACATCGAACCCACTTGTGGTACTTGTAGAGGGATTGAATATTCTTTAGCAATTTGCTGAATACCAAGAGCGAGTTGATTGCCAAGGCTTTCAAGTCGATCGTAGGGCATGGATTCTTTTAATAATTGGAGAGACGCAACCCCCGCTGCCATGGCAAGTGGATTACCACTTAAAGTACCTGCCTGATAAACCGGGCCAAGAGGAGCGAGGAAATCCATGATTTCTGCTTTTCCTCCAAAGGCTCCAACCGGAAGTCCACCGCCAATGATTTTGCCCATAGCAGTCATGTCTGGAGTCACTCCGGTTTTTTCCTGAACCCCACCAAGGGAAAGTCGAAAGCCAGTCATGACTTCATCAAAAATGAGCACCGCTTGGTTATGATCACAAATTTTTCTTAAACCTTCGAGGTATCCATCATCTGGAAGAATTAATCCACAATTGGCCGGATAGGGTTCCACAATAATAGCGGCGATTCCATCCTCGCTTTGAGAGAAAGCATTTTCAACGGCAGTTAAATCATTGTAGGGAAGGACAATGGTTTCTTTAGCAAAGCTTTCAGGAATGCCGGCACTGTCAGGATTGCCTAATGTTAGTGCACCGGATCCAGCTTTTACGAGGAGACTATCCACATGCCCATGGTAGCAACCCGCAAATTTAATAATTTTTGACTTTCCTGTAAAGCCTCGGGCGAGTCGAATACTGGACATGGTTGCTTCGGTACCACTGTTGCACATTCTAATTTTCTCAACCGAAGGAACAATTTCCACTAGTAATTCGGCCATTTCAACCTCATCGGGCCCGGGGGTTCCGAAACTGGTACCTTTCGCAAGTGCTTCAGATACGGCTTCCCTTATAACCGGATGGTCGTGTCCATGAATAGCCGGTCCCCAAGTGCATACATAATCTATTAATTCCTGATCATCTGCAGTTATTAAACGGGAACCTTTTGCCTGTTTTGTAAAAAAAGGGGTTCCCCCAACTGCACGAAAAGCCCGGACGGGGGAGTTTACCCCACCGGGAATAATTTTTTTTGCTCGATCAAAAAGTTCCTGTGATTGATTCATAAATAATGATTAATTTGCGTATTTTTGTACGATGGGAATTCTTCGACCTACACCAAAAGCAAGAGGGGTGGTTTTAATTCCAGGAGCAGCCTGGTTTCTTTTATATTCATTTATATCCACAAGGCGTGTGATTTTTCGAACGATTTTCTCATCAAATCCATTCTCAATTATCGTTTGGATTGATTTTCCTTCTTCGACATAAGATTGAAGAATCGCGTCTAGGATTTCATATTCAGGCAGAGAATCACTGTCTTTTTGATCGGGTCTTAGTTCAGCCGAGGGTGGTTTTTCAATTGTATTTACAGGGATCACTGTTTGATTTTGGTTCAAATGCCTAGCGAGTTTAAAAACCTGAGTCTTGGGGACATCAGAAATAACTGCCAGTCCACCGCACATATCGCCGTACAGCGTACAATATCCAACTGCGAGTTCACTTTTATTACCTGTGGTTAAAAGGAGTGCACCCAGTTTATTGGACACTGCCATGAGTAAAAGACCGCGGGCACGGGCCTGTATATTTTCCTCAGTTACATCATTTGGGCGATCTTTGAAGAGGGGAGCCAATTCTTCAGATGCCGCATCAACAACGCTTTGTATGTGCAAAGTATGAAATTCGATGCCGAGATTTTTTGCCAATTGGTCAGCGTCCTTTTTGCTATGTTGACTAGAGATCAAAGAGGGCAGGCTAATTCCAATAACATTTTCCTTACCCAGTGCTTCTACTGCAATCGCAGCAGTCACAGCAGAATCGATTCCTCCGCTTAATCCAATCAATCCTTTCGAAAACCCGCTTTTGTGTGCATAGTCCCTTACACCTAAGCCAAGTGCTTGTCGTAGGCTTTCCATTGGAATGTCTGATGAATGGGGTATTTCATTTACATCATTTAAATCATGGACTTCTATTCTTTCCTTAAATGAATCGGATATGGAAAGTAGGTCTCCTTTACGATTAAGTGACATAGACATTCCGTCAAAAACAAGTTCATCATTCCCACCGACCGTATTTAGGTAAACGATTGGGCAATTGCATTTTTTTGCAACATCGCTCAGTAATTCGACGCGATGCTTATCTTTATTGAGGTGCCATGGGCTTGCTGATAAATTTAGTAATAAATCTGGTTTTTGTCCGGCAATTTCATCGATTGGATCGGAGTGGTATTCACCTTGCCGAATATTCCAAATGTCTTCGCAAATAGTAACTGCAATTTTTTTTCCTTTGTACTGAACAAAAAAATCTTTTTCACCTGGTTTGAAATAACGGGTTTCGTCAAAAACATCATAGGTGGGGAGCAGGCGTTTATGAAAAGTTTGCTTCACCATACCTTTTTCACACCAGGCGGCGGCATTGTAAAAAAAATGTTTTTTGGAATGTGTGTTTTTTTCAGGGAAACCAATGACGGCCGGGGCTGGACCGGTTGTTGCTGCAAAGACTTGAAGGGCATCATTCAAGTCGTCACCAAATTTCTCTTTGAGAAGTAGATCGCGGGGAGGGTAACCGCAAAGGAATAGTTCAGGGTAAACAACTAGGTCAACTCCTTGTCCAACAAGCTGTTCATAGGCATCAATGGCAAGGGCTAGGTTGCCTGCCAGATCACCGACGGTTGGGTTTAATTGAGCAATCCCAACCCTCATCCTGTTAACTTGGTTTGAAAAGATGTCATACAAGTTTGGGTATGATGCAAAAATTTATTAAAAAAGCGAACAAGAAGGATTAATCTTATGTGGATTTATCATTCAGTTTAACATTTTCATAAATGCTTTAATTAGTTACAAAATTATATTTTTTAATTGATTAGCAGTCTGGTTTTATTAATTTTTAAAACATGAAAGCATTAAAGGCTTACCTTTGTTTTCTTATTGTTTTCCATGTTTCCGGTCAAGTGGGGGATAGTAAGGGTGTTCCAGTTAATTTGGAGAAACTTTATGAACAGGTTCAATCAGGGGATTCTTACGCACAGGCAGTTTTAGGAATTTATTTAAGGAGCGGAGAGCTTGGATTAAAAGTGGACATGGAACTTGCCCGAAAATGGTCATTGCATGCAATTAATTCAGATGAGCCACTAGGGTATTATAATCTTGCTAATATAAACATGCTGGCAGGTAACTATGGCAAAGCGACACAGCACTACAAAACGGCACAACCCGGTCTTTTTGCACTTTCATCTAAGGGAGATTCGGTTGCTAAGTATGCACTGGGTGAAATTCTTTTTCAGGTCATTCCCGCTGATGTCCCTCGAGCTATTGAATTGTTTAAAGAATCTGCAAATTTAGGGTTCCCTCTTGCACAGGCTACATTAGGTGCACTTTATTTAAAAGGGCTTCCAGGAATTCTCGAGAAGGATCAAAAACATGGAGTTTCCTTACTGACAAATGCGGTAAAGAGGAAATCGCTCACTGGGAGATTTAATCTTGGTATGGCATACTACAATGGGGACGGGGTGACCAAGGATCTAGAGAAGGCAGTTCAATGGATTGAGCTTGCAGTTAAACAAAACTTTTCTGAGGCTCAATATTCATTAGGGTTATTATTTCTGAACGGGGAGGACGGTTTCGCTTCTCGACCATCTCGCGGACTGAAACTTTTAAAGTTGGCCGCGGCACAGGGGCATAAACTTGCAACAGAGGAGGTTGCTAAAATAGAAGAACCTGTTCCCTTGAATAATTCTTTGGATTTAGATTTTCCGGGTATTTCAGACCTTTCCCCAAATGCCAGTCAGGAGTTTATGGTTGATCCCGGCCAAAAAATAAAAACCAATTCATCTGCAAAACTTCCTGACGATTTACTTATTTCCCCGCCTCCTATATCTGCTGATTCAATTGAAGTAACGGGGGCGAGTTCATTCGATCATGATTCTCTTTTAAAATTTATAAAGGGAAACTCTGTTTTTACCGGAGCATTTTGGCGTGCATGCCCTGGAGTAAAGGACAAGCTCGGTTTCCTTTCCCAATGTCTTTCAGGTGACATTCTAGAACAATTTCAATATCGTGGTTTTTTGGATGTGAAGCTTCAGTTTACTACCCAAAAAAGAGATGGTGAAGAAGGACTATTGATTGAAATTGAGGAGGGGGATCAGCTTAAGTTTTTAGGCTATGTGGTGGATCAGGATACCCCGACATGGTTAGCCTCCCATTTAAACACTTTTCTCGGACGAGATGCCAATGGCATAACTGGAGCCATTAAAAAAATCTCTTCCTATCAGTTTGCAATGGATTTTGGAGAAAACTCTTCTTTTAGTAAGCAACGATGGTTTGGACAGTCTGACTTACTAAGTCCTTCAAAGCAAAAAATAAGCTTGGATTCTAATGAGAGTGGCTTTTCCTCCAGATATGATACTTCCTCCGCCCAAAAATATCTCTCAGATGATTTGAGTTTTCTTTCGCGAAACCCAAATTTTTCTTATCCACTTTTATGGCAATCGGAGGAATCAATTAAAGTTTTAATTGAGTGTATTGCAGCCAGAAAGGGATACCCTGGTGTTAAATTTGAATTCAAAGAAGTACGGGAACGCGGCGGCTTTCGATTACTTGCCAGTCTTGATGGGGTTGATGTGCCCCTCCGGTTTTCGGGCATTCAATTATCGGGTTTAACGGAGCACGAACCGGACCTGGTGAAGGATTGGATTGTAAGAAATCATAATTTAGAGGATGGAAAAACGCTTATAACTACTTCCCTGTTAAAAAAAATTCGAACTTCTCTTCTTGAAAGTTGTTGTTTTTACGATGTCGGTGTTCGACCTTTATCACTTAAGGGTAATTCCCCCTTAATTATAACTCTTCGGGATAATAAGAATTTACCCAAGTTAAACGATGAGTTATCCGAAACTCAAAAGGTTCTGAGGACGGTAGCGATATTTCTTTCACGAAACCCAGATTTTCATCTTTCTAAGAATTTAAATAATGACTCAGAAAGAGGCATGGGAAGGGCGACTGTATCCTATGAGCAATTGAATGACAGATTGAGCTTTGAACTTCAATCTGACTCGGGTAAAAGAATGGCTGAAATAGCCTTAGATCAGGATTTCTTATCTATCATTCTTGCTGATCCAATTTCCTTTGCGGCGAGAAAACCTGCATCTCTAAATTTGAGTGTATTTGGAGGACTTGTAGTTCAGGATAGCGAAGAAGGCAGGATGAGGCACGCAAGTTTCGGTCTTGGTTTGCAAACGGTTAGTGCTTTTGGAGCACGGGTTAACACATTCCTTATCCCATCGAGTTTACTTTTGAAGGATGAAAAATATGATATTGAATTGGTTGCAGATCGAGGTAGTGAACAAGTACTTAAAAATGATTCAATTTCTGCACGGGTAATCAATGATGAACTAGGTATTTCAAAAATTCATATTACCAGTCCAAACCTACCGGAGTATTCACTCTTATTAACCAGAAATAGATCGCTTTTAGCGGAGGACAATTGGGATGGTGAGAATGACTTTAGTTCGAAGGAGGTACTTTCTTTTTTGGCACCTGTAATGAGCCAAGTTCATTCAGATCCTGGTTCAGGTAAGGACTTGGGTAGTGTAGTATTCAATAAATTATTGATTCCTAAACTTACAAACCTTCTTGCATCCACCATTTTTAAAACTGTGGAGCAAGGTCCAATTTTATCTCCCATTCTTGTTAATCAGGAAGGAAAGTATTTTTTGACCGACAATGTTTTTAATGACTCAAATGGGTTAATTGATGCGAGTGCGGATATGAAAGAAGGAATTCGTGCGGGCTTAGGTTGGCAAGCTGATAGGTGGCCAACTCTTTTAATGGAGGCAGTTATTTCTGGCTTAATGGAAGGTAATTCGAAGAAGCTTTTTGAAATTTTAATTTCGGTACTAAGTAGTGAAGAGGTTGGTCCATTGGGAAATTTAAGTTTTGCCATTTTTTGTGATAACTTTGTCTCGAAGGATTTTGCCGTTCAATTTTTCAAGAAAGCAAAGGATTCGAACTTATTTATGTTATTTATGGACGATCTGGGGGCATTAAATGTATCGGGTGACCTGACTGCTTTGATTCCTGAATTGTTAGCTAACGAGGAATTACTGGAGGATTTATTGGGTGTTTCCAAGACCAATCAAACGGATGAGCTTTTCACTCAATGGATTGACAATCTTAGAAAGATAGGCGATGGCGATCCCGTTAATGATTTAATGGCAAAGATATATCGAATATTTATAAGGGAGAAAATTGTTAAATTTATCGAAGGCGATAATTTAAATGAAGTGGGATTCGGATTGTTTTCTTCCGGTTCGATGCCGCCACAAAAACGTGTAATTGAAGATGGGTTGCATAAATTATTTTACGCTGAGGGAAACAAGAAGGAAGAGAAGAACTTCAAAAATGGATTTTTGCACGGATTGTGCAAAGGTTGGTATTTCACTGGTCAAAAGGAATATGAAAGTGAATGGGTAGATGGTAAAATTATGAGCACTAAAAAATGGCTTCCAAGTGGACAGCTTTGTTTGCTTACAGATTTATCCGATGGTGATGGAATAAATGTATCCTATTTTATGAATGGTAAAAAATCCAGTATGGAAGTTTTGAAAAGGGGGATGTTAAATGGTCTTGTCATAAGTTACTATGAATCTGGTATCGTAAGCTCCAAAACTAACTATAAAGATCAGTTGAGACATGGTCAGGAAATTCTTTATCATGAAAATGGGCGAGTTAGGCAGGATGCAAATTATACAGACGATCAATTACATGGAGAATCCCGAGTCTACTTCGAAAATGGGAATTTGGCGACCGTGGAAAATTTCAAGGACGGCAAGAAACATGGGCTGGATGTAGATTATAAAAGTGACGGAACAAAATCTGTTGAAGCGAATTACCGGAATAACCTAAAAGACGGACGGGAAGTCCTTTTTTATGAAAATGGGCGAGTTCAGCAGGATGCAAATTATTCAGACGGTCTATTACACGGAGAATCACGAGTTAACTTCGAGAATGGTGCTTTAGCGACAGTTGAGTATTTTGTGGACGGAAAGAAGCATGGACGGGATGTTGATTATGCAAGCAACGGAAGCAAGGCTAGCGATGTAAACTACTGGAACGGTTTAAAGCATGGACATGAGCTGCTTTATTATGAAAATGGCCAAATTCGCGAACAATTAAGCTATTTGTTCGGGCAGCGCAATGGTATCAGCAATACATATTATACCGATGGTTCCAAGGAATCTGAAACATTCTATATGAGTGATGAAAAACGGGGGATTTGTAAGAAGTGGTATCAGAGTGGAAAATTGAAACAAACCCACACGCATTCTTTGAATAACGGAAAAATCCAGGGGAACTGGAAAGAATGGTATGAGAATGGAAGGTTTAAGCTTGATTCAAGTTACAAGGATGGAGAAAAGCATGGAATTACAACATCATACGGGGTAGATGGTACGGAAAAGCTCGAAATTTACGATCAGGGAACTAGTATTCTTGAGTAATGGTTTGCACCAAAAAAAATAGCAGGAATTGGCTTATTCAACCAACTACTCTGTCAGAGTGCTCTTCGGTTGTTGGATTCGTCAAATAGTGCCAGTCAATGATTCAGAGCTCGAGCAAAGCGGCTTGAAGAACTTTATTCTGGGTTCCGGTTCGCCCCGTAGGAGTGAACTATTGACTGAGGTTTTAACTGATTTTCGAGTGGTCGTTTCAGATGCTGAGGAAATGGCGAGTCACCCGGATGGTCCCATCCAATTAGTTCAGG
>JABGWU010000134.1 GCA_018645475.1 Opitutia bacterium
AGGGTATGGTTTTTACGGATGCGCATTCAGGATCCTCAGTATGCACTCCCACCCGTTACGGAGTTTTGACGGGACGTTATAGTTGGCGTACAAAACTTCAATCCGGAGTTGTTCAGGGTTTTGCTCCATGTTTGATTACAAAAGACCGCCCAACGGTTCCTGGTTTTTTGAAAAAGAATGGATATGACACTGCAATCATTGGGAAGTGGCATCTCAATTTTAAATATTTGGATCCTCAAAACGGAGAAGAATATTCCCGGAAGAAATACAAAAGCCCACCTGTTGGAGCCAAGATTCCGGATGGACCCATTCATCGAGGGTTTGATTATTTTCATGGGTTTCACCATGCCCGTAATATGGAAGCCGTAATTGAGAATGATGAAGTGATAGCTCATGACCCCGTAATCAACATGCTTCCACGATTAACTCGCAAATCCGTTGAGTATATCGAATCACGAAACGATTTGAAGAGGCCATTCTTTCTTTATGTGCCACTTGGCTCTCCACACACTCCGATCGTTCCGACTCCTGAATGGGAGGGTAAGAGTGGTTTGGGATCATATGGAGATTTTGTCATGCAGACAGAAAATGTGGTGGGTGAAATACAATCTGCTCTTAAACGAATCAATGCGGATCATAATACCATGATTATATTTACCAGTGATAATGGTTGCTCGAAGGCAGCTGGAATTGTGGAACTTGCCAAGCAGGGACATGTGGTGAGTGCCAACCTTCGTGGATCGAAAGCGGATCTTTGGGATGGTGGACATAGGATTCCATTTATCGTGAAATGGCCCGGTAAAGTGAAGCCGGGTGCACAATCGGATCAATTGATCTGCCTTACTGATCTCTTTTCTACTATGTCCGATCTATTGGGACAAGAATTGCCTCAAAATGGTGCGGAAGACAGCGTAAGTTTTCTACCTGCACTTTATGGGAAGAAGATTGTATCGACTCGAAAGGGTGTGATTCATCATTCCATAAGCGGTCATTTTGCGTATCGCCAGGGCCCATGGAAACTCTTACTTGCAAAGGCATCAGGTGGATGGACTTCTCCAAACGAAAGACAGGCGCCTGCCAGTTCTGCACCAGGGCAACTTTATAACATGTCCACAGATTTGGGTGAAAAAAAGAATTTGTATAAGGAAAAACCTGAAATGGTTGCTTCCCTGCTTGCACTACTTGAAAAAGATATCAAGCGTGGGAGGAGCACCAAAGGACCGAAATCAAAAAATGATCTCAACGATATTAAGATTTGGAAGAGTGGGGCGCCTAAGAAAAAATAAGGCGTTTAACTGTATTGTTTACGATACTGCCTTGGGGTCATACTCATTCTTTTACGAAACTGTGCAGTGAAAGCACTCTGATCACAAAAGCCTAATTCATAACCAATATCGGTCAGGCTTCGGCTCGATTCTTTGAGCAGTTTACAGGCTTTTTCGATGCGGACTTGAACCGAAAATTGTTGTGGGGTAAGACCGGTTACTTCTTTGAATCTTCGGTTTAGCTGGCGATGTGAAATCCCGTATTTATCCGCAATCATTGCAATACTGGGAGTGCCTTCATTATGAACACGAAGTTCTTCAATGACCATTTCCATCTCCTTGTCCCGGGTGTGATTAACTGGAACTTTTTCGTACTTTTGAACCGTTCCCATGATTCCAATTGGTTTCTTCTGTTTATTAAAAATTGGAAATTTATTGGTAGTGTACCAAGCTGGTGTACCTTGTTGATTAAGGAACAATTCAATCAATCCTAACTTAGGTAGTTTTTCCTTCATCACAGACTCATCGTCTTTCCTAAACTTCTTGGCCAAAGGTTCCGGAAAGAGTTCAAAATCATTTTTCCCGAGTAATTCCTGTTGAGACTGGAGACCCAGCCTTCTGTAAAAGTAAGGGTTGGCGAAGATTAAACGAAAGTTTTTGTCCTTAACAAAAAAAGATACTCCCTTAATTTCTCCAAGCATACTTAGAAAAAGTTGATTTGGATCGATTTCGTTGAGGAATTCCTTGGGGATAGTCTTTTTTCGTTCTGGTTTAATATGTCTAACATTTAATAAAATATGACGAAGTCAATCTATCGTTTATTTTAAAGTTATGATAATATCATAGTTGTTTTAATTTATACCCTTTCCTCAATTCTTATTACCCCTTTATGAAACTTCGTCTCTTGTTATTCATCCTGGTATGGTTTTCTTTGATTGTTGGAAGTTCGATTGGCGGTCCGGTTCGGGTACTCTTTCTGGGGCATGAGTCCAAGCATCATAACTCGAATGAATATTTCCCAATTCTTTCGAAGTCCCTTGGTCGTGATGCGATTTATTTCG
>JABGWU010000135.1 GCA_018645475.1 Opitutia bacterium
AATTATTTTCAAAGAATAAAAGCAGATAAGTTTGAAAAAATTAACCTGTATTAGTGTAGAGTAATTAAGACTGATGAAACCAAACCAATTTACTATATCAGAATATCTTAATATAACCGCTCATTTTGAAATGGACTTGGGTGATGATGATGCGGATGGATTGACGAATTATCAGGAATTGGCGACTTACGGGACCGCCAAGGATTCGAATGATACAGACAGTGATGGTTTCTCCGATTCTTTTGAAATTGAGATAGGAACCAATCCATTGGTATCCGATTCTCAATTAGTTGACTATATTTCAAAAAACCCAACGAAGTTTTCATTGGTGGAAAAATCGAAGTATGATCAGGCAATGAATGAGTATCCTGCAGAGGATACCAATTCGACTCCATACACGAGTGAGTGGTTTTATTTGCCCAACCGAGGGTGGATGTGGACAAATAATTCGACTTTTCCCTATTTTTTTGATCAAAATACAAGCGATTGGTTACACTTTGAAAACGGGAATACAAAGCCTACTTTTTATGAGTATAAAACAAAGAAGTGGATTCGGATTGAATAATTAATAGAATATTTCAATGAAAAAGAATTTCGTATTTATTCAATTAATTCTATCGCTTCTCTTTTCAGGCTGTTTTTCCAGTTTTCAAAAAAATGACGAGGATTCAAAAATATTAACCCATTTGGTATTTTGCTGGTTAAAAGATCCGGGTAATCTTGAACATAGAAAAAAGATCATAGAAGTTACAGATTCATTTAATGAGATACCTTCAGTTATAAATGCCCGGGCAGGAAATCCAATCATGAGTGATCGATCCATTGTGGATGATAGCTTTGATGTGGGGATCATTGTGGAAGTAAGAGATGAGAAAGGATTAAAGGAATATCTAGGTCACCCGATCCATCAAAAAGCGAAAAAAGACACATTACTACCACTCGTTGATCGTATATTAGTGTACGATTTTACGAAATAGAACTTGAACCTCCTAAGAAAGTAATTCGTTTATGAATTTACTTAGATTTATTGTCAGCTTGTTTTGCTTATTTTCTTTTCCTGTATTCTTTCTAACCGCAGCGAAAAAAGGTTTTTCCTGGGATGAGCAGAATTGGAAATCTGAGCAGGAAAAGATATTCTGGTTAGCGATTCCTGATTGGGGCGAATTAAAGGAGGATTTTTATTTATACCCTTACGATAAAGATGGAGATGTAATCAGTGATAAAAATAAGTCGAGTTTTTCGGGCTTTGCTAGAGCATATATACATCAAGATGGAATGGGGTATTTTCGTGTGGTTTTGGAGGTGGATAAGGGATGGGTTGAATTGAAAAAAGTATGGGACATGGAAAACAGGAAACGCATACTGCGAAGTTATAATCGTGGGGTGTTAACGGGGAGATACATTGATTGGCACGAAAATGGACAAAGGAAAATTGATGGTCATGCGAAAAACGGAAAAAAGGATGGTGTGTGGAAAGAGTGGTATTCAAATGGGCAAAGGCGTGAGGAAGGGAAATGGTTAGAGGGAAAAGCCCATGGAATCTTCGAGGAGTGGTACCCCACAGGAAAAAAAGCAAATGAACAGGTTTTTTATGCGGGAATCCTTAAAACAGCTTTGGTGTGGAAACCTGATGGCACATTATGCAGGAAATCAAGAGTTGAGCAGGGAGAGGGAATACTACTCGAATACAATCAATATGGTAATTTGATTGGGGAAAGCGAAATAAAAAGTGGAAAACGATTTCTGCCTAAAGGAGAATAATTAAATGAATATGCTAAAACTTTATTTTGTAATAATTCTATTTTTTATTGTTGGTTGTGAAGATAATAGTTCAGAATCGACATTCAATCAATTGGTCCAAGCGAGGTCAGAATTGAAAAAATTACAAGAAGAACTTCTTGAAAATAAAGAAGACTTATTACACGCAGAGGAAGAAATTCAGGAGCTTAAAGCTGAAAATCGAGAATTTATTGAGGAAATTGGAGAGTTTAAAAACAAAGTGGATCAACTGGAAAATTTAAATGATGTTTCTACAAAAATGCTTGCTCGAAGTGTTATCTCAAATCCGGATGTGGTTCATAAATGGGTTCCTGCTTTGAATCAACCTGCTGAAGAGGGTAATTCTCCAAAAACAATTTTTTACCTGAGTCTAAACTCAAATATGAATAATTGTGGTCAACTTTTTGGGTCTGGGAATTGGAGTTCAGGTTGGGTTAATATTAGTGCTCGTCCTTATTCAAATTATGTTTTTGACAAGTGGGTGGGCGGTAGTTTCAAGAATTCTAGATCTCCTGAGACACAAGTTTTTCTTGATGAAGATAAAACATTAACTGCTTTCTTTAAACTTGGACCCAAGGACAGTTCTGATTGGTACCGCTTGCTCAAAAATAAAAGCAAAGATGATGTAATAAAATTACTTGGATCATCAGATTCAACTCGTAATATTAGAGGACCAACCATGTCATCCTCAAGTGGTAGGACTATTGGAGGGAAAACATTTGTTGGGTTGGTTTACAAGGATCTACTTAAAACCAATGACTCTGTATCCACGATGACAGTTTGTTTTTCGAGTGATGGTCGCTTTACAATACTTTGGAGTAACGGGTACTTTATTTTGCCTTAAAGCATTTACTCGATGTCAGAACCGGCAAGTCAAAATTGATACATTAATTCTACTTGTAAAATTATATGTTCATGAATGGAGCCACCTGTCGGGATCGAACCGACGACATCCTCATTACAAGTGAGGTGCTCTACCAGCTGAGCTAAGGTGGCGTGCCAATGAGATAAACTTTTAGCAAATTTTTATAGAAATGCAAACGGATTGTGATGCGAAATATTTAAACAGCTTTGTCGGGGGTGGTTTCGCAGTCAAAGATTTTTTCTCTTGGTATATGTTCCAGGAGTAAATTCTTGCAGGTTTCTTTCTTTTTTTGCTCGATTTCTAAACTATAGGAGATTGAACTTCCTCGTTTTTCAAGGGAACCAGTAAAGAGTTTTTCTTCGGGGTATAATTTTTCAATCTTTTTGAAAAAATTTACGGGCATTCGAAATGCGCCGATTGAGACAGAGTGAATTTTTTCCACTGGAATTGTTGAAAATATATCTTCAAATAGAATTTTATACCTTTGATCAAAATCATGGCAGTCAATTAGGGGATCAATTCGTAATCCGACCTGCCAACCAGCATCGGTGATTTTTTTTATCGCCTGGATGCGTGATTCAACAGAGGGAACGCCGTGTTCGAGTTGAATACTTAGTTCCTTGGGAGTAAAGCTAAAGGCAGTAACCACATTTTCCAGTGGTTCGTATTGCAAGAGTGGTTTTATGTTTACACTCTTTGTTCTTAATTCCAAATGTGCATTTGTTTCTTTTTGAAAAAAAGGAATAAAGGATTCCAAGAAGGCAGATATACTGTCTAGAGCAAGACTATCACAATCGTAACCAGAAAAAAACCATGTTGGTCTCCCGGGATGTTGGTTCGTTTTGTTTTGAATGTCGGAAAGAAAATCCTCGTAATTGATGAAGAGTAGATAATGGGATGAAGGATACATTCCCTGTAGAAAGCAGTAACGACAGTCATAAAGACAGTTGAGCATATGAGAAAAGTAAAAGTTATATTTGCCTCCAATTCCGTAGGTTTGTGGAATGGGAAGTGCAAAATTATCTTTTTTTTCGGCAAGAATGAGGGAGGGTTTTTTCTTTTGAAGCCTAAAGTTTTGTCCTTTTGGATTGAAAATTTCTTTGTGGTTTTCGCACGGAATACTAAAGGCTTTCGGAAAGCGTTTCATGATCTCCTTTGTTCGCTCGTGTTCCGAAATTGAATTTTCGTAATAAATCGTATCGATCATGAATAGAGGTTTTTTTCTTCGAGTTTTTGATTCAGTTTAAAAATGAGTTCTTTTGCATTTCTTTCCGAATGAGCAAGTTTGCGTATTTGAGAATCAGATATACCCACAATTTTCCCATGACGAATCGCCTTTTTGATTTGATGTTTCTGGGTCTCAGTTAAGGTATGAATTTGAATGATTTCGGTAAAAAGGGTTTCAATTTCTGAGGGGGCAGAAATTTCTTTTGCTGCTCGAATCATTTCCTTGGAGAGGCTTACTATCTTTGGGACTTGAGGAGAAATGAGTGAGTGGACAAGTGATTTATCAAAATGGGATACCGGGTTTTGTTGGTTATCAGAAATGATTTTGATCGACTGAACCAGTTCAGTATTTGAGTAGCGGTAGGCGCTTTCAAAAAATGCGGAGCCTTCCATGTCGTATGCAGTGTTTAAATGGTACTCCATGGATGGCTGATTACAGGTCTTTAAAAATGCTTTAAGTAATGGAGTGGTGAAAACCTGAGGCGGATAGCCCGTTTGTTCATTTTGTTGGTCGGTAAATTTTGCTATCTGAAAAGCTTCACCCAGGGGCGCATTTCCATGTCCAGCGAGTCCCACATTAAGCCAGGGTGTATTTTTACAAGTTCTCCTTCCATGCAGAAAAGATACCGCATGTGCGATGTTTTGTTTTCCCATTCCGGATACGACTAATTGGTAGGTTTTATCACTAAATAGAGCGAAAGGAGATGGTAGGGGATGTTTAGTTAAGCCAAGGTGGTCGACAATGGGTTTAGCTTCAGCATGGAGGGCTACAACAAAATTCACGAATTAAGTGGTTGTGTAGTTGAGTAAGTGATCAGTTCGCGGGAAAAAGCCTTCATTTCGTTAAGGAATTCTTCTGATTGTTCAAACTTGCCATGCTTTGCAAAACCTTGTGCAAGAATATTCAGTTTTTGGATAAGGGTATCTAGAACAGAAATTCTTTGGTTCGTAGAAAGTTTGGAATGGATGAGCAAGTTTTTTAGGGAATGAACCCGAAAGCGGTCCATGCCCCAATGTTTTCTTGATAATTGATCTTCGTGCCCACCATACTTGGAGACTAATACTTCGCTAAGATAGCCAATCTCATTTTCCACGAGGATTCGAAGCCAGAGGTCGTAATCTTCGCAAACGGGAAGGTTTTCATCAAA
>JABGWU010000136.1 GCA_018645475.1 Opitutia bacterium
AACCAAGTTCAGCTCCCCCTCCCCCCAATAAGGAAAAACCTATAAGCCCCATCATCAACCCCATAACGGCCAAAACAATCAGCAATTCCAAAAGAGTAAAACCATTTGAATGATCGGTCTTCACTTCAGGGTAAATTTTCAAAACTCAAATTTTAATCCTCTTCCAAGTACTTTCCTATATCCCAGGAAAATACGTTTTCTGACTCAGTTTCACCAGATTCATCATACAAAACATAAATCCCTACCTTTTCCCTTATCACAGATATTTTTTCCTTTGCGGCATCAACAATGTCGGCGTCATTATCCTGCTTAAGTGCAGATATGATTTCATCAACTGCGGCACTGTCCAATTTAATAAGTCCATCTCCATCCTGATCAACTAAAACACGAATCTTGGTTCCGCCCCAAGAGTCTGCTAAATAACCGTCTGGTCCGAATTCATCTTCCGAGAAAGAATGAAACTCTCTACCTTTTCGATTTTGATCCCTAAGTTCACTTCCCTGCTCCAAGGGTTGCCACTCTGACATATCCGGTTCCCATTTCATACCCTTGAGGGCAATAATGAAAGATTCGTGGTTGGTATCATCTGAAAGAAGCAAGGGTTTCCCTTCATCTTCTTCCAACAAAAAGGGAGGAAAATATTTATAAAATTCTTTGTATTGATGTAACTGTGTGACCCAGCTTCGAAAAACAGCTTGTGACTTCTTAACCTTTGAACTGGTAAGTAAATCGAAGACTTTCGGACCGAGCATTCCCATCAAGATACCAATTACGGCAATGACAACCATCAGTTCAATAAGGGTAAAGCCGCGTATTTTTGATTGTTTATTTTTCATGAAATTAATTACCATTTCCCTGGCTCAGAAGCAGGAATATTGTCTTCGTCAATGATCTCTTTTGGGGGTGTTGAAGTTAACTCTTGATTAAAAACTGAAGCCCGTCCATTTGGTCCTTTTGAAAACAGTAAAAAACCCTTGTGTCCATCTTTTCGGGGAAACTGATAAATGTAAGGTTCATTCCAAGGGTCCATTGCAAAAAATGGGTCCCTAGATTTTGTCTGCCAATCACTTTCACTGGGACTAAAAACCTCATTTCTTTTTCCATCTTGCTTCCCAAAAACTAAAGCATCGCCCGGTATAAAGCTTTTTCTTCTATCATCAATGGCAAGGGATTTTCCATCTCGGTCAAGTATTCCATTTAATGTGAAAAGAAGGAACTCACCACACTTGAAAATATCTTCTTCATTCGAAATTGAATCCGTCCTAGGGTAACCTCCCATCTCACTTTTGTATTGATCTAAAGCTAGGGAGATTGCCGCAATGTGACTTTTCGCCTGCTTTTCATCTTGGGCACCTAATAAATAATTCGCCCCTGTGAATGTAATTCCTGCTAAAATTCCAATGATCACAATGACCACTAACAACTCCACTAAAGTAAAACCTGCCTTTGAGTATCTTCTGTTATTCATAGGTTAAATTCTTCATTATTTGTCATTATCTAAGGAATTTTGTCAACCTATCGTTATTCCCAAGTATTCGCTCATTTTTTAATGAAGCTTGGAAACAGTATTTTTTTACGAATTTTTTTAAGTTCGGGGAAACCAAGAAAAGTCAAAGATACAGCATAAACTGTAACCCCCAATGGAACCGTAACGATCAACCCAAAAATAGCATCCCATTTCCCTGAGCCAAAATATCCCATTTGATTAACAAAATACAAAGCTATAAACATAATTAGGGATGAAAAAATTATACTTCGAAAAGAAAAATCTGAATTACTCAATAATGCCTTCAAACCAAAAGAGTCTAACTTAATTGCCAGGTAAACAGTTTGGACAAAAGCTGAAATTACATTTGCCCAGGCAAGACCGAACATTCCAAAATATTCCATTAAAACCAGACTCAAAGTTAAATTAACAACAAAGCTAATTATGGCAGCATTCAAAGGAACCCCCATCTTTTTTTGTGAATGAAATGCCTTCACAAAAAAAGCGGCAAGTGCATAAAACGGAAGGGCAAAACAAGAAACTAGAAGTACTTCTGATGCAACCACCACATCACTCCGTCCAAATTCCCCCCATTGAAAAAGAACACCTAAAATGGAGTTTGCGAGCAAAGCTAAACCTATTGCAGCTGGAAGTATGATTGCAAGGGTCAACCTAAAGCCCCGTGCAAAATATCTTTGATATTCAACCTTTTCCCCCGAAGAAAAAGCACGAGAAAGCTCAGGAAAAAAAACAGTCGAAATCGAAAGAGCAAACACACCTAAAGGAAGTTCGATTAATCGGGCTGAAAGAAAAAGATAAGAAAGTGCACCCTCATCTTCCAAGGAATAAGCCAAAAAACGAGAAACCATTATATTAACTTGCCCAACAGCAGCTCCAAAAACACCCACAACAAAAAGGCTTTTAATTTTCTCAAGTCCTGCTGAAGATGAAAAATCAATCTTCCACTTCCATGCACAACTCCTTCTTAACTGCAACCACGGCCATACCATTTGGAAAAAACCACCAATCAATACGGCAAAACATAGTGATGTTGCCAATTCGAAATCTCTCCATGAAGCGATGAAATAACAAAAAGTAAGAATACAAATCATTGATAGATTTAATATAATAGGAGAAAAAGCACCGGCAAAAAACTTTCCATGAGTATTTAATGCACCAACCATGATCGCGGAAACGCAGATCAAAAACACATATGGAAAAACTATCGAATTTAAAGATAAACCGCTTATCCACTTTGGTTCTGTTATCCAGCCGAAATTTGAAGTTGCCCAAGAAAACAAACAAATAATGATCGTTAAAACGAAAAGAAAAATCATTAAGCGAGATAGAACCTGATTAAGAATTTGCTCAGCCAATTGAATCTGCCCTTTTTTAATCTTTTCGGAATATACAGGAATGAATGCAGAGCTTAATGTGCCCTCCCCGAGCATCCTTCTAAATAAATTAGGCACCGTGAAGGCTAAAATAAAAGCATCACCGATTAGGGAAACCCCGAAACAGGTAAAAAACAGAACATCTCGCAGAAGACCCAATAATCTCGACGCAATCGTTAGACCGCTTACCAGTGACACATTCCCCATTAGAGTCCGCACGGTTAAAAAAGACCTTCCATGCTATGTGTGAAACCTTCCTGCTTTAAAAAATCGAATAAATCAGAACCTATGTACATTCAGCTAAGAGGAGTGCAGCCTCCTGTTCCGGGTCTTCATGACCCTGATCACGGGCAAGTACAATAGTTTGCCTCAATGGAATACAGGCTTCTTTTTTTTGCCCTGATTCAATAAGTGCTTTTCCCAACAATAATGAAGCGACCATCCAGTCGCTTCTTTTATTAGTACATATTGTCAAATGAACAATTGCCTCGTCATAATCACCATCCTCAAAGTAAGCCTGAGCTAGGCTGAAACGATTGAGAAGGCTTTCAGGATTCCCCTCTAATTTATCAAGAAAGAGGGAAATGCGTTCGGACATGTTAAACCGAAAATCTAAGAGATTTTAATACAAACTGCGGTAGAATTATCAGTTCCACCATTTTGATTAGCCATATCAATCACCGAGTGGACAAAGAATTTAGAGTCCATTTCGTTTAACATTTTCTCAATCTCAGGCAATTCAACCATGTTTGTAATTCCATCTGAACAGATAAGAATTGATCTTCCAGGAATCAATGCAATCTCTCCAATATCAACCTCAAAGTCAATATCTTGGCCCATACAGCGTGTAAGAGTATGCATGTAGTGCTCAGGCATATCGATCGCGGCTTCGGGTCCATGTTTGTCAATTAACTCATCACCCAAAGTGTGGCATTTCGAAACTTTTGTTAATCCAGACCCATCATTAACATAAATTGAGGAATCACCCACATGAACGAAAACCATTTTATCTCCCACTTGTCTGAGTCCAGAAAAAGTACAGCCTATCCCATTCTCCCCTCCTACGATGGTTCCACAATCAACAATGTTGTGATGAATACTATGAGCAAGAACTCTAAGTTCTTGTTCAGTGGTGCAATCATCTAGATCACATATTGATGAGTTGTAAAACTGAACCGCTAGCCTACTGGCTAAAGCTCCAAAAGGCAGTCCACCAACCCCATCGGCGACAGCATATATCCCCTTGTGGTCATCAACTAAGAAAGAGTCTTCGTTTTTTTCACGAACGAAACCGACATCACTGTGACCATGTGAAGCAATAATCATATTTTGACTAGGGATTTGATTGGTATATTCTGGGGACAATTAACAATTAAACATTATTTACTAATAATTATTGGGAAAGTTCAAGAATGTTTTAATCATCAGCACAAAGATTTGGCAAAAGATCACCTGAATTTATAATTTCATACTCCTTCTTGGGGAATTCACGTATAAAATCCCGACCATACCCTTTTTTCAAGATTCTAGAATCCAAAATAATTAATTCTCCTAAATCGTTCCGAGATCTTATTAACCTTCCCATTCCCTGACGAAATCGTATTACCGCAGTCGGCAAAGTAATTTCCATAAAGGAACTTTTGCCAGCTTTACTTAGTATCTCCGACTTCGCCTCCAATACAGGATGCCCTGGATTTTCAAAAGGTAACCGTGTAATAATAACTTGTGAAAGACACGGGCCTTTAGCATCAAAGCCTTTCCAAAAACTTTCCGCCCCCAGCAATAAAACATCTTGCTCTTCGATCATCTTCTCACGCAATTCAGACCGCGAGTATCCCTCCCCTTGTGCATACACCGAACGACCAAGCTTTTTCCAACGGGGAAGTAAATTATGATAACAATGCTTAAGATCAGAATAATTAGTAAACAAAACTAATGTACCCCCCTCTATGCTCGTGGCACAGGCATTTAAAACCTCAACCATATAATCGAGATAAGGAAGCCTGTTATTAGACATGGGATCAGGGCAATCACTCAGTACTCTTATTTGAAGATTTGCATCGTAATCAAATGGAGAATCAACAATCCCTTCATCCACGACCTCTACCCCGATTGTACTTCTAAAAGCTTTTGCACTTCCTTTACGGGTTAAAGTTGCACTGGTCATCAGTACAGAAACATCCCTCGCGAAAAGTTGCTCGCGTAAGGCCTTTGCAATCTCCAAAGGTGCACTCCTTAGATGAATAATCTGGTTTTGCTTACCAGTTCGCTCTATCCAATAGACAGAATTAGGATCTTTTAAATCGAGTACTTCCGCTAAACCATTTAGATAACCCTGCATTCTTCGAGACTGATCTCTTAACTCCATCTTAAGAGATTCGTCGTCAGTCAATTCTCCCAGTTCAATCAAGCAACGGCACAGTCTACTTAAAGGAGGGAAAATTTCCATTGGCAGAACTCCTTTTTCTATAAGACGAATTCGATCTTTTTTCCCAAGCGTATTCATATGCAGATATTGGAAGAAATCCGAAACAGCAATTTCAGCATTCTCTACCGCATCAAAATCAACTGTTCGAGCAATTCGGGAAATTAAACCTTTTCTTTTCTTCGAATGATAAATCCTACGAATACTCATCTCCAAAGCCCACGAACTAATGGATAAACCAAGATGGTCACCAGCCACATCTGGCATTTCATGAGCTTCGTCAAAAATGACAAAATCATTAGCAAACATAACCCCACCCTTTTCATCAGGTGGTCCAAAGCCCGCTCCCATCAAAGAAAAAAGAAGACTATGATTAACAATGACCAAATCGGATTCTGCCACCTCCGCTCTCGCCCTGCGGTAAAAACAATTTTCAGGCTTACATTTTTTAGATGAACAAAGTGAAGAATCAGCACTAAGGGCATCCCATACCGCCCCCATCGGTTGAGGTGACAATTCCTGTCGGATTCCCTCAGTTGCGCCTCCAGTTGTTGCCCACTTTGCAATCCTTTCCAACTCTTGACGTTGTCTCCCCTCAAATAATTCACCTTGCCCGCTGAGGGCTCGATGCAATCGGGTTGTACACAAATAATTCGCCCGACCAACCAAAAGAGCACAACGAAAGTCCATGAAATCTTTTAGAGAAGGCGTACTCTCCATCAGAGTGCGAACAGCTGGTATATCCTTATCCAGGAGTTGTTCCTGCAAACTGATAGTATTGGTCGCCACCACACAAGGTCGCTTATTTATTTTGGAAAATAAAATAGAGGGAATTAAATAAGCCAGGCTTTTACCAACCCCCGTTCCAGCTTCAAATAATAGATGGTTCTCCTTTAGAAGGGATGCAGAAATTGACTTTGCCATGTCATACTGCTCCGGTCTGTATTCAAAACCAAGAACTTGCTCCAGAGTCCCTCCCTCCTTGAAAATAAAATCGACAGTGGCAGATAAATCGACCTTTTCTTCACCAACATCCCCATCTGCAAAACGAATCATTAATGACCTTAAAGAGGACGAACAAATGGGTTGCTTCGACGCTCACTCCCAACCGTGGTATTTTCTCCATGCCCTGGGCAAATCTCAGTATCTTCGGGCAAATTATAAACCTTTGTCTGAATAGAATGCGTTAAGGTTTCAAAATCACCACCCGGAAGATCGGCCCGACCTACACTTCCCTCAAAAATCACATCACCCACAAAGCAAATTTTTTCATCTTCGACCCAGAAAATTAAATTTCCCGGACAATGTCCAGGGCAATGATATACACTAACCTTTCGACCAAACAAATTCAAGGCATCCCCCTCATCCACCCATTTTGTAATTGAAACTGGCTCAAAATTCATTCCCGGCATCGCAAAGGTTGACATGACATCCGGTTGTTCAAAAAGCATTTTATCCGCACGATGTCCAATAACAGAAATTTCATCGTTCAATAATTCAGCAGCACCAGCCATATGATCCCAGTGACCGTGGGTCAGCCAAAGCTCACTCAGCCTTAGAGACTCTTTTGCAAGGTAGGACTCCACGGTATCTTTAGAATCAGGTGGGGCATCAATTAGTACCGCATCTTTTCCCCCATCCTCCCATAATAAGTAAGCGTTAGTTCCAATTGGTCCAAGTTCCATTTTAACCATTTGTAAAGAATTCATTTGGTCACTCAAACTGAACCGCCCATCCATTCCAAGCAAAATACTTGCCTTAATCCCTTGAAAAAAGGAAAACAGAAATACATTAATAAAATTAATCGAGCCAATAAAAAAAATAAATAAATATTGACAATAGATTAATTAATACCCTGTAATAGCGAAGGTGATGTCAAGGATGGTGGTAGTTTTTGAATTTTTCCGGTTTACCGGTTCAAGGCTCCTTTGGCACATAATTCTAAACAAAGGATATTATGAAAGATGTAATTTCGCAGGTGCAAGAATGGATAAAGCTCGTTTCGCAAGTAGGCATAGGACTGATTGCTTTGGGAATAGTCGTGGAAATTGTGTTCGGCAAAGGAGCAATCTTCGGAGCAAGCGTTATTCAAAACTTATCTCAAATTGTGGCAGAAATTGGTGGAGAGAATGGATTTGTCGGTTTAGTCGCAATCCTTTTAATTTTAGCAATTTTTCAAAGAAATCAATAGATAGTTTTTCACTTCTCAAAACTACTGAAATAAATAACAAATAAGTGGGGAAATAAAAAAATGGACAATGTGGCAAAAAAACTAAAAGACACCATTGGAGGATTAACAGAAATTCTGATTGTTGCGATTGGATTACTCGTTGTAGTACAAGTCGTATTCGGTTCGGATGGTGGGATTGATATAATTGGAAACATCACCGGTGTGGTTGATTCCTTCATTGGCACGGGTGCAAGCTTAGCAAGTCTTGTTGCTCTATTAATCGTAATGGCAGTCCTGGGAAAAAAAAGTTAATTAAAATCTATATTTATAGTAAAAAGGGGCGTTCATCGCCCCTTTTTTTGGGTAATTTGAAAATAACCTTTAAGAAACCAACAAGATTCGATCACTGCTAAATAGCAATAACGAAAACATCTTCAATTGATTAAGTTTTTAAATTGCCAAGGGTTCCCATTTTGAAGTTGATAGTTATCTTGTGAACTTCAAATACTTTCTAGTTTACTTTTATTCACTCCTTCTGGCTCATGGTGAGACTCAGACAATAGAAGTTAGTAGCACCTCTTCACCGACAAATGGAGGTGCGATTTCATACCCCTATTATGAGTCATACACCTATAATAATACACTTGATGCGGGTTATGATTATTTTTTGTACGCAACTCCAACTAATGGATATTATTTCTCGGGATGGTCCGGTGATTCTAATAGTAGTGCAAACCCTCTTTCATTTAAACCAACAGCAGATTTTAATATAACTGCCCATTTTACTCTCAACCCAATTATTTTATCTGTCGGAACTTCTCCTGCAAATGGAGGAAATGTCTATCACCCCTACTACGCTTCTGATCCGGGAGGAGGATCTGCGTATACCTTTGAAAATTCGCTTGGAGAATATTACTCCCTTTGGTATTCAACAAATCAATATGTTCCAGTAAATGCATCGGTTTATGTGCAAGCCGTTCCCGCAACAGGTTACTCCTTTTCGGGTTGGTCTGGTGATGCAAATGGAACGACAAACCCTATTGCTGTCACTGCAACTGAAGATCTCAATATGACAGCTAATTTTGAACTGCTTACTTTTGCAGTCTCTACTGAAGTTATAGGCGACGGTAATGTTTCCGGAACTGGTAACTATTCCTACGGTTCTCAGGCTAATCTCACTTCATACAACTCCGAAGCAAGCACTTTCTTGGGTTGGGATACAAACAACACAATAGATGGAAATTGGTCCTCTGCCAATCTCGGATATTATCTCGATCCAACCAACCCACTTAGCATTCAAATCTCTAAAGATGTTTCTTACAAAGCTTATTTCAGTGATAATATCTACCCTGCCGATAACAACTTAACTGCTGCTATTGAAGAGTTCCTCGTAAATTATCCTTACGCGTTATATTTTTCAGGTGTTCCTCTCAAAAATAACCCCAGTTCTTTAACCCAAGCTCATTTAGAAGGGATAACCTATTTCACTGCACCAGATAACGGTAGGGTTATTAGAAACCTGGATGGCATTCAATATGCAAAAAATCTTCAACTCCTGACGATTCAAAAAAATGGCATTTCAGACCTTTCCCCAATCATTGGTCTAGGAAGCTTAACGAGTCTAGACTTGAGCGGAGGAGGTACAATTTCCACACTTGAAGGATTGGATCAACTACTTTCCATACAGTACCTGTATTTAGATCGTCATCGAATTTCAAGCATCTCACCTCTAGCAAAATTGCCTTATTTGTATTACTTAAAAATAAAAGAAAATTTCCTCGATCTGTCTGACCCGGCTATCCAGTACGAGATATCGACATTAAGGCAGTATGCTACTGTTGAAGTGGAGCAACAAATCCCTGTTCCGCTTCAAAATCTTTCAACAAGTATGAGCTTGATGAAAGAAAAACTAAAAATCGATTCGACTGACCCGTCGACTAATTTCATTTTCGCGTTAGAACTCATTCTCAATCTCATTGAAGACGATAGTTCAAGCTCACTCAAAGCCCTCGCCCTTTCGCTCGGAGCCAATCATGATATCTTATCGTTCACCATTCCTGACATGTGGTTGGAAGATGTAGATTATGGAAATGAAATCAACCCTACTTTCAACTCCACCGAAATTGAAAATTACTTGAAAGACACCTTCATTGTAACCCTAGAAATTGCAGACCTTTATCTGGATAGAATACCTGCCACAACTTCATACATTACACTAACTCAGGATTTCACGGGATTAGAACAAGTGCTTTATGCCGACATGGGAGATGTTTATCTGCTTAAATCAATTATAAATGGATTGATTGGACTCTCACAAATAATCCTGAGTTATGATTGGCCCATGAGCGCTTTAACTGCCAAACAAATGCACGATACAGACATGGTAAATCTGGAATCCCTCTTTGATTCATCGAGCCAATTTGGATCCCTAAAAAAGAAGACTCTTCTTTCTGAATCAAGAGAGAACATTAAGGACGCAATCACTTTTTATAAAAGTGCATCCGAATACCTGAGATACAGGATTGCAGAAAAACGCTTTTTTAATCTGAATAATTCCGACCTAACCGAGGAAGAACAATTTCGCAGTGATTTGGACGATATAATGATCTCCCTTGATTATCGGATCGACCTGAATAATTCAGAGTCTCAAAACGATGTGTTACATTTAAAGAATTTCTTTCAGGGAAAAGTGGACCTGTCCGATGCCATGCCATCAGCAGTGGGTAACAAATTTGAATCCTCAACAGTCAATGACCCAACCTTTGGCGGGGTGGTTCCTTTTTGGACTGCAGCAACTCTCAAACAACAACTGGAGCAGGCAAACCTAGTTGCCTCCGACGCAATAGAAGGTGTGACCGAAGTGGAAAATGCCCCGAACTGGAAGCAGTCTAATTGGCTCGGTTACTTTTACATTCCCACGCGAACTGACAGTAATAAATTCTGGATGTATCATCTAAGACTCGGGTGGGTCTATTTTTCTTCCTCTTCACCCGCTAACATTTGGCTATACCATCAATCATCAAGTTCCTGGCTATGGACCAAAAAATCTTCTTTCCCCTATCTTTACAATGACAGTGAGAAAACTTGGCATTACCTCCTTGAATCTGGAAAGATGATCAAGTGGGAAGGTAAAGAATGGGAATGAAAAAATAGTGCTTGCGACGGTCCAAGAATCTAAAATTGGTTGTATAGCAAAGAACAGATGATAAAACCTATTGTTAGTAGAAAACTTACACTCTCAACCTTCTGAAGTGGATGTGATTAGTGTTGACGCAATTTGCAGAATCAGAAATAATTATTTATAAATTTTTCCTCTTCAAAAAATGACTTACCATTTTAAGTAATAATAGATTAAGTTCTTTTATCCCACACTTAAAATCGTAATATTTGTGAATTTTATAAAGTTATTCATTTGCTTTCAATTAGTATTATTAAATACGTTGCTCTCGTCGACCTGGCAAAGTTATTGGGATTCACAAAAAACAGCTACCTCAACTGATCAGATTAGCTACCTTTACGCCTACGATAAAAGTATTAGTGATCTCTCTGGAATTGAACAACTAACTAATCTGCAACACGCTTATTTGTCTGGAAACAACTTTGGTAACACCGATCTTGCCTATCTTTCCCAGATTGAATCACTCACATTTCTCGATATTAGTGATGGTGGGAAAATTACTAATTTGAATGATATTAAAAACCTCACAAACCTGTACTATTTAAACGCTAGTGGGCATAAAACGACTACACTCGATGCATATTTACAAATGCCTAACTTAAGGTATTTAGATATTTCAGAAAACTACATCGACCTTTCAGATTCTACAGTACAAAGCAATTTAAAGACTCTGCGAGAAAAAGGAGTGTTTGTTGAAATTGGGCCTCAAGTTCCCATTTCAGTTCAGGACCTAAGCGGTATTGTAACGAAAAGACTCTCGGCCATAAATTCAAATCCTGACGACCCAAAAGAAAACTTTATTTATGGTTTTGAACTTCTTCTTTCTTTGCTGGAGGAAGACGATTCTAACTCGCTCAAGAAAGTTGCCATTAATGGCGGTGCGGCATCGACATTGATTGATTTTACCCTACCAGATTTATGGAGGAATGACTTAGATTATGATGATAATTCGGAACTTAACAATGTTGCTGACTTGAACCAAATGGAAACTTACATGACCTCCACTTTCATCCCGAAGTTAACCACAATTAATTCCCACCTTTTAAAAATGGCCAACTATGATGGTACGATAATTCTTACCCAAGACCTCACTGGTAAAGAAGACACAATTGAAGTGGATGCGGGAGATGCCTTTGTAATTATGGCATTTACAGAAGCGCTAAAGGCATTTGTAGCGACAATTTCCAGTTACGAGTGGGATTACAACCTTAAAGACCTCGAAACTCTTAAAGATGACGATATGGTCAGCTTAGAAACTTTACTTGCCCCCTCAGATCGTTTTATGAAGTTTGGTCGACTTAAAGCTTCCAACCAACTGTTAGAGGCGAAGAGTTCTTTCAAAAAAGCGATTGAATATTATAAAAGTGGAGTTGATAAAATGAAACTCCGCTTAGGGCAGGAAAGACTCCTGGAAATGAACACTAGTGACCTCAATGACGAAAAAGAATTGAGAGCAGACTTAGAAGAATTCTTACTGGCCCTGGACAATAATCACAATTTGGATGATAGTACTAATCAGGACATAATTAGTTTAAATTCATTCTTCGCCGGTAAATTTGACCCTGGGATGCAATTGCCGGAGGCAGTTGGAGAAAAGTTTGTAACTTCTGAAGTGACCGACCCTACTTTTGGTGGACTTTTTCCAAATTGGACCCAATCAATTGTAACTCAATATGCAAATGATGAAGATCTCGTCACAAACGATGCGATAGCAGGTGCAGTCGAAGTTAAAGGTGCACCGAATTGGAAAAAAGCGGGTTGGCTTGGTTATTTCTATGCTCCGAATCGCCAACAAGGCTCCAATGAATTTCTAATGTTTCATGGACTATTAGGTTGGTCGTATTTAAAAGCAGATTCACCCTCGAATATTTGGATTTATCATTTTGACAGCAAAGAATGGTTTTGGACAAAAACTTCCGAATTTCCAAATATTTACAGATCTAATGATCGAAACTGGTATTACATTTATGCATACAAGCAATTTTACATTTGGAGTAATAATAGCTGGAATAGTGTTAATCTGTAAGAAAAACAAACTACCCTGGATCCTTTTACTCTTTTTTTGTTCTAATTTATGCGGATCGAATATCCATAAGTTTTCGGAGTTTAAAAATTTCAATTCTACCTACTATAATAGCGAGACTGGTAAACCAGCATTGAGCTTTTCCTTTAAGAGAATATCAAAAGAATTTCCAAAATTGGGATTCTTAAAGCTTTCAATTCCATTTTACTATGTAGAAGACCTTTCAGTCTTAATAGAAATGGAAAACATGGACAGCAAAATCTTCTGGGAGGATATAAAGAAATATCACGAAAAAGAAGCCATCCGATTTTTACAGGCACGAAATGTCAAAATTCATTTTCTATTCAAGCAGCA
>JABGWU010000137.1 GCA_018645475.1 Opitutia bacterium
ATTTCACGATCGGATGGTTCCGAAGCATTCCAGTTTGCCAAAGCTCGAACATCTTCTTGGGTGACAGTCTCGCCATCGCAATTTCTCAGTAGAGATTCCAGCACCACCCGAATGCAAACAGGAAGTCGGTTCACGACTCCCACGCCGAGTTCATCTAAAGCTGGAAGTGAATAATAACTACCTACACCTTCCTGCAAATTTAGTGTTCTCAATACTCCAAGGGTATCTTTAATCATATGTTTTAGAAAGTTACGATTATTGAGAAAGTTATATTGCTGAATGCTTCAGCCAAGCCGTGACAAACTGTCTTTAATAGCTTGAAATTCAGGCAGTTGCTTAGGGTCATCGGATGACCAAGAATAAGCAATGTCGCCACTCATGTTAATTATGAATGCTGAACGCTTGGCAACGCCTTGAAAACCAATAAAATCATCATAAAGCACATCATAAGCCTTCGAAATATCCTTGTTGAAGTCACTCAACAATGGGAAATTAAGATCTTTCTCATTAGCCATCGCCTCTTGGGCGAAAGGGCTATCGACACTTATTCCATAAACGGCTGCGTTAAGCTCACTGAATGCAGGTAAGTCGTCGCGCACGGAACAAGCCTCCGCCATACAGACGCCAGTAAAGGCGAATGGAAAAAACAATAGTACCGAATTTCTTATATCATAATTATCGCTCAATGTCACATCAACGAGACCGTCAGATGTTTTCGATTTGAGAGTGAAATCCGGTGCAGTTGAACCAACGCTTATAGCCATAATAAAAAGTGGTTAGAAATTAGAGAATATTTTGTTAGACAAAATTAGGGCAAAAAGACTAGGTAGCAATCGGTGCATGGAAGGCAAGCGGAATGAGAATAAATACTATAAGATTTCGTTTTTCTTTTGAACACGAGAGTATCGATGTACATTAAAAAAAGATTTTTCTAATGAAATGAACGCTATAGAAACATTATTAACTAACGCAGAAGTAATCATTGGCCAAGAGGAGCTTGAGAAACGAATTTCGGCAGGCAAGAGACTCAAGGTCAAGTTTGGCGTAGACCCAACCCGACCAGATCTAACGCTCGGACACATGGTAGTCTTTGAAAAACTTCGGCAATTTCAAGAGATGGGGCACGAGGCAATTTTATTGATCGGGGATTACACCGCCCAAATCGGTGACCCCAGCGGACGGTCGGCTCTTCGGCCGGTTCTTACCGCCAACGAAGTAGAAACAAACGCAAAGACTTATTTGCAGCAAGCATTTCGCATCCTTGACAAATCCAATACCACCATTCGTCGAAACAGTGAATGGTTCAATGAAATGAGCTTCGGAGATTGCCTGAATTTAGCGCGAAACATGACTGTCGCTCAAATGCTAGAAAGAGATGATTTTGCTAAAAGGCATACCAACCAGACACCTATTTCAATAGTGGAATTTTTGTACCCACTAGTGCAAGGATATGACTCGGTAGTGCTACAGGCAGATATTGAACTCGGCGGTAGCGATCAACTTTTCAACATGCTCGTGGGAAGGTCTCTACAAAAAGACGCGGGAATGCCCGAGCAGGCTGTTTTAACGATGCCTCTTTTGATAGGTCTCGACGGTTCGCGCAAGATGTCAAAAAGTTATGACAACTACATAGCGTTCAACGACAACTCGAAAGACATGTTTGGAAAAGTCATGTCCATTCCCGATGATGCGATGTGGGACTATTATCGCCTTCTTCTGCTGACTCAAGATTGCGAAATAGAGAAACTTCGATCCCAACATCCTATGGAAGTGAAAAAAAACCTCGCAAATCAAATCACCACAAAATTTCACGGGAAAGAAGAGGCAGATAAAGAACTAGCTCAGTTCGAAAAAGTATTCTCAAAAGGAGAAACGCCAGACGAAATGCCCATTTTCAATTGGACAACACTCTCCCCAGATTCTGAAGAGTGTACTTTAGTTGACATAATTGCGGCCACTAATTTGTTCGAATCTAAAGGTGGAATTCGGCGACTAATTAAACAAGGTGCAGTAAAAATAAACGACCAGACACACACAAATGCCCAACAAATACTAAAAAAGCCTGATTCTGCTATAATTATGCGAGCTGGAAAAAGAAAGTATTTTCAAATTTCTCCATAGCAAAGAAATGAAAGTTGACTAGAGAATAAAATCGTAAATTAGTTAAAAATAAAACCAATGCTCATTAGTTTCCAGCATTAAAATTACTCTTTTCAGGTGATCTTGATTGAATTTCAACTGATTCATGACTGTTCAAATCCCGACAATCCTTAAGTAAAACCTCAACAGCTTTTGATAGTTGTTGGTCAATTTTATTAGGGATTTCGCCTGGCAAAGGCCAAATCTGAATGTCGGGGACAGCACCATTACCTTCCATATCTCGACCGTCATGTAACTTAAACCACCCTCGGAAAGGTATGGACATTTTCCCAATATCCAAGAACTTTTCGTCCGTGTAAACCGAGATAACACTTCCAGCCGTACGAACTCCAATTAGCTTGCCTCTTTTAGTGGCTTTAATCGCGTGACAGAATATCTCACCATTACTGGCTGTGTTTTGGTTGCAAAGAACCACGATCGGTTTGTCCCAGTAAAAGTGATCAAGATAGCCTAGCGGATAACTTCTCTTTCCACCTCTTGGTATTGTAATTGCATGCAAAGGACGCGAAAGCATTTTCAGCATTCGGTCAGCAGTAAAACCTCCCGTATTGTTTCTGACATCGATAACCAATCCTTCCTTCCGATAACCAAGAGAAAACAATTCCTCTTCAAATTGGAATAAATCGTCCCAGTTCATTCGGTTGACATGTAAATAACCAAGTTTGCCATTACTCTCTTCGTGTACGAAACGTTGGTTATCAGAAATCCAAGATTCCTTTAACAGTTCTCTCGCTTTTGTAAAAGAAATCGGTTCCAAATGCACAAGCCTTTCATTACCTAAAGGATCCTTCACTTTAAGGACGGTCACTTCATTTAACCGTCGATTAAAGGCATGTCGTTTTGCAAGTGGTGAATCTAAATCTAATCCACCAATCGAAAGAATAACTTCGTCCTCATAAATCATAGAGTCAGGTTTCCGTGCGGGTCCGTCATGCAAGACTTTTTTAACCTTCAGTCCCGAACCTTCAAATGACTTATCGAAAATCACTCCCAAATGAACGGTCTGCCAGCGCCAACCATGGTCGGGTTTCCATTGTGGCCAAATTTTGTCGTTAAGCTCAAAAAACAAATGGGAAGCATTTAATTCTCCTATCAGCAGGTTTACCAAACGAGCAAAACCATCTCGATCAATGCTAGCAGTAATATGACTTTCGTACTTTTTCAGCAGTTTGTCCCAATCCGTACCATTCATTTTGTCATCATAGAAAAAGTCCCGGAGGTTGCGCCAGATCATGCGATAACCTAAGCGAAGGTATTGTTCTCTGTCCGTATCCTGATATGCCTTGAAAGTGTATTTAGTCAGAACAGAACCTTTAGTCTTCGACGGTAGATTATCCACTAACCAGTGAATTTCGTTGCTTTCCCAATAGGGGTCCAAGCCGATCGTCTTCGTTAACAGTTTTGGAGAATGAAGTTCGTTGGGGAATTTGATGGTGTAAATTCCTCGCACACCTCCAATGTCGCTAGTG
>JABGWU010000138.1 GCA_018645475.1 Opitutia bacterium
CAGGGTCGGGCATTGATTTAATCTTGTTTTGATCATCCTGGGACAGGTCATCCAGAGAAACATCTCGGACTGGATGGCGGTCGTAAGATGGGCCCCATTCTCCGCTTTCCATAACAAATTTGAATCCGTCTGCATACTTTAGTTCTACCCAAGCCCACATTCCCGTGACTTCCGGATGGGATGGTGGGGCAAATGGAGTTATTTCAACGGGACTGGTATGATCCTTGGCATAGGTCCATTGTTCGGGGTCAAAGTGGTGTTGTCCCATGTCGCACATTCCACCGCCTTCATAGTCCCAGTAGCCTCTATGCGTACCACCTGTTCGCCTGCTCTCATAGGGTTTCCATGGAGAAGGACCGCAGTAAAGATCCCAATCAAGGGAATTGGGAACAGTTTGAGGGGCAATTCCCGGAGTTCCACTCCATTGTTTAATCTTTAGACCCCCTTTCTTCATTCGAACACCTTTACAATTTGAAAGCAAGCCGCTCGCCATGATTTTGTGTTTAAGGATAGATGATTTATCTTTGCTTCGGTTAAACCTACCAAAAGTGCCAATTTGGTAAATTCGACCATATCGTTTGAAAGCATTAACCACCGCTCTGCCTTCAGTTACAAATCGAGTCATCGGTTTTTCGCAAAGAACATCCATTCCCGCTTCTGCAGCAGCAATTGAAATGCTTGCATGCCAATGAGGCGGAGTCGCAATCGCAACTAGCTCGAGGTCCTTTCTTTCCAGTAAGCGACGGAAATCCTGATATGCTTTTGCCTTACCCTTGCTACGGGCGAGTGAAAATCTCTTGGCTTTATTTGTGTCCACATCGCATGCACCCACAAGTTCAACATCCAATCCCTTACACAATTGAGAGTAGGTTCCCGGACCCCTTCCTCCACAACCTATTAAAGCGGTACCAAATTTTTCAGAGGGTGGAACATGAGGTGCCCCAAAAATATGTCTTGGGAGTATGGTTGCTGCGGTTGCACCTGTGGCAGATTTAGTGAGGAAACTGCGGCGGGTTTGAGAATAAGGTAATTTTTTCATCTTTCTATATGGTTTAATCGAAGAATCTAAAAATTACTTCCTCCGCGGATAAAAACGCAAGGCTACATCGTAGCAAATTTCGATTTTAATGAGTGAACCCTCCAGTATTGTGAAATTTGATGCAAATCAATGTAATAGTTATTGACTAAGCTAAAATAATACTTAGCTTAGTTATATGTATACTGTTCATTTTGCTAAAACTAATCTATCAAAATTACTTTTACAGGCAGAAGATGGGAAACAAGTAGTTCTTGCCCGGGGTAAAAAACCTATTGCTCGTTTGGTTCCTTGTTCCCAATTACCAAACGAACAAAGACCCGAAGTTGGATCGATTACATCAAAACCTCTCAAGATCGTTGAAAAGCGTGAAGTTGCAGGCAGTGTCGGCGATACCGTGGTTTATTTCTGATGCGAGTACTACTGGACACATTCCCATTTATTTGGCTGACTTCTGAACCTTCTAAATTAAGCAGACTAGCCAGTGAAGTGCTTTCCAATCAAGAGAATGAATTTTACCTGAGCGATGCCTCAGTACTTGAACTTTCCCTTAAATACAATGATGGCAGTTTGGATATGCCTTCCACACCAAGGAGATGGGTAAAGGAACAGGTCAAAACTTGGAATATTAGATCACTAGGGATTACAAGAGAGTATTGCTATCGACTTGCTGAATTACCTTATCATCACGATGATGCGATTGATCGGATACTTGCCGCTTCAGCTCTATCTGAAGATATGTACTTGCTCACAAATGAGGAAGAGTTGAGCAAATATCCTGTTTCTATTCTTTGGTAGTATAAATTTGGTTTATTTACAACTCATAAGGCTAACGGTTCTCAGTTTACTTAGTTAGTGAGCATGAATAGGTGTGTATTGCTTTCCTAAGAGATCATGCGTGCGCACCTGACAAAGATAAAAAGCCTTAGTCTGTAGATAACCCGGACAGGATATTAAGTCTATCCATATTCTTTCGTCTCAAGATCCGCCCTTGGGCTGAAACTTGGCTTTTGATTTTAACAGAGCGATGAGTTCGACCCGCAAACCATCGGACTTCCTTTTCGTTTTGTCGATGGAGAAAGTGAAGGAATGGGTGCCTTGAGTAACCTCGATATCTGATAAGGGATTCTTGATTTCCTTTTCATCTAACCAAAGACGGATACCTGCGAGTTCGTTGATCTTTAGACGGACGGGACCCGGTGCCTGAACTTCGAGGAAGCCACGGGCAAAGATAATCTTTCCACCTCCCATATCGTCATTGGGCAGGATTCCGTTTACCAGGCTGTATACGCTTCTCCATGATTCCTTTTCCCCAGGGGCACCGGCTTCAGACGCAGTTACCATCCATTTGCGGATGACCGGGCTTTCGTCATTGGCGTAGGGCCCGGGCTTTCCCAGCACGGAAACAAATTTCGCAAGGTCAATGAATTCACTTCGTGTTTTCAGTTGGTCCGCCAATCCCGCTGGCATGAGAGAGGGCATGGGTTTGATCTTACGAACCTTGTCCATCGGCGCCTTCCGCTCTTTTCCACCCAGTGAAGAATCGCGAATAATGACTTCCTTGTCACTTTGGTAAATGATCGAGCCCATGAGGACGGATCCGTCATCGAGGGTGATGAGCTTGTTCTCGTAGTGCTGGGCGATGGCCTTATTGGGTTCTAGAATGGCTTCCACGACGTAAGCTGTATCTGCGGAGGTGCCCACTGCCACAAGGTTTGGTCCGATCTTCGGTCCGGCGCTTCCGATTGCATGGCAACTGGCGCAAGCGAGAGCCTGGCGCCGGTAAACAAGTTCGCCACGCACTGGATCACCCAGTCGGTCGACCTCCGAGGCAAGAGCCTGACGGTCCTCTCTTATTAGAATGGAGCTGAGCGATTTGGGTGAAGATGGACGGAACAACCTTTCCAATGGCTTTGAAAGCTGACCGCTTTTGCGGTGGTATTCGGAAACTTTGTCTTTGACGGCGGGAGCGATTGTTTTTCCACTCAGGGCCTTGGCCAAGACCGTATTCCCGTTGGATCTTCGGTTGAATGCTTGAATCAAGGCCACGAGATCAAGGTCTCCCGAATCTTGGGCGAAGAGGTCGACAGCAAGTTCAGCCGCTTCTTCGGTGCTTGTTTCCAGTATCCCGTAAATTGCAAAATAACGATCGGCCGTCTTTCCTTTTCTAACCAAGTCGAGCAGGGCTTTTTTCCCTTCCCCGCCACGAAGCTGTCCAAGGGACACTGCGGCGGTTTTTCGGGATGAAGAGGGGTGCTC
>JABGWU010000139.1 GCA_018645475.1 Opitutia bacterium
ATAAAGTTTCATAAGCGAGAATAGTTGATGGAGCGAAATCGTAAAACGGTCGTGATGCAACCATCGCGGAATTTGCAAACCATTTGTGATCTTGATGTACATCACCGATAAAAGGAATGAAAAGTACATCGGGGCTGACACTACGCATTAAATCAGTGATGGCTTGGTTCACTTTGACATGCCCAACTGAATCAAGAGCGAGAACAGGCAGATCTAAGAAAATAGTTTTTTTCACACCAAGAAACTGATGGGCTAGTTGTGCCTCTTGACGACCGACTACAGATATTTGTTCGTCAAAATCAGGAGCTTTCACGCAAGTTAAAATTGCCACATAAACCTCATCACCCTCACTGGCCCATTTGGCAATAGTACCACCAACCCCCAAGACTTCGTCGTCAGGATGCGGAGCAAGTACAAGTATTTTTCTCACTTGTTGTTTTGTTCAATTATTTTAGAAGCTACTTCATATCTAGAAAGGCCCATTCTACTTTGAACCTTAAGAACCTCGGAGGGGATGGCTTCATTTTTTCCTAAAACTTGTACCTTTTTGACAATTAAATTAGTTCCACCTCCACAAGAAACTATGGCATGTCCATTCTCCATTGCTTGTATTTGGCCAGGAAGACCTGTGTGAATTGGGCTTTTAATCAAATCCGCTTCCCAAATGATAATTTCGCTACCTTCATATAAACTAAATGCACCCGGGTAGGGTTTCGACGTTGCTCGAATAAGATTCCAAATATCCAGTGCAGGAAGTTCCCAATTAATAAATCCATCACTACGCGTTCTTTTAGAACAATATGTAGCAGTTCCATGGTTTTGAACAGCACGAGGCAATCTTCCATCTTTCAAAAGAGGCAGAACCTCATTTAACATGTTCTCAAGCCCCAATACCTGCTTGTCATACAAAGTTGAAGCAGTTTCGCCATAATCTAACTCAATAGGATGCTGCATTATTATTTCACCTGAATCTACCCCTTCATCAAGCCAAAACAAAGATCCAGCAGTTTCGCTTCTGCCTTGCAAGATTGTCCACGGTATAACTGCTCGACCGCGATTTTGGGGTAAAGGAGAGGGATGAAAACCAACGCATCCCTTTTTGGGAATTTCCAGGACATTGCGGGATAAAATTTGCGACCACCCAATGCAAAAAATGAAATCTGGCTGATAACTTTGAATTTCATGAACTGCTTCAGAAGAATTAATGAACTCCGTGTGAAAACATTGTATCCCGTTTGATTCTGCAATGGGTGCGAGATCAACATAGTCTGAATGGCGATAACCTTTCTCGATGGGTAATGTGCAAATAGCATTCAGGGGGAAGTCTAGAGCGATGACTCGCTCCAATGCCCTAAGTGATATTTGGACTGTCCCTATAAAAACTGCGGAACTCATTTAATGATCGTGTAATTTCGGTTTCATTTCGTCGTTCACCCCAAAAGATAACTAAAATAGTTTTAAATATAATTAAAATATCAATGAAAAGAGAACGATTTTGAACATACCACAAATCCAGTGAAAACATCTCGTCAATTGACAACTTTGTGTTGCCGCTAACTTGTGCCCACCCAGTCAAGCCTGGACGCATCGATTGCCTTTTATCAGATAAATCCTGCCTTGATTCTACCTCACTGACCAGTTTTGCCCTCGGGCCGATAATGCTCATTTCACCCTTTAAAATATTAATTAAGTTTGGAAGCTCATCTAACTTACATCGCCTTAAGACCTTACCAAATTTGGTAATTCTTAAATCAGGCGGAAGCAATTTATTAGAATCATCATACAATTCCAACATAGTTCTGAATTTGAAAATTAAAAATGGGCGATTTTGGTAACCTGCTCTAGACTGCGGAAAAATAATACCGTCTTTGTTAGTCAAAAAGAGAATGATAGAAATAAATAAAATCAGAGGTAATGCAGAAAGCAAAACAGCACAACTAGTGAATATTTCAACGATACGGAACAGCGATAAATAAGTTTTCAAAAATAAATATAAGGCAAGTGAGCTAAATCAAACACTAGCCACATGACTTAATTGGGAAATACACCGAACCTTTTCAAGTAAATCCGAACCAATCGGACAAGTGGAGGGCTCTATGTTTTCAGTGAATTGTTTCCTTCCTTTAACACCTACTACCGAGCAAGATTGCGGTAATTCTTCAAGCACAAACTTGATTGCAAGTTGGGCGACTGACCAAGGAGGGTGCTCCAGAGCCAACTCTCTCAATTTATAAACAAGTTTAAGGTTTTCCAGGTACTTTTGCCCCTTAAAATTCTCGCTAGTGCCTCTCGAACGTCTATCGCCAGTATCAAAATTAGTTTTCTCGGAGTATTTCCCAGACAATAAACCTTGAGCCAAAACTCCGTATGCAAGAAAAACAAGACCTTTATCAATACAGATTTCGTTTATTCGGAGTTTTTCTTTACAATTCAAGAAACTGAATCCCATGGAAAAGAATTTAAACCCAGGCCAGTGTCCTGTTAAGTCATCGATTTTTTCCAAAGAGAAATTACTAACACCATAGTAACGGATTCTACCATCTTCACGACAACTTTCAAGTTTTTCAAATAAGCGGTTCAATGATGTACGCCGATCTGGCCAATGCACAAGGTACAAATCTAGATAGTCCGTGTTCAGCCTTTCTAGGCTTGAATCCAGAGCTCTCTCACAGTAGTCAGGGCTATTATCGTAAAACACAGATCCATGTTCATCAAATCTCACCCCAAATTTCGTGGTAATAAAGGCATTTGAGCGAGAACCATTCAGTGCCTTCCCCAAACGCCTTTCTGACTCACCTTTCCCGTAACAATCCGCTGTATCAAATAAATAACAACCATTATTTACGGCAAAATCAGCAGCTTCTTCTATAGACTCCAAATCGATTGTGCCCCAATCATAACCGCCTAATTGCTCAGAGCCAAAAGCAACTCTTTCAATCCTATCACCACTTAGTGCAGTGAGCTTGTCCATTTCTTTAAAATTAAGAATTTAGAGTATTTATTTCCTGGGATTGGAGAGTTCTATTAACATAAGCCAACCATACTTTCCTATGAATTGGGAAGATAACAAGATTCTGTCTAAGAAATTAAAAATTGGTAGCAGGATCGGGAAAAGAAATGTTTTTCTCAAAGGAACAAGTGACAAACTCATCAAATGAAAATATTTCACCTCAACCTTATGAAAATATTTCTTCATTATGTCGAAACTCTCTACCCCAAGTATATGCTCAACTTCCCACTCAGTCCTAAGATGAGGAGTTCTTTTCCGATACCAGTGAATTAATGGATTATGCCGCATAGCTTCCACGCATATCATTTGCCCATTTGGTTTCATAACTCTAGCGAGTTCAGATAAAGCTGCTTCGAGATCAACATGGTGAAGTGCTCCATATTCCACACCCAAGTCAAAAGTATTGTCTTCAAAAGTCATTTGCTCACCATCCATAATGACAAATTTACATCGGTCGGATACTTTGAATTTCTCCGCGTTCTTATTGGCATTTGCCACTCCTTCAGGTGAAATGTCTATTCCGATACATTCAGCTCCGCAATTTGCAGCGTAAACACCGTTCTCTCCATTTCCACATGCAAAATCTAATATTTTTGTTTTTTGGGAACATTTCCGATCCAGCCAATCGTGCTTGTATGCTTCACTCGTTCCTGTGATCGAATAGTACTTCATGTTAGCGAAGTAGTAGTTAAACTTTTCCTTATCAGCAATTAGCTCATCAAGGTCTTCAGCCTGATGGGCTACATGCGTATCTGAGATTCGTTCAAAACCCTGAAGAATCTCACGACGTTTTTTTGAGTGCTCAATTTCCTTAAGTTTTCTTTCTTCCATAATAAATTTTTATTACTTTCATATTACACACACATTAATGAGGAGTTTTTCCATCTTCTCTCCCAAAAGGTTCATATTGTATTTACTCTCGACATGTTGCCTCCCAATCAACCCCATCTTTTTCCTTTGAGATGAAGTCATTGATAAAAGTTCCTCAAAAGCTTTAGCCAATAAACTAGGGTTCTCAGGAGGTATGCTTATTCCTGAACCAGATTCCCTTGTGGGATCGTTTGGTGCTGTACCTGAAAAGACTACCGGCCGAGAAGAACCATAATAATCATATATTTTGTTGAGATTCAAACCAAATCTATATGAATCCGACCTTGTCACGCATGCCACAAGAATATCTGACTCCATTTGTACATACGGAACTTCCGACTTTGGCACTGGATCTCTGAAGTCAATATCAGTTAAACCCAAAGCTTTGGATTCATCAACGCATTCTTGCTTTTTCACGCCATCACCAATCATTATAAATTTGAACTTACCTCTTTGACGGTTGTGAAGAATTCCCGCAGCTCGAACTAAAGTGATAACATCATGTGCTTGTCCAAAACCGCCGACGTACATAACAGTCAGCGGAATATTTTTTCCACCATCGTATGCATCCATGCCAG
>JABGWU010000140.1 GCA_018645475.1 Opitutia bacterium
ATCATAGGGACTGGTAATACTTTTGAATTGGGTCCTCCCAAATATTTATAAAGTGGAAGTCCACACGCTGCGGCGGCTGCTTGTGCAGTCGCCATTGAGGCACCCAAGATTGCATTGGCTCCCAATACAGATTTGTTAGGTGTGCCATCCAAGGTCAGCATTGCATTATCCACTGCGGTCTGGTCTGTGGCATCTAACCCAACAATGGTTTCCGCTATTTTTGCATTCACATTATCTACTGCTTTCGAGACTCCTTTACCAAGGTATCTGTCTTGATCGCCGTCACGCATTTCAATGGCCTCGTGCTCGCCTGTGCTTGCACCTGAAGGAACAGCTGCTCGTCCAAAAGCGCCACTGCTAAGTTCCACTTCCACTTCTACCGTTGGATTGCCACGTGAATCAATAATTTCACGTCCGTGTACTTCAATAATATGGGTCATAATTTATGGGGATGTATTTTTAAAATAAAAACTTCAATAATGACTTATGATAGGAGGATGTCAAAATCCTTTGCGTAAAAGAATTTAAAAACAAGCATAGTGTCTCGCTTTTTTTCTAATATCTAAATATAAAAATATCGTAGTTATGGCAAAACCACGCAACGCAATCACACCAACGCGGGAGGAAGATTATCCTGAATGGTACCAACAAGTAGTGAAAGCAGCCGATTTGGCTGAAAATACGCCCGTGCGTGGATGCATGGTAATTAAACCCTGGGGGTATGGAATATGGGAAAATATTCGGGATGCATTGGATGTTATGTTTAAAGAAACCGGACATAAGAATGCTTATTTTCCTCTATTTATTCCCAAAAGCTTTTTACAGCGGGAAGCGGAGCACATTGATGGTTTTGCAAAGGAATGTGCGGTTGTTACTCATTCCCGTTTGGAAGCAGACGAAGACGGTGTCTTGCAACCTGCAGGGGAATTGGAAGAACCTCTCATTGTCCGACCTACTTCTGAAACTATTATTGGTGATCTTTTTGCACGTTGGGTACAATCATACCGAGATCTTCCCTTGTTGATCAACCAATGGGCCAATGTTGTTCGTTGGGAAATGCGTCCACGTCTCTTTCTCAGAACTGCTGAATTTTTATGGCAGGAGGGGCACACGGTTCATGCCCATGCAGAAGAAGCGATAGAAGAGACTCAACTTATGCTTCAAACCTACGCCACCTTTGCTGAGGAATGGCTTGCTATGCCTGTCTTGCGGGGTGAGAAAACAGAAGCCGAAAGATTTCCAGGGGCTGAATCTACACTTTGTATTGAAGCGATGATGCAGGATCGAAAGGCCTTGCAAGCGGGAACATCCCATTTTCTTGGACAAAATTTTTCCAAGGCATGCGGGATTAAATTTCAAAGCGCGGAGGGAAAAGAAGAATTTGGTTGGACCACATCATGGGGTGTCTCAACGAGATTGATTGGTGGGATGATTATGACTCATTCGGATGATGATGGTTTAATTGTTCCCCCAAAAGTTGCCCCCACTCAAATTGTCATTCTTCCGGTTACCCCCAAAGAAGAAACTCGTCCTCAAGTTTTGGAGGCATGTCAATCCCTCGAGAAGCAATTGAAAAGTATGGAGTTCTCTGGATCTGCAATACGGGTTGAGATTGATGATCGTGATTTAAGAGGAGGAGAAAAATATTGGCAGTGGGTTAAAAAAGGGGTTCCACTTACCTTGGAAATTGGACCCCGTGATCTAGAAAATAAAACTGTTTTTGTCGGTCGTCGCGATAAAGGAGCAAAGAGAGAAGGGATGAACCTTAGTGAATTAATTGAAGATGTTCCTAGGATTCTGGAAAATATTCAAAAGACGCTTTTTCAACGGGCATTGGATTTTCGAGAGGAACACACCAAGATTATTGACGATAAAGATGAGTTTTATAAATTTTTCACTCCATCTGATAAAAGTAAAGCGGAAATCCATGGTGGTTTCGCATGGGTTCATTGGGATCGGGATTCGAAATGGGAAGAGCAGATAAAAAATGAATTAAAAGTTACAATCCGTTGTATACCTGAAAATTCAAAAGAAGCTGGAGTATGCTTGTTTAGTGGTAATCCAAGCCCCGGACGAGTGGTGATGGCCAAGGCTTACTAATTATCTAAAAATTTCAGATGCAAATCATTCGTTCTATTGATGAAATGCAAAAAATCAGTCTTGGACTGAAACAAGAGGGGAAGAAAATTGGTTTTGTTCCCACTATGGGTTTTCTGCATAAAGGTCATCTATCCTTGGTTGATTCATTGAGGAACCGAGTTGATGTTGTTATTCTCTCCATTTTCGTAAACCCCACCCAATTTGGTGTTGGAGAAGATTTAGATCAATACCCAAAGAATCATGAGCGAGATATTGAACTTTGTAAGGATAGAGGGACCGATTTTGTTTTTATTCCAAAGAGTGAAGAAATATACGGTGACAGATTTTCAACTTTTACGATTGAGGAAGAATTAACTAAATGTCTTTGCGGTTCTACTCGACCTACTCACTTTCAGGGAGTAACTACGATTTGTGCAAAACTCTTTAATATCTGTCAGCCCAATATGGTTGCTTTGGGGCAAAAAGATTTTCAACAGGTTACGGTTTTGAAAAGGATGATCAAAGACTTAAATTTTCCGATCAAAGTGGTGGTCTGTGATACCATGAGGGAAAAAGATGGTCTGGCGATGAGCTCTAGGAATTCATATCTTTCTCCTATCCAACGTAGGGATGCTTTGTTGCTCTACAAGTCGATACAAAGAGCAGTTAACTTAGTGGATGAGGGGATTGTGGACTCGGATCAAATTAAGGAAGAAGTCCTTACTATTTTGAAATGTGGGAAATTGATTCAGGTAGATTACATTGAAATCGTTGATAAAGAAAATTTAGATCCCTTAAACAAAATCACTCCAAATCAGTCTATTATTGTACTCGCGGTATGGATTGAAAAAGTTCGATTGATTGATAATCAAATAATATAAATTCTCTCATTATTATGAAACCGGAAAGTGAATATGATCTCGTAATTGTGGGTAGTGGAATTGCTGGTCTTAGTTTTGCGCTAAATGTAGCTAAAGCCGGTCATCGAGTGGCAATTTTTACAAAAAAAGATAAGGCAGAATCGAATACCAATTATGCCCAGGGAGGAATTGCTGCTGTTACTTCTGCAGGAGATGATTTGGATAAACATGTAGAGGATACCCTGGAAGCAGGAGATGGTCTTTGTGATCCTAAGGTCGTACGTGAAATATTAAAGGAGGGACCGGATAGAATTCAGGATCTTATTGATTTAGGTGTGTCATTTTCAAGCTTGGATGATGGAAGGATTTCTCTAGGCAAGGAGGGTGGACACAGTAAAAGACGGGTATTACATGTTAAAGACATTACCGGAAAAGCGATAGAAGATGCTTTGCTTGCTGCGATAGCAAATGAGGGAGTTCATTTATTTGAACATTATTTTGCAATTGATTTAATAACCGCAAAAAAAGTTCGTAAACTAGGAGTTCAAGTCGAGGGTGTAGATGACCGAGTCTTGGGGCTCTATTTTTATGATGGCTTGGAGGAGCAAGTAAAAACTATTGCATCTCCAGCAGTACTTCTTGCCACAGGTGGGGCTGGTCAAACTTATCTTTATACAACCAACCCTTCGATTGCTACAGGAGATGGAATTGCGATTGCTTCACGTGCGGGCTTAGCCTCTATGAATCTAGAGTTTATTCAATTTCACCCAACCACCTTTCATTCTCAAAAGGGGGACCGTTTTTTGATTACTGAGGCAGTTCGTGGAGAGGGAGCAAAATTAATTGACGGGAAGGGAAGGGCATTTTTAAAGAAGTATCATCCATTGGCAGATTTAGCACCCCGTGATGTGGTTGCACGTGCTATTGATCGGGAAATGAAGAGAACGGGTGCACCTTTTGTTCGACTGGATACCCCTTCTATGGATATCGATTTTCCTGACCGCTTTCCGAATGTTTATAAAAACTGTGTAAATCGCGGAGTTAACCCTTCTCAGATGCCGGTCCCTGTGGTGCCTGCTGCTCATTATTCTTGTGGTGGTATTCCGACGGAGCTTGATTGTTCGACTGAACTAGATGGACTGTATGCATGTGGTGAGGTTGCCTGTACTGGATTACATGGGGCGAACCGGTTGGCGAGTAACTCGTTATTGGAAGCTGTAGTTCTAGCTTATCGTGGTGCAGAAGCGGTATGTCAGTTTCTTGAAAATCAAAAAGAGAAAACATTTCAATTGCCCGAGTGGGTGGATGGGGATGTTGCAGCATCAGATGAACGAGTCGTGTTATCTCATAACCTGGATGAATTAAAAAGAACGATGTGGGATTATGTCGGAATAGTTCGATCCACAAAACGGTTGGAACGTGCACAGACGAGAATTCGAAATTTGGGTAGGGAGATCAATGAATATTACTGGAATGCAAAGGTCGACCTTCCACTCCTTGAAGTAAGAAACTTGGTTTGTGTGTCTGAATTAATCGTCCGTTCAGCATTACAGCGAAAAGAGAGTAGGGGGTTACATTATACACTGGATTACCCCGACCGTTCTGAAATTTCAGAAAATATAAAAGTGAAAACTCTGGCACACTAGCCAATATTTTCAAGATGGTTGGAAAAATCGGTCTGGTTGGTGCGGGTGCAGTGGGTAGTTATTATGGACTTATGCTTAAAAAAGCTGGAGTGGATGTTCGTTTTCTTCTCAGGAGCAATTATGAAGATGTAAAATCGGATGGATTTACACTGGTGCATCATAGACCGGAAAAAAAATCTGAAAAAATTTATAATCTGAAAATTTATAAAGATGCCCAAGAAATTGGAATCTGCGACTGGGTAATTATTGCCTGTAAGTCCACTGTAAATCAAGACATCGCCGATATAATTAGTCCAATGGTAGACTCTGATACCGCATTACTATCTTTGCAGAATGGAATGGGTAATGTGGAAAACCTGACAGATTCATTCGGAAATGACAGGGATGTAGTGGGTGGACTTTGCTTTACCTGTATTAATCGTACAACTCCAAATTCTATTGAAAGTTTGCTAGCCGGTTATGTTCAATTTGGTCAACTTGGAAAGGTTTTATCTTCCCGCACAAATGCGATGGTGGACGTTTTTCAACAAGCTGGTATCCAAGTCAAGCGATCCGATTCATTGGATGAAGCATTGTGGAAAAAGTTGTGTTGGAATATACCCTTTAATGGATTGAGCATTGCGGGTGGTGGAATCACGACCGATCTGATCTTGAGCAATCGGAAATTGAGGCACCGGGCAAAGGTTTTAATGAAAGAAATTCAATCTGCAGCAAAGGAGTATGGAATTTTGATCGAAGACACATTTTTAGAAAGACAGTTTTCCTTAACTGAACCAATGGGTGCCTATAAACCATCAAGTTTGATCGATTTTCTTGATGGTAAGCCAGTTGAAATTGATTCTATTTGGGGAGAACCTCTAAGAAGAGGGCAAAAAAAGGTTGTTTTAATGCCTGAACTTGAAACACTATATTCTGAATTAAAACAAGTATCACGATAGCTCTGTTTTAGCTTATTTAGGTATTAAGTTTACTGATTATAAGATTATGCAAGATTGGGAGGTATTGGTGGTATATCTTCGGGAGGAGGGGGAGGTTGTGCATCTGGTGGTGAACCCGGATCAAAAGGTACATCATTTCGTAGGTAACGATTATTCTCTTCGTCAATTCCGAAGAAAAACAAGTTGAGTAATGGATGAACGACAGAATGTCCACTCTTATCTAGTTCAATGTTTGATTCTGCCACATAGGTAACATGTTTAGCTCCATCTACTAATATATGGTACCATGCCTGGTTTCGATCAGGTTGTGTTTGATTTGATTGGTACCAATCATCTGCAGCTTTGCAGGTTTCATCTAAGGAAACAATTAAACCACGATAGTTGTATTTTACATGGTTTATCACTTCTCCTGTTTTATACTTTGGAGAAGCAGGAAGAACTGAATATCCATTATTTAAATTAATCATATTTAAATTTATTAGGTAAGAATATAAATATTAATAATTCGAATGTTTATCCTATAATATGCAACCGATTTCCATTAAAATTTAATTTTTCAATAAACACAGATGTTTATTTTAAGTACAAAAAAGGGCCGTCCCAAAGGACGGCCCTAGAAAACTTATCTTAAGTATTAAACTTAGAAAGTGTATGTAAGCTCAAC
>JABGWU010000141.1 GCA_018645475.1 Opitutia bacterium
AAATAAAAATTATTTTGCTAATCGCTATTTTGGTTTCTGGATCAGTGTTCTTTTCGATCTTCAAATTTTGTTAGCCGGGAATAATTTCATATTTTTGCAGAATCTATTATAAGAAATCAAAATTATATTCAAGCCCTAGAGTGGGTACCCAAAGTGCCTCACGCAAAGAGACAGGAGTATGAGGAGAAAGCCAGGTTTGATCGGCTAAGAGGCTTTCAGTTTTCTGAGCGTTCCAAAGAAGGAAAAATGATAAGGACGGAGAAACGTGAGTCTTGCTAGCCTGTATATTAGGTTCACCCGATGGAGGGAAATAAGGCCGCCTTGGCTTTTGATCTTTTCAGTGACTCAACCCGTCAAAAATACCTTATTCGTTCTTTGGAAAGTGGGAATGTGATGAGTTCATCCCAGATTACACTTATAGAGGAGGGTAAAAGCGGCAAAGGATTTCTTATTTTTTACCCTCACTACCGAGATAGTTAAGTTCCCGTGTCTCTTGTTGACCGAAGAGAAACGTTTTGCGGGTTTTATTGTTGGCGTTTATCTCATTGAGCAAATGATTGAAGAAATAATGCAGGTGGAAACAGCCAAAGGTTTAAACCTGACTGTATATGAAGGTAACCGTGTCGATGAAAAGCATCACTTATATGGCACTTTAATTGAAGACAGGGCGATGGAATTGACCTTTCCCATTCCCGTTAATATTGCAGGCCGTCCCTATTTTCGCAGGTTGGCGAATAATGTAAGGGGGCTGTCAGCCTTAAACTTCCTGAGGTTGCAAGTGGAGCCGTATATACTGTTTTGTTTTTATTGGCTATGATATTTGAAATGAATTAGATGAGAACCAAGGTGGTTGAAAAAGAGGTGAAACAAAGGGCGATAGAATTAAATAGGGCAAATGAAGATTTAGCTCAGTTTGTAAATGTTGCTTTGCACGATTTGAAAGCACCTTTAAGGGGCGTGGCTCATCTAACCCATTGGATTAAAGATGACTTGGGTGAGAATATTACCGATGAGATTAGAGGTAATCTGGGTCGCCTTGAGGCAAAAGTGAAAAATATGGATGCGCTAATTCAGGGTATACTTGAATATTCCAGAGCGGGTAAAAGCTCTCCCGAGGGAAAGACAATAAAAGTGGATGCCTTGATTCATGAAGTCCTGGATTTCATCGGTGCTGGCGATGATGTAGATGTGGAGATCAAACCTGAGATGCCAATTTTCACGACAGACTCTATAAAGCTGAGTCAGGTATTTTCAAATTTGTTCAGTAATGCGATCAAGCATAATTCTAGTGCGAATAAAAGGTTAGTCATTTCGTCGAAGAGAAAAGGTGAGTTTTATGAATTCACAGTTGCGGACAATGGGCCGGGTATAGACCCTAAATACCACGAAAAGATTTTTCAAATGTTTCAAACCCTGCAAGCGGGAGATAATTTTGAAAATACAGGTGTGGGTTTGCCTATTGTCAAAAAGCTGGTAGAAGAGGCAAATGGTTCTATCCGAATTGAGCCTGTAGAAGGGGGTGGCACAGCCTTTGTGTTTTTATGGCCTGCAACTTTTGAAAATGCTAAATGATAGGGATTCCAAAATGAAAAAGTTGTCAAAAAAAATAATTGCAGCATCGATTGTACAGCTCCTGATTTTATTGTTCTCATCAGTGGCATTGTATGCACAGGATGCAGATAAGATATTTTCAAATGGTGAGAAGGCTTTTGCTGAAGGCAAGTATCAGGACGCAGAAAAAAGTTTTGGTCAGGTGCTTGAAAAAGACCCCGATAACTATAAAGTTCTCCGTGCTCAGGCAGACACAAAAATAAAGCTGGAAAAATTTCAAGAAGCGGAAATGCTTCTCGATAGAATTCTTGCTATGCCAGAATCTCGGGGTCGAAATGTTCTGGTGTTTGAAAAAGGCAGTGCAAAGGGTCGAAAGGCTGAGCTTGTGGATGAAAAAGTTATGGTTCTTGATGATTCGGGTTATGTTGATGCAGATCATGTTGATGAGGATATCAGTCAATTTGTAAAGGACGATGCGATAGGCCCGGTTCCTCATTTCCGAGTTTTTATTTTGAGTTC
>JABGWU010000002.1 GCA_018645475.1 Opitutia bacterium
ACAATGCAAAGATACGTCCAAGAGCACCCCCTAGCATGCCTTCGGCTCCAGCCAAACTAGCAATTGCGCCAGCATCCCCAGGGTTTTGAGAAGCAGCCTTTAGGCTGCTTTGTGCCTGGTTGCGAGCTTGAATAACAGCTTCCAAAGTTTCCTTTTCGTGCTTCATGTAACCCTTGACGGTTTCAATCAAGTTGGGAATAAGGTCATATCTTCTTTGTAATTGAACTTCTATTTGAGAGAAGGCGTTTTCAAAACGATTTTTGAGCGTGACTAATTTGTTGTAGATCCCAACAATGATCATTACTAGGACGATTAAAACTCCGACGATAACAAGTGTGGTGATTAACATATTAAGATATAAAGTTGAATTTTAAGAAGACGATAAATTATGAGGATAGCTACAATAATAAACATTGGTCAAGATGCTATTTGTTTGACTCAGTTTTTGGCATAAATACCAAAACATAGCTTAATGGACGGATATTTAAAATTATAAATAACATGTTTATTTATAAAAGAGGGTATATGGTTAGATTTTTATAAATCTAAAAAATATCATTTGTTGGTTGTTGAAATTTTTTTAAGATCGTAAGTGTTAATTCTTATTTCAAACATTAAACTTAATGAAATACTCAAGCTTCTTTAAAAAAATCTTATATCCTATTATTTTGTTGTGGGTTTACAAAAGCGAAGCCAAACCAAATGTTGTATTAGTTTACACTGATGATCAGGGGAGTGTGGATGCTCGTTGTTATGGATCTGAGGATTTGTTCACTCCCACTATAGACCGGTTGGCTGAGACGGGTATTCGATTTACAAATATGTATGCACCTTCAGCAATTTGCTCGGCCTCGAGAGCTGGGTTATTAACCGGCAGGATTCCTGCAAGGGCAGGGGTTCCAGGTAATGTAAGTTCTTCCAAAGGAAGTCCAGGGATGCCAAGTTCTGAACTCACATTGGCGGAGTTGATGAAATCAAACGGTTACACCACCGGACATATTGGGAAATGGCACTTGGGCTATACCCCGGAGACTATGCCCAATGCACAGGGTTTTGATTATTCATTTGGGCATATGGGTGGTTGTATTGATAACTACAGTCATTTTTTTTATTGGAATGGCCCGAACCGGCACGATCTTTGGAAACAAGGGAAAGAGATCTGGAGAGATGGTGAATACTTTGGAGATTTAATGGTTAAAGAATGCAATTCTTTTATTTCTCAAAACAAGAAGAATCCCTTTTTTATATACTGGGCAATCAATTGGCCTCACTACCCATTACAAGCTACCAGCAAATGGCGTCAGAAACATAAGGATTTACCTCATCCACGCAACAAATATGCCGCGTTTCTTAGTACTACGGATGAATTGATCGGGAGAGTGCTTAACCATTTGGAAAAGGAAGGCTTACGCGAAAACACGATTTTTATCTTTCAATCAGATCATGGGCACAGTGTAGAGGAGCGTACTTTTGGAGGAGGTGGAAGTGCTGGCCCATATCGCGGACATAAGGGGAATTTATTTGAAGGTGGTATAAAAGTTCCTTCTGTAGTTTCCTGGCCAAATACTATTCCGAAAGGTGAGATTCGCGAACAGTTTGTCACCGGGACTGATTGGTGGCCGACTTTGTCTGAATGGACAGGGGCGAAGATTCCAAAAGGTCATAAGTTAGACGGGAAGTCTATGGTTGGTATCATTGGGGATTTAAAATTAAAATCTCCTCATGAAAGTTATTACTGGCAGTTGGGAAACAAGAATTCACAATGGGTAATGAGGGAGGATGACTGGAAACTGTATGCCAAAGCCAAAGAGAATGTTAGACCGCAAGGAGTTGAAGAATTGAGCAAGGACGATAAGAAGTTTTTTCTGGTGAATTTAAAAGAAGATCCAGGAGAAAAAAGAAATTGGGCGGGAGAATTTCCTGATCGGGTTAAAGTTTTGATCAATCTAGCCAAACAGAATCAAGCTGATCTCGAAAATTCAAAAAACTAAGTATTCGCAATTTCTGCCATAAATATAAGAATTAGAATTCTCTAAACATATATACATTAATGAAATTCTACTTTCTTTTTTTCGTTTTACTAAGTTCGTTCATAACAGGTTTGGCCAAAAAACCTAACATCGTCTTCTTTTTCACAGACGACCAGACTTCGAGTATTCTGGGGTGCTACGGACACCCTCTTGCCAAGACCCCAAATATTGATCGTCTGGCTAATGAGGGAACAAGATTTGAGAATGCCTTTGTCAGTCAATCGATTTGCTGGGTAAGCAGGACATCTATTCTGACCGGTTTGACGGGACGAAGTTATGGAGTTCCTGGAAACCATGACATGGCCAAGCCAGAAGCGGTGGAGAAGCTTTATGTGGATTATTTGAGAGAGGCTGGATACCGTACCGGATTTGCCGGTAAGTGGCATGCGAAAATGCCTAAGGGGTGGAAAGCCCAAGATCATTTTGATGAATTCCATCAAATTGGTCGAAATCCGTTTTATAAAAAACAGGAGGATGGAACACTTCGGCATGAAACGGAACTGATCGTAGATCGTGGTATCGAATTTATTAAGAATCAGCCTAAGGGAAAACCTTTTGCCATGAATATGTGGTTTAATGCCTGTCATGCAGAAGATAGTGATCGGCGTCCTGGAATTGGACATTTCCCTTGGCCCCGGGCAATGGATGGATTGTATGAGGAGGATGAGATTTCTCCTCCCCGTTTGAATGATCCTGAGATTTTTGAAAAGCAACCAGATTTTTTAAAAACTACCATCAATCGGGAACGCTTTTTTTGGAGATGGAATACGGATGAGCGGTATCGAACCAATATGCGTGCTTACCTGCGTATGGTTAGTGGAATTGATAATGCAATTGGCCGTTTTATGAAGGCATTGGAAGAGCAGGGCTTGGCAGAGAATACAATTATTGTTTACACTGCGGATAACGGATATCATATGGGAAATCGTGGCTTTGCCGGTAAATGGTCACACTACGAGGAATCTCTTCGTGTTCCCATGGTGGTGTATGATCCCCGGGTTAAAGGAAAAGCCCGTGGACAGGTCCGGAAGGAATCTGTTCTCAATCTCGATCTTCCATCCACTTTTCTTTCATGGGCTGGGGTGGAAATTCCCAAAAGATATCAGGGCAAAACTTTTAAAAAATTAATTTCAGATTCAAAATCAATCTCGTGGAGAGACTACACTTTTCACGAACATTTTGCGGTGCGGCATCGAATTCCCGCATTCGAGGGAATGCGTGGTGACCGATTTAAGTATGTTCGCTATGTGGATGAAAAAAATTATGAATTCTTACACGATTTAAAAAATGATCCCGATGAGCTGATTAACTTGGCGAGCAATCCCAAATATACAAAAACCCTGAAAGAAATGAGGGGATTGACGGACCAGCGGGTAAGGGAATTGGGTGGGCCCTTATCTCCGATGAAAGGACCTCTTTCTAAATCGACGGATCCATATCCGGTTTCTGCTGCCCAGGTAGCCAATCAACCGGGTGGAGACGGTTTCGCGAATCTAATTGGACCAGGTAACCGTATACGAAATTGGTCTGGTGATGAAAAGTTATGGTCCCAAAAGGATGGAGTATTGATCGGGGAAACGGACGGTTCTCTAAAGATGAATCGTTTTCTTACTTGGAAAGTGGCGACGGTTCAAAACTTCGACCTTCGCGTTAAAGTGCGAATTTCCGATAGAGGAAACAGTGGCATTCATTATCGGGCAAAGTCCCGCCCCGAGCTCGGGCTGGATGTAGTGACCGGTTACCAATGCGACATTGTGGCCGGTCGGTCGCGGTATAATGGCCAGCTCCACGAGGAAGGGGGGAGAAAAA
>JABGWU010000014.1 GCA_018645475.1 Opitutia bacterium
ACCAATGGATTTACGACGTTTGTGGCAGGGGCCAAGTGCAATTTCGAGGTTTCCTCTTTTTCCCGATGCAATTTCACTCGCTAAATCTGACCATTTACTAAGAGAACGATTTTGAGTGCCATGCTGAACGATCCGTCCATATTTTTTGGCCGCCTCGACTAATTTTTTCCCTTCAAATAGATTGTGGCTAAGTGGTTTTTCCACATAAACATCCTTGCCCGCCTGGCATGCCCAAATAGACATTAAACTATGCCAATGATTTGGGGTGGCGATTGAAATGACATCCACTTCTTTATTGTCCAATACATTGCGTACATCCTGTACACATTCTGGCGTATTTTTGAACTTGGATACGATAAATTTTTTACGGGCTTCATGTAAGCGGGTATCAGGGTCCACTAAATGAGATATGACCACATTTTTTTGTCTCCCATGTCCCCCCATGTGGGATGTTCCTCGCCCTTTGATACCGCAAACAGCGACATTAATACGATCGTTAGCACCAATGATTTTCCCCGACGACTTAGTGCCACTAATAGCAAATGTGGCAAAGAGACTGGATTGAGCTAAGAATTTACGTCTGTTTTCGATCATGATTTTAAATAAAGAAAATTAGAATTTACCGCTCATCTAGAATCTCAGTCGACACAACTCGTGTAAAGCAGAAATATCCCAATAATTAAAGAAATTTTAATTGGAGGACACTAATGCTTCTAGCAAACTAGGTTGCTTTATATTGCCCCGTTGGGCTTTGAGAATAGAACCTTTAAAACTGATAAACTAAACCAGCACTTACAACCGGCCACCATTTGAGTGAATCGAGATCGTTTTGAAGTTCATCCTGTTCTTTCTTTACATCACCTGCACCAATTGCCGCTACTTTGCCTGGACCTGAAACACTAAGAGCAGCTTCCGCGGATCCCGAATAAATTAAGCCTAAATCGAAAGCAAACCCCCAATTGTCGTCATCTCCGAAAGTTGTATCCCAACCAAGACCAACATAAGGGGCAATAGTGTTGTAGGATATATCTAGGTTTATGGAATCAAGACTATAATCTGTTCCACCAATGTCTACGGGTGCAGTTGGTTTTGCATTTCCGGTTAAACCATTTCCATTAATGAGAAGACCACCGCTTAGCCTGAATGCACCTTTAAATGGGTGCCAGTCTGCAAACATGGCAAAGCTTTTCAGCTCTAATTCGAAATCGTAGGAAACATCCGATTCCTTCGCGTCGTAAGCGTAAGAGAAATAATTGAACCCCGCACGGACACCAAAATTTGGTGTAAAACCCTTCGCTACCTCTAAACCTGCACCAAGTGTACTAATTCTTGGTGCAATACGAAACCCTAAGTGGTAGTCTCCGCTAGGTTTATTTTCTTGTCCACAAAGAAAACCGGAGAACAGAGTAAAAGATAGGATTAGAATTATATTTTTCATGAATTTGTTACTCATTATGAATTAGAGAGAGTAAACTTTTCAAGCGAAAAATTAGTAAATTTCATGATTCGAATGTGTAGGTTTTTCTCTGTTAATGGTTGATTGCATTCCCTGTGCCCTTGGGGATACGAATTTCTTCCACCATGTCTTGTATTTCTTTGGGTGGTGGTGGAGTGATCGAACTTATTGTAAATGCAACAACGAAGTTAATGAACATTCCGATAAAACCAATTCCTTCTGGTGATATTCCAAACCAGTAATCTTTACTTTCAGTTATAAATTGGAAATAAATGATATATCCAAGAGTGAACCCAATCCCAGAAATCATTCCGGCAATCGCACCCTGTTTATTTATTTTCTTGGAGAAAATGCCCATAATTAGGGTAGGGAAGAAGGAAGATGCAGCTAATCCGAATGCGAAAGCCACGGTTTTTGCCACAAAACTGGAGGGTGGATTGATGCCAAAGTATGCCGCTATTACGAGGGCACCAAAGGAAGCAATTCGGGCATAGCGAATTTCCTGTTTATCTGAAATGTCCGGTTTCACGATTTTTTTCATTAAATCGTGGGAAATTGAGGTGGATAGAACCAACAACAGTCCTGCTGCAGTCGATAATGCCGCGGCCACACACCCTGCCATTACCAATGCAATAACCCATTTGGGAAGTCCGGCCATTTCCGGGTTTGCTAACACAATAATATCCTTGTCGTAATAAACTTCATTGGCAGATGGATCCATCTCATTGGTCACTTGTCGTGGATTTCCTACTATTCGGGGTTCGTCGCTGAAAGATGGTTTTCCCGAAAAAACATTTCCTACTCGGTATTGCATAATGCCGTCATTATTTTTGTCTACCCATGCAATCATACCTTGATTTTCCCAATTGATGAACCATTCGGGTGCATCCTGGTATTTTTTTCCGTTTATTTCCTCAATGAAATTGGTGCGGGCAAACATACCTAAGGCAGGAGCAGTCAGGTAAATAATAGCAATAAAACTTAATGTCCAATAGGCTGACTTTCGAACGGCACGCACATTTTTAACTGTAAAAAAGCGAACGATCACATGGGGGAGCCCGGCTGTTCCAACCATGAGGGCTGCGGTGATGCAAAAAAGATCCAATTTGTTACTTGTGCCCGCGGTGTATTCATTAAATCCAAGATCGATGGAAATTTGATTTATTTTTTGAAGCAGGGGCTGAGCCTTTTCAGGACCATCTTTTATGTAATCTCCGATCAAACCAAGCTGGGGTATTACATCACCAGTGATAATGATCGAAATGAATATGACCGGAATGGTGTAGGAAAATACCATCACGCAATATTGAGCAACCTGAGTGTATGTAATTCCCTTCATGCCCCCTAACCCGGCGTAAAAGAAAACAATTCCACCGCCAATCATAACTCCCTGCCATATTTCGATGGCAAACAGCCTGGAAAAAACAATTCCCACCCCGCGCATTTGCCCCATAATATAAGTCATGCAGATAAAAATGGCACAGATTACAGCCACAAGTCGCGCACCATTTGAATAAAATCGATCTCCCACAAAATCGGGCACGGTTGCTTTTCCAAATTTCCTCAGATAAGGAACCATTAAAGTGGTAAGTAACACAAACCCACCGGTCCATCCCATCAGAAATTTAGAAGCACCATATCCAGCAGCAGCGATCCCTCCAGCCATGGAAATAAAAGTTGCTGCCGACATCCAATCCGCTGCGGTTGCCATTCCGTTTGCAAAGGGCGAAACGCTGCCACCTGCAGTATAATATTCTTTGGTCGAGCCAGCACGCGACCAGATTGCGATACCAATATATACACTAAACGTTATCCCAATAAAAATAAAATTCCATGTGGTCTGTTCCATTATTCCCCCTCCTCTGCATAGCCATGTTTTTGGTCCAGTTTATTCATAAGGAATGAATAAATGATTAAGAGGATAACGAAACCTATGATTGAACCCTGCTGAGCCATCCAAAATCCCAGAGGAGCCCCGCCAATGGAAAACTGATCTAATTCTTCCTTGAAAATGATTCCACATCCAAATGATACGACGAACCATATAATTAGAATTTTAAAAGTAATAGATAAATTGGCTCTCCAATAATTGCTTTTGGGAGTGGTGGGCGAGGCAGAGTTTGTCATAAGTTGGTAAATATGTTATTAAATTATCACTTGTGGCAAGTTCTTATGAATATTTTTCATAGTGATTTAGGACCATTTGTGGTTTTAAAAAGTGATGGGTAACAAAAAAACTAAAGAAACTAAAAATACGACCGAGATTATAAACTTGTTGTATGGATTAAAATGTCTAAAAATATTTCCTAATTAACCCTTTGTAATGTTTACTTTAAGAGCACTTTTAGTTTTCTGTGTACTTTCACAGTTTTCTGTGCGTGTTCACGCCATTACATATCCCAGCGGTGGTAATGGATCGGGGGTTGCTAATAATCCGATTTTTCCAGGCTTGGAGGAGAATGACCTTACTATAATATTGGATGGGAATTTAACTGGAAATCCGAGTGACAGTTATGAAAATTGGGCGCTTATCCCGGGATCGGGACCATTTCAACAGGGAACATCAAATGGTTCGGGCACAATTAGCCTTAACAAAGAGGCTAATTCATCATTTACCTTGGTTTATTCTCCGTTAGCCCATTTTGAAGGTAACGCGACTTTTGACCTTAATTCTTCTGCTTTAGGAACAGGTGCAAATGTTACTCACTCTTTTACCATTGAAATGGTTGGTACAAACGATTCTCCCAAACTGAAATTTAGAAACTCCGCAAATGTGAGCGAAGTTGCTTTTGCGGATGCCTCTTATCAACTCGATGAAAATAAACAACTTGCAGCCTATGTACTACCATTTGAATTAGATGCAGGGGATGTTGTCACTCTTTCTTTACCTTCGGGGGTAAATGATAATGATCGCTTTACTGTTGATCAAGGCACTGGCCAGATAAAATTTATTTCTAATTCAGGTGCAAACTTTGAGACACCCTTGGATCTAGGAAATAACAATACTTACATCATAACCGTCAATGGAATCGATCTAAACAATTCAGATGTTAATCAAACTGTAACTATAACGATTGACGATATCGATGAGGCACCTTCCATTCAACCTAATGGTGGATTAACTAAAACAATTTCGGAGGACCACATTGATACAGATGCGAATTCTTTTTATAATGTTACCAAATCATCTCCTGCAGGAGAATATTTTTTGTTATCCGTGACTGATCCTGACGCAAGCGATGTAAGCAATCCTAAGTGGTCACTTTCAACTACTCCTAGCAAGGGGAGGGTTTATTACAGCATTACATCCGGAAGCCTCTTTCCGATGGGAACTTTAAATGAATTAACTACGGCATCTTCTGTTTCTGCCTCTCAAATTTGGATTGATTATCATCCAGATACTAATGCCACCACTGAAGGAGGGCTAGAAAGTTTTACAATCAAGGTTGAGGATCAGGATAATCCTTCACTCTTTGAGGAGTTCACCATCACGCTTACCATTACACCGGTTAATGATGATTTTCCATCTTGGGTTACAACTTTGGGGAGTTACTCCGTAATTGAATCGAACGCTAGTAGTTCTCATGTTTTGGTTGACCTGGATGCGACCGACCCAGACCTGACAGATACATTAACTTTCTCTAAGGCGGGTGGAGATGATGCCAGTTTTTTCACTATTGACGGAAGTACTGGACAACTACGATTTGCGAATTTGATGAATTACGAGGACAAAAGTGATTCGAACGGTGACGATATATATCATGTTATCGCCCGAGTAACAGATGGAGCTTACAACAAAGACTTCCCTATTTCGATTCAACTTTTAGATGAAGCCGAATCACCTCAAATCCAAGAGGGGATTGGTTTCTCTTCCACCTTTTCATTAGTGGAAGGGAATTCATGGACAATGCCTGTCGGTTTTATCACGGGAGCTGATGTGGATTTTGGTCCTAATGGTAAAACGGGTGGAGCGGATTCCTCAGATGATGATAATAACACTTTAGTTTGGAGTACGAGTAGTGTTCCATCGCAAGGAGGAGTCATTACATGGGCAAATACAGTAGGGCAAATTCCATCCTTTACTTACACTCCACAGAACTCTGTAATCGTCCAGTTTCCAGATTCAAATCAATCTCAAACGGAATCATTTACTATTAGCGTAAGAGATGCTGATGGATTATCTGTAACCAAAACACTTACTGCAACAGTTTCCCCTGTACCCGATCCTCCATTAATCTGGAAGTTCCAACGCCAAGGGATTGAAACAGATGTTTCAAACTATGCTACTTCTCAACGCTTGACTTTTCAATATCCCGAAAATTCATCTGCAGCTACCCCCATTCAAATTTTTGTTTACGAATATGACGGAGAACCAATTTCATTTTCTTTGTTAAGTGATGGTACAACCGACGCGAATAATTTTAATTTAATCGATCAAAATAGTACATCTTCTCCATACCAAGCTGAGCTTTCATTTAAAAATAGTTTCGTGCCGGATTTTGAAAATCCAACGGATGCCGGAAACGATAATAACTTTAGCATAAAAATAAGTGTTCAGGATGGTAACTCATCCGATTATCAGTATGTTGATATTGTTATTACTGATCAGCAGGAAGAACCGATTATTGTTAGTCCTTCAGTCGTGGATCCAGACTCTCTTCTTTCAACGCTGGACGATTTTAATGTTAGTGTTGATGAGAATAGTCTTTTCGTGACGAATCTTCAATTTACCGACCCAGACATTGCAGACATCGGTGCACCTGTTACCTGGTTGAAAACAGGTGGTTTAGACCAAACAAAGTTTGAGGTTAATGCTTCAACCGGCAGCCTTTCATTCAGATCTGACTTTAATCCCAATTTTGAAAATCCATTGGATACAAATAGGGATAACATATACGAAGTTACTTTTCGGGTAAGAGAAGATGCTACCAACATAATGTCTGACCCCAAGACCATTAATGTGAAAATCAGGGACATAAATGATTATCCAGTTATTACGGTCATTCCCTTGGATATTGATGAACCACTTACTACAAACGCCAAATTAAACCTCAGTCAATATGTTCAAGATGATGATAATGATTCAGGAGTGCCTGACACCATGTCGTGGACAGAGCAAGCAGGTGCAACTTCTGTTTTTGCTTTAGATCCCAATGGTAGTTTGAGGTTTAATCAGCCTTCCGATTTCGAATCAAACATTACGAGCTTTACTTTGGAGGTTCGAGTTTCTGATGGTCGAGGAGGATATGCAGACGCAAATTTCACGGTAGATGTGAACGCCAAAAATGAACCGCCTGAATTTTTTGATGATTTAAACCAATCTATTTCTTTCCTTTCTCTTGTAACTTTTGAGGAAATACAGGTGTCTTCCAATTTACGATCGTATGCAAAGGACCCTGAGGCAGATGCCATTACTTTCACTACAAATTATGATGATTCCAATGGTACACATACCCTAAACCGTAACACTGGATTGTTCACTTTCACTCCTAAGGCGAATTATTCGGGTATAACTTACATTGATATCTTGGTTACCGACGGTACGAATTCAGCCACGCTACCCATAAATATAACTATAACCGAGGTTCCTGATCCCCCAGTAATTTATCGTACGGGTGTTCCCGTTCAACTTGGATATCCAATGGTTTTCCTGCGTAATATTCAAGAAAATAATGGAACACTTGTGGCTGATTTGAACGCCAGTGATCCCAATGATAATCCTTCTTCTACAAACTTCATCTGGTCTTTATCTGGATTAGATGCGACTCAATTCACAATGGATCCAAGCCAAGGCTCAGTTTCTCAACTCAAATTTTTACAATTACCTGATTATGAAATACCCACAGACTCCGGTGGTAATAATGTTTATGACTTTAATATGACTGTGCAGGATGATGGTAATGCCACAATTGTGCCAGTTCGAGTAACGATAATTAATGGAGAGGAGTATCCTTATTTTAATTATGCCACGGGTTGGGAAGGAATCACTAACTTAGACCACAACGGAACCAACAAGCCTTTTAAGCAAGTTGTAAGTTATCCAGAAGGTGGAAATGGTGTAGTTTTTGATGTAAATGCTTCGGATGAAGACAACAGTACAATTATTTATGGACTGACCAGTGATAGCTTGGATAATTCGAAATTTAATATTGACCCTTCAACTGGTGAAATAACCTTTAAAGTGGTCCCTGATTATGAATCCGTTGATAATCAAATGGGACATTTTCCTGTATCACCAATTTCAACTTTTTATGGATCACCAATCAGCACTTATGATTTAAATACAACCTTTGTGGTCGAGGTTAATGCAACTGATAATGTAAACGATAATGATCAAGTTAGGCATTACATATATGTTACCGTCACCAATGTAATTGAAGCACCTAGATTTGAAGGCACCAATTTTATTGCTGTTGGATCTATCTTAAGAACAGCAATATGGGAGAACTACAATGGCCAAGGTAATCAATATGACATAAATGTCACCACTGAAGATGTAAACCAAAGCTTAATCCTTGAGAAATCAGGTGGAGCGGATGCTGATATGTTTTTACTCAATGTAGCAACCAACAATCTTTACTGGTCAAATCCAAATGGTCAAGATTTTGAAAACCCTGCTAGTGACGACGGAGATAAC
>JABGWU010000142.1 GCA_018645475.1 Opitutia bacterium
ATTTGAAAAATATGATATGGATGCCAATGGTTTGCTTGATGAGGATGAGTTTCCAGTACTTCTCGATCAGCTTACCTGGTGGAAATTCTCGCGTAAGAGTGCGGATGACTGGTTTGCGCAAGCCGATACCAATAGCGATGGCAAGCTGGATGAAAACGAGTTTGGCCAGACCTTTGACACAGGTAATCACACCGAGAACCGCTTCAAGCGGGCCGACGGCGATAAGAGTGGCTTTCTCGATAAATCGGAGGTCTCCGAATTTTATCAGAGCTTGATCAGTGGTGGGGAAGATGACGAGGAGGATGACTCCAAAAGAAAGAAGAAAAAAAGAAAGGAAAAGTAAGGAAATACGATGAGGACTTGTTTTTTATTTCTCGTATCTGTTTTCCTTATCTCTGCCGTATGTGCCGAAAAGCCGAACTTTGTGATCGTGCTTGCCGACGATGTCAGTTGGTCGAGCTTTGGATGTACGGAAGGTGGCTTGTACACACGAACGCCGAATATTGACAGGTTGGCCTCTGAAGGAGTCCGCTTTACTAATTTCTTTTGCTCGGTTGCCCAGTGCGGCCCGTTACGGCATGAGCTATACACCGGGTTGCTTCCGCCAACCAGTGGCGTTTACAGCAATGGGATCAAGCCTCGGGAGAAATATGAAAATATAGGGAACTATCTGGGAGAGCTTGGCTACAAGGTCGGTTTAGCAGGCAAGAGCCACTTTAATACTTCGGATATTCAAAAAATTCCGGGGTTTGAAAGTAATGCCAATCATAGTGCTCCGGAATGGGAGGTGACTGGAGTGAAAAAGTTTATGGAAGACTCCAGGGAGAAGGGAAACCCATTCTGTGTAGTCATTGGTTCCGTGGATGCCCACCACCCATGGACGGTGGGCGATCCTTCCAATTTTCCATTGGATCAAGTTGTGGTTCCTCCCCATATGCTGGATACTCCGGTTACGCGTGAAGCTCTGGCCATCCATGCGGCAGAGGTGGAAGTTCTCGATAAGCAGGTTGGAGCAACGATGAAGTTGCTCGACGATATTAAGCTTTCAGACAATACAGTCCTGATCTTCTTGAGTGAGCAGGGGACTGCCTTACCGAATGGTAAATGGTCGGTCTATGACTACGGGACCAAGGCTCTCTGTCTTATACGCTGGCCGACTAAGATCAAGCCTGCCGTGACAGATGCAGTCGCGATGTATTGCGACATTACCCCTACGCTCGTGGACATTGCCGGAGGAGAAGCTCCCCAAATTGACGGCAAAAGTTTGTTACCCGTTCTGAATGGAAAAACTTCCAGTCATCGTGAACATGCGTACCTGATTCATCAGGCAGGTGGCTACACACAGAGAGCCATTCGTAATAAAGAGTACAAGTTGATCTGGAATCCTGAACGGGAAAGCGATTATTATCTCGGTGTTTTGATGGAGCCCAAAAGCGGAAAGTTTTTTGCCAAGGTCTGGCAGGAATGGTTGCAGGAGGCTAAAACCAATCCAGCGGCCCAGACCCAAATCGACCGGGTGGTCAAACATCCGGAATTCGAGCTTTATCATACCACGAAGGATCCATGGGAGTTAAACAACCTGGCTGGTAAATCCAAATATGCTAAGAAAGTTAAGGCGATGCACGCTCAGCTTAAAGAGGAAATGGCAAAGCTAGATGATAGTTTCTCTACTATTGATCCTAAAGATTCAAAGCGGGCAAAAAAAGGAAAGCCATCCAATAAAGACCGCCAAAACAAAAAGAAGTAAATCGAAGCTTCGTTGTTTTAATCGGGAAGATGTTCAGATAGTTTAGGTAACATGAATCAAAAGCTTCCATTTCTGAGTGTGATATTTCTTACCCTTGTTTTCCAAGCCCTGTGCTTTGCAGAATCGATTCAAGGTGTCGGGTCAGGGGAGGGGGCGCACTACTTGGAATACAATAAGTCCCGCTCGATCAATGCCAGAGATTACGGACTCATTCCTGACTCATCTATGGATCAGTCATCAATGCTGGTTCGTGCAATTAAGTATGCTTCTGAAAATAAGGAGATCGATTGCGTTTATGTACCTGAAGGGTCCTATCAGTTTACTCAATCTATCTGGCTCAAGGCGGGGGTTAGTTTAATCGGAGCCGGTCCGGGCAAAACTGTTTTTACCGGCAAAAACCCGAACGCTTTTCTTATCAGAGCAAAGCGGGTGGATTTTGGTGATGCAGTCATCGCGAATATGACGGTTTCAAATTCGGAGAGAGCCTTGTTAATCACAAATAGCTGCAACCTGAGTTTTCAAAATGTTGAATTTAAGGGCGGTATGGTAAGATTTGAGAAAAGTGAAAATGTTACATTCGAAGGAAATATCTTTAATG
>JABGWU010000143.1 GCA_018645475.1 Opitutia bacterium
AAGAATGGGAAAATGAAAAAAGCATAGACTTTATAAAATTTCATAAATTATTTTTATCTATAAAAGTGTGAAAACATATTGAGTACTTACCACTAAATAAAGAGTTCCTAAAAATAGTAAATGAACTGAAAAAGAAAACGATATAAAGTCAGGAAAAAATACCCTATTGAGTAAGATGTGACGAAGTGTGTATGTTCACAATTTGCCTAGCCTGATCGAAATGCTCTTCCATGGATGCCAATAATTTAAATTGTGCACGCACCCGATCCAAGTTATGGTCTACCCGTTTAACTTTGAAATACACATCACCTTCTAAATAGTCTGTTAAAAAACGAAGACCCAATTCATAGGTAATAATTTGTGGAGCTATTGCCAAGTGCTCGATCTCAATCGGTTCAAGTATGTTCCCTGCAGTTTCCAAATACCCTACAACAATAGCTTCAAAGGTTTCGGGCAAAAAGAAAACTTTTTCTAATCCCGGCTCGTCTTCCAATGCAGAACAAGCAGCCGTGCGGACAAGGTCACCGAAATCATGCAATACACAACCTGTCATAACCGTGTCCAAATCAACCACACACATTCCTTCGCCTGTTCTTTTATGAAGGAGCACATTATTTAACTTCGTATCATTATGCACAACACGGGAAGGAAAGTTTTCGACTTTAATTAAATCAGCTAGGTGTTCTCGTTCCATAGCAAAATCAACTAGATCCTGAACTGCATTTAACAATCCTAATTCATCTTTACTACAAACGGACCGAAAATGATCAAATCTCATTCGAGTATTGTGAAAATCTGGAATAGTTTCGATTAACGGATCGCCAGGAAGATCTGCAAGTTTTGCCTGAAAATCACCAAACGCTTTGGCTGCTTCAAATGCTTGGTGAATATCTTCCGGCACATCAAAAGATCTTCCTCCATCAATAAATTTTGTGACCCGCCAATAATTCCCATTGGAATCCTTGTGAAAAAAACGACCATCTTTGGCCGGCACCAGAGTAAGACATTTCTTATCAGATCCGTCATCTTCAATTTTAGCCTGTAGATGCCGGGTAACGCGGGAAAAATTTTCCATTAATCCCTCTGGATTCTTGAATACATCGTGGTTAATTCTTTGGAGAGTATATCGATTTAAAGAATCTCCGTCTTCGCAGAATAGTAAAAATGTATCATTTACATTTCCATTCCCATGTACTTCAGATGAGCCAATGTAACCATCCAAATTAAATTGGTGCCCTACCTCGCTGATAAAACTTTTCGTATGATTTGCCAACCTGATTCAGTTTCCAAAAAAAATTCTTACAGGTCAATCAAAGAAGAATCTAAAAAATTGATCAGAATTTTAATATTGCACAAATTTTCTTGCTGAGGGTAATTGTAATATTTGTCTTTTCTATATATAAAATAGAATAATAATTCCATGAAAACCTTCCATTTCCTCCCTTTCTTACTTTTTTGTTTCATCCTCGCTGCAAGCGAGAAACCAAATATTATTTTCATTCTTACCGACGACCAGGGTTATGGTGATGTCAATGCACACGGGCACCCATACCTTAAAACTCCACACACCAACAAACTGCGTTCAGAAAGCGTGAGCTTTGACAATTTTTATGTCAGTCCCTCTTGTTCTCCTACCCGGGCTGCCCTGTTAACCGGGATGCATGAATTCCGATCCGGGGTTACTCATACGATTATCCCCAGGCAGCAACTTCACAAAGATGCTGTTCTCTTGCCCCAACTCTTGAAAACGGGCGGATATAAAACCGGGTTCATTGGAAAATGGCATTTGGGCAACAAACCAGGTCCAGAAAAAAGGGGATTCGACTGGTGTTCGACAAATGTGGGCGGCCCCTTAAAACACTTTGACGCGACCTTTATTCGTAATAAAAAACGAATGGAAACCAAGGGCTTCCGAGAAGATGTTTTTTTTGACGAAGCGATGACTTTTATCCGAGAATGCAAGGATGAACCCTTCTTTTGCTACCTTGCCACTTATTCCCCCCATACTCCCCTAGCCGCTCCCGAAAAATTTATCATACCATTCCGGGAAGCTGGATTAAATGACACGCATGCTACCTATCTAGCGATGATCGAAAATATTGATTATAACCTTGGACGCTTATTGAAGTTTCTAAAGGATACAAATCGGGAAAAGGATACCATTATTATTATGGTAAATGATAATGGTGTGACCGAAGGACTGGACATTTACAAC
>JABGWU010000015.1 GCA_018645475.1 Opitutia bacterium
ATAAAAAAAACGGATCCGAATATATCGAGATTCAAATAACCATTACCGATTTCATCCAAGTAAAAACCGGGTGCTCCAAAAAGTACGGGGACAACATCGTCGACTAGATTAACATCTAAACCTGAAGTAGAGACAGACCAACAGGCAAGTGGAAGTTCCGGCAGGGATTCCAGTTCTAGCCAATTGGACGATGCAGAAGAGAAGAAAACGTCAGGAATAGTAAGTTTACGATTGGCATGATGGATCGTGTAGTCACTAGATGTTTCGTTCGAAATTCTTAAAGGCAGACCAAGTATCTCCCCGAAAATGAAAGAACATATCCAATCGCGTTCAGCCGAAAAACTAGAAGGCTGTTTGAAATCAAGCACTGTAGGATTTAAAACTTAACGAATCTCAAACAACCCATTGACGCGCTGAACCGGAACTAAGACTTCATCCAAATGGCAAGTTAGGAAATTACAACATACTCCAATCATTACATTGATTTAAAGTTGTGTTATTTATATGCGAACACATGAAACCCCGGGGTTTGTGAGACACGAAACCCTAAAGACTTAAGATAATCCGCAATTCTGGGACCTACTTCACCTTGGCCATCATCGTACCAACCAGGTGCAATAATTCGTAAAGATGTAGTGTTAATTAGAAACTCTCGGCATGCCTCAAGTATAAGCAACTCAGCACCATTTACTGTTAGTATCAAAAAATTAGGTTCAATACTATTTTCGGAGAGAATAGTTTTAATACTCTTTGCTTTGACTTTGGATACTTCGCCATCTTCAATAACGCCTTCTACAATAGAATTCGAAGTGCTACCTGCTTTGTAGATATCAAGTTCGTCTTCGTCTACATCAGCAACAGTACAATACAAACTGGTCACATTGGTAATATTGTTTTGCTCTAGATTTAGATTAAGAACATTAAAATGCTCTTCATCCGCTTCGATGCTTAACACCCGACCTTCAGCACCGACTATTCTACTCATCCTTAGAGCTCCAAATCCAATAAATGCTCCAATCTCGAGAACTTGGTCTCCTTTTTTTAATTCAAGAGCAGATTGAAATTCATCTATATCCTGCGGCGGCAGTTCATACAATGTATTGGATTTTTGAGGATCAAGAAACAACGGAAAATGATTTCTTGGAATCAGTCCCGTCCTAATCCGCGCACTTGGCATGAAATGGGGATATTTATAGCGAGTTATATATTCTACAACTACTCCGCAGTACTCAGAGGGGATGGTAGCGCCTTTGTAGTAAGGAATCTCACCATCAATTGCGGAAAGAGAAGTCCCGTCTCTCAAAGTGATGGAAGAGTAGCCAGATACAATTTCAAATCCAGATACTTCACCTTGATCAAGATTGTTTCTAATTAATGCGTGTAAGCACAATTTTCTACCAAGCAATCTAACCCAGTTACCAAGTAACGTAGATTTTGGAATCTTTACCAAATATTTCTGCAATGTTTTCATAAGCTTGTTGCTTCTCTTTTAATTTTTCTAAACTTTATAACCAAAACCTTCGGCCATTCCCCCTGCTATTTTCCTCATATGAGTATGCATACAATCGGACCAATCAGCAACTTCCGGGAATGAACCGGATTCTTGTCGGTTAAGTTTTTTGCCAATGATCGATGATATCTTTCTATGAGGCGGTAATGAACTTCCCAAGAATGAAAACAGCTTATCCATTTCCTCGTCTCTAGTATTAAAAATATCCTCTGAGCGTATCAAAAGCTTACGGTTTTGAGGTAGAGAGGAAGTAAAGTCACAAATCCATCTGTTTGTTTCCGCCCAAAGCCAAACATTTTTTTGAAAGCTATCAAGAGTTTCCCAATTCTCCCCCATTGGAGATTTAGTACGACAAATAATCCTGTTTCTATCATCAGGGTTTCCAGAATACCAGTTCCGCCTCATAGCAGATCTAACGACATATCTGGGATCTCGGACTACATGAATAAATTTCACGTTGGGAACTGCCTTGAGGATAATCGGGGCTAAAAAAGACCCCTCTGGAGATGTCTCGATATATCCTTTTTCAAAAGATAAAGCATCTGTGAGCAACTCCATTCTCAAGGAGAAGAAAGCCTCTAAAATCACCTCAGCGGCGAGATCGTTATCCGAATGCTCATACGAAAGTTTGGATATTCCTGTCAATTGAGGACTGGGTTCATGGTATGCAAATACATTGTCTACCAGATTTAATAACCTTGCCAGAGTATGGGTCCCTGTACGGCCTGTTGAAAGAACAAAGACACATGGCCGTTTTTCATCAAATTTCTTCAGTAAATCTGGATCACCATAATTCAGCCGGGTCTTTTTTTTTAGTTTTAATCTAACATATTGGTATAACTGCCTTGGTGAACGATCCATGAGCAGTGAGAACAGTTTTGTGAGAAGCATTATAAAACAATAAAATAAATTTTTAAACTAGTGCGATTTTTCCTCACAAGTTCAATTGAATGACTCAGTTTCTGCTAAAGTACCTTGCACAGGAAATCTAAGGGAAGGAATTATCATGACACCACCTCTGCAAATATTGTTTCACTCGAACCAACTTCACCCTTGCTCCATACCAAATTCCTTTAACCACAAACCTAATGCCCCTAGAAACCAAATCCTGTTGTGATAAGGAAATTTTCCGGTCAGGAAATCAGTTTTGGTTTGTTCGATTGCTTTCTCATGCATTACACCAGTTTTCTTGACAATATCCAACCCGACTTCGAGCTCATTTCTTAGAGCTCCTTGAATCCAGTGACCGACAGGTAAACCGAATCCTTTTTTCTTTGATGAAATATTTCTTTGATTAATGAAATTCTTAGCAACTTGCTTCAGCATGTACTTGCCAACGCCTTTTCTCACCTTGAGATTAGAGGGCATTCTACAGGACAATTCAACGAGTTCGTGGTCCAGAAAAGGAAATCTACCTTCTAGCGAAAACCTCATCGTGAACTGGTCGTTTCTGTAAAGATGATGATTACCGATATAATTGATAGTATCGAAATACCCGAGAGCTTCTATTGGATCCTTAAATGACAAATCGTCTAGCTTGTACAATTCCTTGAACACCTCAAAACTATTCCAGTGGCGTGAATCATGAAGGCGAAACAAATCCTTTTTATTTTGTTCCGTAAATGTTGAAAACCCGAACAAGTAAGTTTCGGCCACGTCCTTTAACTCTGAAAGTTCTTTAAGTTTTCCAAGTTTTCCATTCCGAAAGGGTATTCGAGAAAGCACTCCGCTAAAAGATCTAGCCAAACTCCATAAACGCACTGTATTGTCACGACCGTAACCACAAAGAAGTTCGTCGGGACCCAAGCCCCATAAGACAACTTTAGCATCTCTTTCAGCAACTGTTTTGCACATCATGAAATTTGGAGATAAACTAAAGAAAGGTTCTTCATGGCATCTTATCATGTCCATGAGGTACTTCATCGCTTCTTCTTGCTCTATAACGTCCACGACATGCTCCATTGGCCACATGGCTGCGGTGGCTCTAGCTAATGATGTTTCATCCAACTCAGGATGTTCTTTTCCATTCGTTAAGGTATAGGCTTTTATTCCAGAATGCTGCTGAGAGGCCAATGCCGCAAGAGTCGTTGAATCTACGCCTCCGCTCAGGAAAACTCCTACCGGGACATCCGCGACCAGACGTCTTTTAACAGCACTCTGCAGCGTCTCTAAATAAACCTCTTTCCATTCACTTTCTTTTCTCCCATAGACAATTTCTCCCACAGGAATATGCCAATATCGCTGCATGATTATTTTTCTAATTGGATCAATCTTCATCCAGTGCGCCTGTTCCAAGGCTTTAATACCCTTAAAACAAGTCATGGGCCGGGGGGCACAATAAAAACTCATTGAATGGTAAATCCCTTCCCAATCGGGGGATGCTCGATATAATCTTGAGGCAATTAGCGCCTTAATATCAGAAGCAAACAGAAAATAATTCTCTGATTGGTAATAGTAAAAGGGTTTTATTCCTAAACGGTCCCTTGAGCAAAAGAGCTTTTTCTCATGACTGTCCCAAATAGCAAAAGCCCACATGCCGTTAAAACGGTCCAAGCAACTTGGACCCCAAACGCGATAGGCCTTTAAAATTACTTCCGTATCAGTATTGCTCGTGAAGCTTTCGCCTTTTTGAAGTAGTAAATCTCGAACCTCTTTAAAATTATAAACCTCCCCATTATGCACAATCCAGTATCGCTTGTCTTCAGTACACATGGGCTGGTGTCCAGCAGCCGAAAGGTCCAAAATCGAGAGACGAGTGTGCCCTAAAGTCAAAAATGCATCACTAGGAACCTGACCATCAAATTGATCCTCAGGGGTATAAGGAACACTCGACTCATACACACTCTCAGGTGTATTTTTGCCCCCACGAATCAAAACTTTACCAGATTTTCCGAAAACAGCTATTCCTTCATCATCTGGTCCACGGTGACGCATCGATTGAGTCATCAAACGAATGTTTTGAAGAGGAAGTTTAGCGTCGTTAAAAGTCAAAATACCCGCAATACCACACATGTATAAAATCCTTATGTTTGATGCAGCCCCTGAGGATCAGAGCAAGGCTTTATGCCGTTTATTCCGGAAAGCTTTGTCTTTCAACCAATCCTCGAGTTTCGAGGGAACCAACGCGTATCCTTCTCCCGCCATATGACAGAGATCAACAAAAGTATGATTGGGGTTCTCATCAAAGATACGTCACAAATCCGGGGTTGAAATCTCAGAGTCATGGCACAATTTCACTAGGAGACCGACATATTGGATTCCTTGGATTTCCAGCCGCTTTCCAAGTGAGAAAATAGTAGAAGAGGTAAAGAGCGATATCCATCACAACGACCGCCTTGAACAAAGTGATGGCGTCTCGCTGTGGAGCAAAAAGACCATAAACAACGATCGTTACCAGAAAGGCTGTGACTTTCCAGATGGCTCCAAGCCGGTTGTTGTGGGTTGCCGGTATCATCGTGGCTAAGGTAGATGCGACAAATCTTACCGCCAAAGCCGGCATTAGAATCTGCAAATAGACCCCAGATTCGCGCCACTCCTCACCGAACACAAATGAAAAGATGGTTGGGGAAAAAATCGTCAAAATGATCGCCGGCAAC
>JABGWU010000144.1 GCA_018645475.1 Opitutia bacterium
GGTGGCCCTTCCTTAAAGGGAAGCAAGGCAGCCACACAAAGACGAGGACTGGAGGTATAATCAACCAGTTCATCCTCCCGGCCATGTGCCCACACGGTTTCCTTCCACTGTGTACTAGGTTTAAGATCATCAGCTTTATGAATCATAGCTTAATATTATACCAAGCAATTGATTCAAGCGTTAGGACAGAACTTGCAATATTAGCATTTTTCAGACATTTTATTTGTCTTGATTAAGTGAATGAATTCCAACCCATATTTCTGGAAAACTTAAGAATTTCAATCCCCGGTTATTCCATCCTTCGATTTGCCCACCATCGGCATACCCAAAAAAGTGATCTTATTGAAGAACACTCGCATTCCCATTCCCAGTTTCTTCTTTATTTAAGAGGTCAAGGAATACAGACATATGACCAAAAACCAATCCAGGTAAGGCGTGGTTCACTTTTATATTTCCCTGCTGAAACTACGCATGGATTCATTAAATCAATGAAAAACCCTCCTCTTTCACTGGTAATTAATTTCAAAGAAAAGAAAAAGATGAAACATCAAAAGCGAGAAAAAATGCTCCCTCCAGCTAGAATTTCTGAAATCGAAAGCACTCTTTATCGAATGATGCAAAATGTGGACTTGCATAAAACCAAGGATATTTCAACTTCATCCAGTATTTTACATATATTTTCATTTCTGTTCAGTGAAATCGAAGAAAAGAAGGAAAATAATAGAATGGTTTATCCAGTTACCGAAAAAATAAGGCGTCTATTGAATGATTCTACTATTATTCCAAAATCACCCAACGAAATTGCGAGAATTGCAGGAGATGATTTAAGTTCATTAAATCGAAAAATTCGTCGGGAATCTTTGCTCAATCTAGGAACGCTCCTGGATGAAGCCCGGCAAAAAAAATCTTTTAACGGATTAAAAAAAGAAAACCTGTCCATTGCAAAAATTGCCTGGAATTGTGGATTTCCCGATCCCAATTACTTTGCCCGTTGGTTTAGAAAAAAAGTAGGTCAATCCCCTCGCCAATGGCGGAATGGAAATTCATGAATATTCACAGATAATTGAAAACTTCATAAAAAATAAAAGACTTAGAAGTTTTTATTTCATCCTTGAAAGAAGATGCTAATTACGATTTTCAATAGCAATGAAACTCTTCAAATTATCAGTTTTTTACATATCCATTTTTATTGGCTCGATTACAGCCGAACCTGAATCCAAAGAATTATTTGGCGAAAAATTTTCAAGCCTTGATCATTTGTCCACCGGAGAATGGTGGAAACGGGCCAGACCCCCGGAAGTCCTATCCAAAAAAGGCAAACCGCCCAAAAGGATCATCGAATTAAAAGTACCCCGTGACGAAGTGGTCGCCTTTGCACTTTACACGCAGGATGGGGGTACTCTTAAATTGACCGGACAACTTTATCCTCTCATGCCGAATGAATCCCGAGAAGTCCGTTTGGAAACCAAACAAGGGAAAGAGTGGAAAGAAATTGGCAGAGTACAGATAAGCTACCCCGGATGGAGTGCACACTTTAGGGTGAAAAATTGGGACTCCACTCAAAATGTGCCTTACCGAGTTAAACACGGAGAGAAGGCTTACTTTGAGGGTTTAATACGTAAAGATCCAGTGAACCAAGATACAATTGTAGTCGGAAATCTGTCATGTAATTCAAGCCGCACAAAAGGACCACGTCCCCAAATAATTGAAAACCTAAAGGCGATTAACCCAGATATGCTCTTCTTTGCAGGAGATCAAACTTATCATCATACGGAACACACCGCGGGTTGGATAGAGTTCGGTTTACAGTTCCGAGATCTAATAAAAGACCGTCCAACCGTTACTATTCCAGATGATCATGATGTGGGACAAGGAAACTTATGGGGAGAGTCTGGTATACAGGCCACCTCACCCGCGGGAAACTCTGGTGGTTATTTTTACCCGATCCCTTATGTCAACATGGTCCAACGCCAGCAGACATGGCACTTACCCGACCCAGTGGATCCTAAAAAGTTAAACAGGGGGCTGGAGGTTTACTTTACCCGGTTACGAGTAGGTGGAATCGATTTTGCAATTTTGGAAGACAGAAAGTTTAAAACCGGTCCCAATGGTAAAATTCCTAAAATGGGCCCCCGACCCGATCATATTAATGATCCCGCTTACGATCGGGATGCGGTTAACCTGGAAGGTCTTGTTTTATTGGGCGAGCGCCAACTGAAGTTTCTTTCTGAATGGAGTCAGAATTGGGAAGGTTCCGAGATGAAGGCTGCATTATCCCAAACCGCTTTCTGTGGAGCCGTTCATATTCATGGCGGGCCGAACAGTCGTCTGCTCGCGGATCTGGACAGTAATGCCTGGCCTCAAAAAGGGCGAAATAAAGCACTTCACGAAATCAGAAAAGCATGGGCACCCCATCTTTGCGGTGATCAACACTTGGGTGTGGTTGTACAGCACGGGATTGACTCCTATAGGGATGGCCCGTTTGCATTTACCAGTCCTGCCATTGTAAATACCATATACGGTCGTTGGTGGAAACCGGAAGATGAAAAGCCCGGAGCACGCCCGATTCCCAACTCTCCCCTCCCCTGGACAGGGGATTTTGAAGATGGCTTGGGTAATAAGATTACCATGCTGGCCTACGCAAACCCCGAGGATAGAAAAAACGAATTAAAAAGAGCTGATGGTTTTGGCGTTGCACGATTTAACAAAAAAGATCGAAGCGTCACCTTTGAATGCTGGCCACGATTCTCCAAGGTTTCAGAAGGAGACCAAGTACAGTTCCCTGGATGGCCGATCACATTCAAAATGAACGAAAATGACGGCAGGCAAATAAAAGGTTGGTTACCCAAGTTGATATTTGCAAAACCAAACCCCGTGGTACAGGTTATTGAAAACAAGAGTGGTGAAGTCCTTTATACCGTTCGGATACAAGGTACAAGCTTCCAACCAAAAGTTTACTCAGAAGGGGGATTCACTATAAAAGCAGGGTCTAATTCACCCAAAAAAATTATCTCCAGCAATTCACGATCTAAGAAAAAAAAGAAGGAAGCGGGGAATTTAAAAATATCGATTTAAACTAATTCTTACCGTGTTCGGAAGAGGCTTTATTCTTTTCTTTCACGACAAGAAGGTCGTCCTTGTTTCTCGATTTCAAAAAGGCAATCAAATCCCTTAGATCCACAGGTGATAATGTCAGCCCGAGTGGTGGCATTGCAGAAACAGGAGGAGAAACCGAGAGAACTTCACTCTGTTTCAACTCAGTCTCCTTTCCATCTGGGGATATCAATAACATTGAACTGTTGTCCTCAGCCTTCTCGGCAATTCTACCGACCAAGGTAATCCCAGCCTGTGTGGTAATACTGGATAGTCCATAACCCGGAGAAATTTCAGCACTCGGATTAACCAGAGACTCGAGTAATTTATCGGATTTCAAACGATCGCCCACCAGAGACAAGGGAGGCCCTTGCAAACCACCCTCCTTATCAATCTGATGACATTGCATACATGCACCCTGATTTTTGAAAACTTTATCCCCGCGCAAACGGTCCCCACCATACATACTTAATGCATGCACACGACCAGGATCTCCTGCAGCGTAAGTAGCGGCAACTTTTTTCGATTCTGCGTGATCGTTTTGCGATAGAGAAAGATATAAATCCAGCCATAATTCAGGACGAAGCTCTAACTCTCGTTTTTCCCATAGGGAAATCATAGCATCAGGATTTTGTTCTACCATTTTCTCAATAATTTTACGGGCGACCAAGTGAGAGTCTTTTTCAATAGCCTTCATGTATAGTTTATCCATATCAGGCAAATTTCGATTCAGACAAAATTCAAATGCAGATGCACGAACTTCTTCACTTTCATCCGCAAGTAACTTGATAAGGAGTTCGTTATCCTCAACTAATTCCAACTCTGCCATACTTCGTAAATTAGCAACTCTGACTTGTGGGTCTAGATTCTTGTCGATGATTTGATTTCTTAAAATTTCTGCATCAATTGATAGGCCAGCTTTCTGGGCTAGGTTAGTAGCGAGGGAAAGAAGGGAGGGATCACTTTCCTCCAAAAGAAAGTCTCTTAAATCTTCTCCCAGTATCTGGGTTAAGTTGCTCATAGAAGACGAAATTACAGGCATCGGACGGTAGTAACCAAGCACTGGATCCGTGTCTAATTTCATTCCCCATCGCAAAAGTCCATGGAGAGCAAAAGAGCGGATTTCTTTGTCGATTTTGATATTCGAACAGAATGCAAGTAATCTTTTTGCGGATGCATCCGTACCCATTCTGAAATTTGCGGCAACAATTCGATATTGGATATAAAATGGATATTCACTCGGATCGCATAATGCCAACTTTGTCCCAGCCAATCCATCCAGTGCAATCGTGTCGTAAATTGCCCGAACTGCCTCCATTCGAACTTGGCGACTCTCATCCTCTAAAAAGGTCATCAAGGCACTATTCGCGGTACGGCGAAGAAGAATAACTGCACTCAAGCGTTGTTCTTCAGACTCTGATTTCGAAAGAGAAATAATTTGTTCAGGAGTGGCAAGGCGATCCAAAGCAGAAATAAATGAATGCCTGAGCACGGGGTCGAAATCCCCGCCCTTATTTTGCTCGACCGAAGATAAGAGTGCAGAAACTAACGTTGGATCCGACTTTTCCCCCACCCGACCTAGGGAAATTGCCGCCATTGAAACAACCCGGGGAGATGAATCATTAAGAAGGTTAATCAAAGAATCAACAAATTGACCTAGCCCCGCATTACCAACTACCTTGGCCGCATTGGCACGTATTTCATCATCCTTATGATCAAATAAGCTATCAATTATCGGAGACACTAATTCGGAATGACCTTTCCTCGCTAATTGTCCAAGCCCCCAAATAGAATGTAGCTTTGAGTAAACAGAATATTTTTTGTCCTCCAAAATACTCTTAAATTTAGGAATGGCATCTTCGCCTTTATGGACCATCGCAAATTGGGATGATTGACGAACACGTTGATCTGAGTGTTCTAGAAAACCGACTAACTCAACCAAGGAACGATGCTCGAAACCATCCGCCATAAGTTGAGCGAGAGCTTTACCCTGATCCTGAAGTTTTTTATCAGATGGTCGAATAACTTGGATAGAACCATTTTTATTAACTGACCATCCTCCTCCAAAATCAGCAAAATAGAGATTCCCATCATAACCTTGGGCTACATCGGCAATACCGACATTATTTAAAAGAATTTTTTGATCCCTCAATGAGAAACCTGCCCCTTTTTCCTTCATTCTCGCCACAATTACTTCACATCTAGAAACCGAACCCCGATAATTAGTTACCAAAAAACTTTCCCGCAAGTCCTTTGGTAAAGTCTCACCGGTCACCCAGGCAACCCCAGATGGCCCATGTCCAAGATATCCAACGGGTGGATAAACCCACTGGGGCTGTTCTTCAGAAAAAGTCTCAAACATTTTTTCTCCGACCCAAACCGATTTTTTAATGTGAAAATCTCCCCAGTCTAAATCCTTTACATATTGATGTGCTGACTGATGAGACATGTCCCATCCGGAATCTGAATTTTCAAGAACATATACTATGCGGGCTTTATCCCCAATATCTCCAGTATTATCGAAAGTAAAAAGATTACCGAATTGATCGAAAGCAATTTCCTGTGGATTCCTTAAACCATGGGCCACCACTTCAAAACCACTCCCATTAGAATCACATCGAAAAATAGCACCTCTTCCAGCTGCTGCATGTACTTGCCCTGTTGAATCGGTAACATGATATCCCCTGTCTCCCACAGAAAAGTAAAGACGACCATCCGGTCCACGAATGATTCCATGTAGATCATGACCGGTAAAAGAGATTCGTACCCCAAATCCGCTTACAATCTTTTCGTTGCTATCAGCAATGCCATCATCGTTTATATCTGTGAGCCTTCGGAGAGCAGGGATACAGGTAAAATATACAGCATCCCTCTCGGCTAATACTGAGAATGAAATCCCGTCGAGAGTTTCATTAAAATCCGCAGAGAAAATCGTTCGCCTATCAGCCACACCATTTCCATCTTTATCCTCCAATCTGATTAATCGATCGGGAACTTCCGTGTACCAGGACATAGGGATTTCATTAGAAAAATCCTCATATAACTTTTGCCGATCCTCCAGGGTCCGGGATTGAAAATCACGTGCGACCATATAGCTGGCACTTCGAAGGTCCTGAACTCCAAATTTAAAACGATTAGCCTCAGCTACAAAAATTCTGCCATTTGGATCCACATCTAAACTGGCAGAATTCTCAACATGAGGGTATGTAACCCATGTGTACCCTTCGTATCCGGAATGAAGTATTTTGCCCCTAAATGGCGAAGATTTATTGGAAAGGTCAGGCATATCGGCAATTACCACAGAGGCCGGTTTCCCCACAAGGAAAGACATGGACAAGAAAAGGATCGTTAAATTCAATCTGATCATAAAAGAAAAGAAATATTAATATACTTTTTCTGCTAAGTTAGACAAGAAAGAGATTTGATTCGCACCAACTTTTCTAGCTAGTGCAACGCCCCTTCATTAAAGACAGATTCACTCTGATTTGGATTAGGCATATTACTGAATTCCTTGATTAAAGGATTCTTAGTTGTTAATAGATCATATATTCTAAATGACACCTCACTCATTTCAATAATCGAATGATCAAAAACCCATACTTTTCTTATACCGAAAGTTTTAAAAAGATTACGGAGTCTGGTAAGAATCTTCCCTATGGTAACTTTGAACCATTACCAAAAGTTCAACCTAAAAATGACGCCCCAATTGCGCTGATCATGTCCCCACATCCCGATGATGAATGCATCATAGGCGGATTACCCCTGCGATTGATGAGAGAAACCGGCTTTCGGATAGTTAATGTTGCTATTACTCTCGGTAGTAATTTGGACAGGAGAAAGGAAAGGCTTCGTGAATTACACCGAGCCTGCGAGTGGATAGGATTTGAATTACAGGAAATGGGAGATAGCGGATTGGAAAAGGTTACGGTTGATTTCAGACAAACCCATCCTAGAAATTGGGCCGAAATGGTAAATAAATTACAAAAAGTAATTGAAAAATGGAATCCGACCGCAATTTTTTTCCCGAACTCACACGATTGGAATAAAACTCATTTGGGGGTACACATGCTGACACTTGATGCGCTCAATGAAACAAATGATTTGTTCCCCTTTCTCATCGAAACTGAATATTGGGGCCAAATGCCAAAACCCAACCTCTTAGTTGAGAGCACCACTCAAGAAGTTGCTGATTTACTCGCCGCCCTCTCCCATCATGAGGGAGAATTAAAAAGAAATCCATTTCACTTAAGAATGCCCGCGTGGATGCAAGACAATGTTAGAAGGGGTGCCGAAGTTGTCGGTGGACAAGGAGGAGAGGCTCCAGAATTTGACTTTGCATCTCTTTATCGGGTAACTCGATGGAAAGAAGGCAAAATGTTACCTGCTTGGCAAGGAGGCAAAATGCTCCCTTCAAAAAACAACAGCCACGAGACTATTTTTTCAAATTAATCTAAAGTCTCCATTCCCAAAGAATTTAGTTTAACTTTTTAGGTTTCGAATAATTTGTGTAATTATACCTGAAAGAGGTTCATCTACCCTCACAAACAAAGCCTCACTTGCATGCGGTTCTTCTAATGTCTCTAATTGACTCTCAAGAAGATTGGGAGGCATAAAATGGTTTTCCCTTCCAGATAAACGTTCCATTAATACAGGTTGAGGTGCATGCAAATATATGAGCCTAACCTCATTTCTATTCGTGCCCAGAATTTGTCTACTTTTTTGAGAAAGAGCCGAACAGGTTATCACCGCTTCACTTCCTTTTTCTAGATGATTGTCTATTACCTCCCTCACTGACTTTAACCACGGTTCACGTTCCAGTTCTGTTAAAGGTTCTCCCCTAGACATTTTATTCACGCTCGCTTCAGAATGTAAATCGTCACCCTCGTGGAAAATCATTTTCAGTTCCCGTGCAAGTTGCTTACCAACCGTGCTCTTCCCTGAACCGCATACTCCCATAATAACGATTATCATAAACCTGTTAATCAAAATCTCGGATTCGCAGTCCTACTCAAAGAAAGTTTTAAAAGCTAGGGTTGTAGAATTACTTTCATTAAGCTTGGCTCTCTTTTATAAAGTCTATCAAACCATTCGGGGCCTTCATCAATGGGGGCCTTAGCACTAATTAAGGGATCTACCTGAATAGCCCCATTGATCATCAACTCAATACACTTCGGATACTCACCCGCAGAAGCACAGGTTCCAAAAAGAGAAATCTCCCGGGTCACCACAGATTGAAGGGGAAGTTCCACTTTGGGGGCCAGGTTGCCCACCATAACCACCGACCCACCTTTGCGTACTGAATGGACCGCTATTTCAATGGTAGGAGTAGATCCAACTACTTCAAAGCTTTTATCCACACCCTGCCCTTCGGTCTCATTAAGAATAAAGTCTAACGCATCTTCCTTATTAGAATTCACGACTTGAGTGGCACCTAACTCTTGCGCCAGTTTGAGACGGTCATTATCTATATCAACCGCAATAATTTCTCGACAACCAGCTGCACGGATTGCCTGAATTAAAAGTAAACCAATCATGCCGGCTCCCACCACAAGTGATGTATCTCCACGGTTAAATGAGATGCGTCCAACTGCATGCACGGCAACAGACACTGCTTCAATCATAGCGGCATGTTCAAAAGGAAAAGTATCTGGTAATTTATAGAGTATGTGAGCGGGCACGGTAACAAATTCTGCAAAGGCACCATTTCTTCGGTAATCATCACAGGACACACCCAGAACCATACGATTATCACATAGATTAACCTGTCCGTTGTCACAATAACTGCATTGACCACAATATACAGTCGAATCAAAGGTTACTCGATCTCCCTTGTTGAAACCCTTCACTGCGGAACCGCATTTTTCAATTAAGCCGGCCGCCTCATGCCCCATAATTAAAGGAGGAATCCTTCGTCCACTGCTTCCATCGTAACCGTGAACATCACTCCCACAAATGCCACATGCTTTGACCCGAATTAGAACTTCATCCTTACCAAACTTAGGGATTGGAGAGTCTTGAATTTCAAGCTTCTTGAGATCGGTGAGCATCATTGACTTCATCACTGTTTATTTCCCAGGGGGATTTAAAAGCCATTCCCTTTGACCGATGTCCTGATTCTCATCAGATACATATCAGCCGTTATATAGAGTGTAGATCCATCATCTCCAAAAGCACAATTCGCAGTGCGTTGTCCGGTAAGAATAGTACCAAGATGTTTCCCCTGAGGAGAAAAAACTAATACTCCACCCGGACCAGTAGCCCAAAGATTTCCATTCACATCGACTTTCATGCCATCATTACCGCCAAGTCGAGTGACATGCTTCTTTCGATAATCTGTGGAGTCGAAGAATGTCTTTCCTTTTTTGACCAAGCCATTTTTATTAAGTTTATAAGACATCCATATAGGACGGGGACCGTGAGAATTTGCCACATACAAAGTCTTTTCATCAGGAGATAAAATAATGCCATTGGGGCGCTCAAGATCCTTGGTAACGAGATCAACCTTTCCATTCTTCCTTAAAAGAAAAACCCCCTGATAATCAATTTCCCGCTTTGGATCCTTCTCCTTTTGAACTAGCCCATAAGGAGGGTCAGTGAAATAAAGTTCACCCTTTTTATTATAAGCAAGATCGTTAGGGCTATTAAATTTAGCTCCATTAAAGTCACTGGTAAGCGTAACAAAATCAGATTTCGGATTGAGAACAGAGGATTTCATTCGTGCGACCCTTCGATCACCGTGTTGGCAAAGAATAAGTCGTCCATCTGTATCCAAAGCCAGACCATTTGATCCGGATTCTCCGGGTCTACTTATCTTAGATGTATATCCAGATGGATCTAAGTAAATACTGGCACCCTCTCCTTCTTTCCACTTGTAAACCTTATTAGTTGGAACATCAGAATAAAGAAGAAAATCACCACCCGGAACCCAAACCGGGCCCTCAGACCAAACATAGCCCTCTGCTAAAATTTCGATTTTTGAATTTATTGGAATAAGTTTGTTTATTGCATCATCCAATCTTTCAACGCTGCCAGTCGTTGGATAATTCCCACCCAGAACTACTGAAGTATAAAAAACAAAGTAGCATAAAGAAATTGTAAGTTTAATTTTATTTTTCATAGTTTTTTCGAGTTTAAATATTCATCTCCATTTAGATGCCCAGTTATGGGTGTGAATTTGACTTTCAATATGCCATTCTAAAAGTTGGTCTAAGAGCTTTTGTTTCACTCTACTTGCACTAGGTTCATCCCATAGATTCATTACCTCATTTGGATCGTCTTTCAAATTAAATAACTGACCGCATTCCATGTGAAGAAAATGAACCAGTTTCCATTCTTCATTTCGAATCATACTCATAAATTCTGTCTCAGTTAAAATTCCATCCTTAATTTGCTCCGCATAAACATAGTCGCGTGGCGTCCAATCCTCACCCTTAAGTGCCGGTAATATAGACTGTGCTTCAAAATTTGATGGCACTTCAATTCCCGCCATTTCTAAAATAGCTGGACCAATGTCCATGTGTTGACATAACCCGTCGACAGTTTGCCCACTCTCATAAATACCCGGTGCCCAAACAACCATAGGGATACGGGTAACCAAATCATACATCGTCCATTTTTGACTATGACCATGATCGGTTAAACAATCACCATGATCTGAGCTAAAGATCACAATACCATTTTCAAGATAGCCCTGTTTTTCCAAAGTGGATAAGATTTCACCAATTTTCTCATCAATCATGCTTACATTAGCCAAATAGTAAGCCCTTTGTCGGTGCCGTTGTTCCCGACTTGGCTCAAGGTCCAGCACAACCGAGTCATGATCCACTTCGTTATTGTGTTTCCGAAGTCCTTTTAATGGCTCAGGCAAACCATCTAGTTCCTCTTTCGTAACCTCCATTATCGGCAGGTCTTTTTTTAGATAGGGCTCACTAAATCGCTTAGTCGGGTCGTACGGGGGGTGAGGTCCGGGGAATCCAATCTGTAAAAATAAAGGTTCGGTTTTGGGATAAGCATTGAGCCACCAAGTAGCAGTGTCCCCAACAAACATATCAGGGTGCATATCCTCTGGAAGTTCCCAGTCAAACGCACCAAGTGCATCTTTATAATCTGCTCGTTTTCGATAAAATTCTCGTTGTTGCTTGACCAAACCGCGTGCTTTTAGAGCTTTGTCCCACTCATCGAAATAGTAACGTTCCTCTAAGTAACGATCTTTATTCTCCACTACATATCGTTCATGAAAACCCAGTGGAGTGTGGTATGGATAACTATGCATCTTACCAACATTCACACATCGATATCCGGTTTCTGCCAACTTCTCAATCCATGAACGCTTCCAAGAATCCGCATTTTTGAAAATTCCGGTAGTATGCGGATAATACCCCGTGAACAGACTAGCTCGTGCAGGGGCACAGGAAGCAGCGGTAATAAAACAATTATTAAAGGAAACTCCCTCATTTACCAAACGATCCATATGGGGAGTATCCATATGATCGTTTCCGAGCGCAGCAATCGTATCGAAGCGTTGCTGGTCGGTTATAATAAAAATGATATTGGGCCGAGTAGTCATAATAATGTTATCGTGAATAAAGAGGTTAAAACAATAATATGTCGGGTTGCACACATTTTCTTACAAAATTCCTTATTTCAATTTTATAAACACAACGCAAAAGAGGAACCAAAATCCTCTTGTATCATGAATCACTCTTCGGAAACTTACTCTGCTTTATACTCCAAGGTAGATAGGATTACCGGATCCGGATACTTAACTAAATTAGAAGAAACACAGGTGGCTGTGAAAGGTAACTTAAAATCATCAAAGAGTGAAGCACAACGATGAACTTGCTGGGGGGTAAGTCGACTGGCCAATGAGCAATGGGGATCCCATTGAGCAGTACGATAAAATTTGTTCATTGAAGAAAACCCGGCATTTGCATCGTGTAAACTGTGAAGTTTAGTGAGTAATTTTGATTTCCCTGGCGAAAGAAAGAGTACGCCTCGATCTTCAAAAATAGCCAGGTTCTCAAAATTGATTTCAAATCTTTTCTGACCTTCTAAAAATTCCCAATTTACTTTTTTAGGTCCACTAATTTCACCGTAAACCAAAGTTAAATGAGGCGTAAATTTCTTCTCAAAAGCACGGCATGGAATCTTATTTTCCGATATTTTTTCCCACATATTTTGAATCGTGGCATTAGTAATATCGTCAAAGTGTACTTCGATTGAGTAGGGCATATTTAAAGAATATAAAATTTGGAGATGTGAGCTTTTGAGAACTATCCAAAACAACGATAAGTTGCAATGATTCTAATTGCATACAACCAACAAAATCAAAGCTCTGTTCGATTGATTAAAAAGTGAAGTATTAAAAACTGAACTCTATACCAAGCCCAAAATGAAAGAAATCTTTTAGCCCCTGATCCCCCACCAAATTTAGATCCCGACCAATTGGCCAACTGTAAACTCCATGACCTGCCAGTGAAAAATTATCGAAGAACACTTTTTTTGCACCGCTCCTTAACGAGAAATAATTTAATCCATCGTGTCCGTCGGTAATATAATTTTCATTCCATCCGAAGGTTCCCGAAAAGGAAATATCTAGATCCTCTTGAGGATTAAACTCTCTGGTATTGGACCATTCATAAAAAGTTCCCTTTGCATCCATTGAATAATACGCGTCCAAAGATGTGATCAAATTAAAGGGTAATCCTTCATAACTAATACCCGTAGACCATTCGTCGTCCGATTCAACATCCTTTGCGAAAATTAAATGCGTGTATCCGGCATAAAATGAATACCCACCCATTTCTTGTGACAGGGCAAGATTATACTGCCACTCATCATATTGATGATTGGATGATCTTCCGTACCAGACTCCACCAGATAAATGATCATAACCGATTTCTAATGAACTATTCCAAAGAGATTTGCCATTCAGGGCATCTCTTCCCTCCGAAAAATAACGACTCTCCCATCCTGCATGAAAATGTGCGTCTAGAGTATTATGTGCATGCACTTTCTCAAAGGGCTTATTGGTCTCCGCATCGTGTCCCATCAGCATTAAATGTATAAAATAAATTCCGAGTATCAGATATTTTAAAGAATTAAAATTCATAAATTACAAACCCTACAAAATCGGGATTTTTTTAAATAAAAAAACATAAAGATATTAAATTTCGACTAATAAAATAAATCACTTTGATTAATCAAAGTTTAAATCATAAGAAAATGTAGTTTTCTACAAGAAACCACAAGTCAATTTAATGCCCGAACCAAAACTTTTCTTTCCCTCCTTGCATAAAAAGGCGACTATCAGCACTTGCTAAAACCATACCCACCATGGCATTTCCAATCGAGGAATAGCCTAAATATTGATCCCCTCCGATATTTCTCTTACCACCAAAGAACGCGGCTCCTCCATAAGGTAATCGTGTCAGCTCCAAGTATGGCATCCACGTTTCCATTACCCGTTCATATTCTTCTGGAGCACCTTGTTTAATCCCTGAAAATCCAAATATCAAACCGATAGAAGACATAGCATGTGCATGTCGCATTCGCCCGTTTAACCGAACAAGGGAACTCGCAAGCGACTGAGCAAAAATCTTCTCCCTTCTCGCAACGATAAGTGCGGAGATCATGGCACCTGTTCTTGCTGCAATATCTGGACTCCATGTCGCCCGTGAGGAATACCCTAAAGCACCCGTCTCTGGATCAAGCGATTTTTTCACCTCGGAAAAAGAATCACGCCAAGATTTTTCATTTATTGGATGACCGCACTTTTCAGCAAGTGCCCATGCCAAATGAGCCTGTACATTAATTATAATAAGGCCTCCACCACTATAAGGAATCGAATAATGATGCCCCATGGTTCCTTTCTCCGTAACTCTCTTGCTCAAAAGATCACAACACTTTTTCAATTCTTCAAAATAGGTTTTGTCCCCTGTGGCTAGTTGATATTCAGCAAGAAAAATTCCATTAGCAGCAGTCTGCCAATTCTTAGGTCCTTTCTTCGGATCATTTAAATCGATCGATGCAATACTGGCTTTCTTCACATAATCAACCCCCCTCTTGATCGATGAAAGATGAGACGGGTCATTATTCGCAAGAAGAACTAGTCCGCAAAATGCGGTCGTGTATACATCTGCGTCTCCCCCCACCCCGGGTTTCCATCGACCATTCTTTTCCTGGACATCGACTAAATGTTCAGAGATTCCGCGTAAAAACTCTTTTCTTTTTTTGCAGGAGATTGGATGGGACAAATTAAATGAGAGACTCGGCGGCAAGTTAACAGATAATGTAAGTTGCTCGGATTCTCTTCTCACCCCAAGGGACAAAACCGGATTTAAAGCAGACGACTTAAGATTCAAACTTTGACCAAGGAGAGCCTGTGGACCTTCCAGTCCGGTATCCGTTTTCTTAGAAAAAACGGAC
>JABGWU010000145.1 GCA_018645475.1 Opitutia bacterium
TAATCCTTAGAAAAAGAGTGTGCCTTGCGGGGGACTGGAAAACCTATTGTAAAACTCTTCCCAACCTACTTGCCGGCGTGGCGATATATGAAGTAGGAAGAACCTAGGGAATGCGATAGGGAAGAAAGCTATATTTTCCCTTAAACCATACATAGAAACGATTTAATCCTTTTCGAAGGTAAGCTCGGACATCTTTTTCAGCACGAGCTGATTGACCATTGATCTCCACAATAACAACACCCTTACGGATGGTTTTCTCCTCACCAGAAGAATCCATGACCACTAAACCTTCAACCTCATCAGGAATGTCAAATCGTTGCCTAAGATCACCATCAAGTTGTGCAACGGTAACCCCGGGAATGCTCAAGCCGCCTACAATAGGGCGCATCGTATCATCGAGGCTACCTAAGGTAACTCTTATATTTTTTCGATTGGATTCTCGAATAATAACCAAAGGTACGCTTGCCCCGGGAGGTGTTTGAGAAATGGCGAGGCGCAATTCAGCTACGGAAGTAATCTCCTTACCCTTAGCCTCAACAATAATATCATTGGTCTGAATCTCTGCTCGATCTGCCGGAGATCCTTTCACCACCCCCATAATACGAGCTCCATCTTCAGTGGCCAAGTCCTCAAGCTGGACTCCAAGAAAACCACGCTGAACTCCTCCTTTCTCAATGAGCCCCGTCATGACGCTACGGGCAAGATTTACAGGAATGGCAAAACCAATTCCTATGCTTCCCCCGGTACGAGAGTAAATGGCCGTGTTAATACCAACGAGGCGTCCTTTGGCATCGATAAGAGCACCACCAGAGTTACCTTGATTGATTGCGGCATCAGTCTGGATGAAATTTTCATAAGCACCTGGATCCTTTAGGATACCGAGATCGGTTCGACCCGTGGCCGAAACAATCCCCATGGTTACGGTAAGACCGACGCCAAGAGGGTTGCCTGCCGCAAAAACAATGTTGCCGACCCTTAACTTCGCACTGTCTGCGAGCGTGATGGCAGGGAGAGCATTAGGAGCGTTAATCTTGAGAACGGCAATGTCTGTGGCTTTGTCAAAACCAACGATTTCGGCAGGGAATTCGCGCTTGTCAGAGAGTTTGACAGAGACTTCGTCCACCAGTTTTCCCGTACGTTGGTCTGTAATGACATGAGCGTTAGTAATTGCATAACCCTCGGGAGAAATTATGACACCTGATCCCATGCCCGTAGGTACCTTTTGCTCTTCCACTCGAGAACGGCCGGGACCTCCAGAAAGTCCATAATAGCGTCTAAGAAAATCCTCTAGTGGATTGGATGAGTTTGGAAAATTTCGGCGGACTACTTGAGCGGTATAAACTCCAACAACGGCAGGCGGAGCCTTACTTAGTACATCGGCAAAACCTGTAACTCTTGGAGCATCAGTCTGGGGTAAAGGGGTATCATCAAACTTTAAGGTGAAACGATCCGCATAACCATAGAGAAGATTTTCTCGATCCACCGATGGGATTAGGAGAAAAGGTGCTAAAACTATGGGAAAAAGAAGAACATTGAATTTTTCGAATACTTTCATTCGATACAAAGAGCGAGCAAAGGAGTCCAGTTTGTTTATCCTTCATTAAAAAAAAGCCAATCAAGCAGTCAGAAACCCTTTATTTGGAAAAGACTGGATATACTACTATCTGTATGAGTACGGTGAATCGCTTCGCCAAGGAGAGGGGCCACACTAAGAGTTCGAATGGGAAGATCGCCCTTGTCAAGTTGAACAGTATTTGTAGTAAGCAACTCATCCAGAACGCCTTGACGAAGACGTTCACGACCGACATCATTAAGAACGCCGTGACTTACGATTGCCCTAACAGTGCTGGCTCCACGTTCCTTAAGTAGGGTGGCTGCGGCAACAAGAGTACCGGCAGTTTCGGTCATATCGTCTATAATTAAAATATCACGGCCTTCGACTTCTCCGACTAGGTTCATGGCTTCAACGGTAGTAGCCCCTGTTCGACGCTTGGCGACAAAACCGAGAGGGCAACCCAGCATTTCAGCATAAGCATTAGCCATTTTCATGCCGCCGACATCGGGTGAAAACACTGTTAGGTTCTCTGTATTTTCTTCTTTAAGAGCTTCAAAGAAGACAGGTGAGGCATACAAGTGATCAACGGGAATATCGAAAAAACCTTGGATCTGCTGGGCATGCAGGTCCATGGTAAGGATA
>JABGWU010000146.1 GCA_018645475.1 Opitutia bacterium
AATTATTTAAAAAATCATCTAATTGTTCAAAGTTAATAATTTCTTTTCCGCTTAACTCTGTTTCCACTTGTAGTCTTTGACTATCTGGAAGTGGAAAGGTCTCTGGAACATCTTTAACCTTAGTTACACCGGACTCATAAAGCTCAAACTTTTTTGAATTATGAAGCCCACTAATATTGAACACCGTATAACCATTTAGGATTTCATCTGACCAACAATAAGTTTTAAAATCACATTCATAAGGCTTGTCACAGTGAATGCCAATTTTAATTTCAGGTTCACCTCCGTTCAAAACTTCTCGAATCATTCCCAACTCATCGACAACTTCATTTTGGGCTTCGATAGCCGTCTCTGTTAACTCAGCAAATGAAAATAATTTATCTACCTCCAATGGACCTTGGCGGACATATTGGTTGTTAATATGAACCAAAAATGCCGATGAAATATCTAATCCACTGCCCTTCAAAGCATAATATTGAATTGCTATATCATTTATATATACATCTTTAACTTTTGTTGATTTGTTTTTATATACCTTCGCGGCTGACTTTACTTCATAAAATTCCCAACCGTTTCTACCCTTGGTTAGAATATCCACCATCACCAATATGTCATCAAACTTAAATGTCGCCTCATAGATTGTAGATTCGCCAGATGCTAACCACTCTTTGGTTTTAGCTATCTTTTCATCAAAAGTGCTTCCATCATATTTAATTAGCTTCCCTCCTGGAAAGAGTTTTTGGGCTTCCTCTCCTACTCTGGTTCCTTCGTCAAAGATTACTTGTAATGATTCAGAAGGGCCTTTTGGTTTAACTTTTCCTTCCTTGGTGAGCCACAAAGATTTGCGACATTGAAGACCACGAAGGTACTTGGACTTTGACAAAAAAAATGAGGACATATAGTTTTGACCTACAATCTGTTTCAATTCCCAATTTTAATAACGAAAATATTAATTATTCGATTCAATATTCCTTATACCCTTTTACTATCGCATTTTTAAATTCAACTTTTATTTTATAGGTACTTGTTTTACCGTTTTCATACTTTACTCCGTCTTTGGCATAGAAATATGTCTCCGATAAAGTTTTCTCAGTCCTCTCTTTTTTAATTTCATCAGGCTCACCATAAATATCAATAATCATTTGTTGTGGCATCCCAAACTTGATTATACGTTTCTGCCAGGACTCAACTATTTCATCACCATATGCGGTTCGATACTTTTCCAGTAACGCCTTTCTTTCTTCTTCCTCCTTTCGATACTTTTCCAGTAACGCCTTTCTTTCTTCTTCCTCCTTTTTGAATGTTTCCTCCTTTCTTTCTTTTTCCTCTTTTTTGAATGTTTCCTCTAGTGCTTCTCTTCTTTTCCTTTCTTTATATTCTTCTTCAACAACCTGAAGTACTTTTGCTGCCATTTTATGTTCGCTAGATGGAACATATTGCTTAATCCAGTCTTGAATCTCCTTTTCTTTACCCGGCGCGTACAGTTCCCTTAGCCGCGTTGTATATTCATTATATTTTTTATTTTTTTCTACTTCGCCTTGACCAGAAACTTTCTTTTTTAAGTAAATAAAAAGCTTGAACAGACCAAAAGTAACGGCTCCAAAAAATAAGCCGGCCAACACACTACTGTCATCAGAAAAAAAAGCTACCAACGTAATAATCAAAGATAGGATTGCCAATACTAAAACAGAATACTTAGAGAACTTTATCTGAAACTTATTCAGAGATATTCATATTTAAAGAGGGTGAAAGGTATAACAGAGGTTCTCGAAAAATCCCACTTCTTGAGTAAAAGCTATTTTAAAAACTGACTATGAGGAAGGTTGGTTATGTTCATAAGATAATTATCGACACCTCTTGCTGCTCGATTGGTTTGAATTACCTGGAATATATCACAGAACTGCACTTAGTTGAAACAGGAGGGGCTAGAATTACACTGTTCAATTATAGATTTGACACAGTATATTTAACGCACTTTAACCCATAAGAAATTTCATTAAATTAGGTCTAGCTGAATAAAATCTTGAAAAGCCTTTGTTGTAATGGGTTTTTTGATTGAGTATGTGCTTTGAGCAATTCTTTTATATCACTATGAAATAATTAGAGTATTTGTTATCATTCCTTATTCAAAAAAAACAACAAGGTGCTTTAAATGGTTATTTGGTTAAATCAAAGACTCCATTTTAAAATTTGCATTACTGTTTTCATTGCTGAAAAAGATGGGGGCATGTCTCATGAAGCAAGCGTTAAGACTGTTTGTATTGACATGTACGAAGTGAAGTATGAATCTGTCATGGGCGAGAACCCTTCTCATTTTACTGGAGTTAGTATTCGCCCGGTAGAAAACGTTTCCTGGCACCAGGCAAAAGAATATTGTCAGAGATTAGGGAAACGTCTACCCACAGAGTGGGAGTGGGAAAACGCGGTGCGTTCTAAAAAAAGTACAGCTTATTTCTGGGGTAATGAATTTAATCCCGACTTCGCATGGTTCATTAACAATATTGGCTTGTTTGACATGATAGAAAATGTCTGGGAGTGGACTGACAGTGGCGAGAATAATTTAAAATACCTTAGGGGCGGTTCATGGAATACTTACGAAAAAAACATGAGGACGAATGATCGTAGACAAAGTGACCCCTCTTTTACTAGCAGTACTTTTGGTTTTCGTTGTGCGCAGTAATAGTGATCACAAATTAAATAAAAAAAACGAGGAGTTTAAGATGAAATTTTTAATCTGTTTTATTTTACTTTTTATTCTTAGTGCATGCGCGATGAATATAACGAGCGGCGGCGGAGAAATAACGACCAAACAACTTATGTCGTTGAAACCTGGGGTAACTACCCTAGATGAGCTTAAATTAATTTGGGGGGACCCGCAGACAGAAATGACCGGAGCAGACGGCAAGACACATGCGTCGTGGCACTATTCCACCACAACCTTGAATAGCTTTGGAGGGGATGGGCGAAATGTTTCTAGGTCGGCCAATTTGGAATTTGATGAGAACGGAAAATTAATTGATGACTCAATTAACTTTCGACAAGGCGGGTACAAAATGAAGTAGGTTGGAAAATTCATGCCTTAAAGTGGTGGGTATACTTTGGGAAAATGGGGGAATATTTATACCTAAAACATTAATTTGAATTTTGATGAAAACTAAATATTAGTCAATTACAAATTTTATACGAGGTAAAAAATGGCAAGGACCATAATTGTAATAATCTTTATCACTTTTTTAGGTGCATGCGCTGGGATGGGGAATCAAGGTCATGGTGTGAAAATAACTAAAGCCCAGATAGATGCGTTGGAACCGGGGAAAACTACCTTGGATGAAGTCAAGGAACTTTGGGGGCCACCATCAAGCGAGTCAAGAATGATGGGTGAATTACATGTTTCTTATTCATATATGAAATCAGAAAGTTCGACAAATCCCCTACTATATGTTGTGCCACTTGGTGGATTGCTTCTCAATGAAAGGGGATCTATGTCTACGAAAACG
>JABGWU010000147.1 GCA_018645475.1 Opitutia bacterium
GCTTATGGTTTAGACAAAAAGGGAGAAGAAACCATTGCCGTCTATGATTTGGGTGGGGGTACTTTTGATATCTCAGTTTTGGAAATTGCAGAAGGTGTTTTCGAAGTTAAAGCTACAAATGGGGATACTCAACTAGGTGGAGACAACTGGGACCAGAAAATTATTGATTGGTTGATTGCGGAATTCAAATCTGAACAGGGGATTGATTTATCTGGAGATGCCATGGCTATGCAACGCTTGAAAGAGGAGGCTGAAAAGGCTAAGATGTCGCTTTCCTCCTCTCAGTCGACTGATATCAATTTGCCGTTCATAACTGCAGACTCTTCGGGTCCAAAACACTTAAATGTAACTTTATCCCGCTCCAAGCTAGAACAAATTTGCGATGACTTGTATGCACGCACGAAAGGACCTTTTGAGGCGTGCTTGAAGGATTCAGGTCTGAGTTTGGGCGATGTTAATAATTTGGTTTTGGTGGGCGGAATGACACGCAGTCCCAAAATTGTTGAATTGGCCAAAGAACTAGGAGGTAAAGACCCAAATCAGGGAGTAAACCCTGATGAAGTGGTTGCAATTGGTGCAGCGGTTCAAGGTGCTGTCCTTCAAGGGGATGTGAACGATGTATTATTGCTAGATGTTACTCCCCTAACACTTGGTATTGAAACTGCAGGTGCAGTTTGTACGCCTATGATTGATCGAAATACCACTATACCAACAAAGAAAGCTCAAACTTTCTCAACAGCCGCAGACAACCAACCAGCTGTAGACATAGTTGTTTTACAAGGCGAGCGTTCCATGTCTCAAGATAACAAAACCCTTGGAACTTTTAAGCTAGATGGAATTGCGCCAGCACCTCGTGGCACTCCTCAAATTGAAGTTACTTTTGATATTGATGCGAATGGTATTTTGAATGTAACTGCTAAAGACCAAGGAACTGGCAAGGATCAAAAAATTACAATTTCAGGTTCTTCCAGCATGGATGAAGCTGAAGTTGACCGACTTCGAAAAGAAGCCGAAAAATTTGCTGACCAAGACAAGGATAAAAAAGATCAGGTTCAAGTTCGGAATGAATTGGATTCTATGGTTTACCAATGCGAAAAGCAATTAGAAGAATTGGGCGAAAAAGCTCCCGAAGATTTGAAAGCTAAAATTACTACATTGTTAACTGATACCAAAAAAGTTTTGGAAAAATCTGATTCAAGTTTAGAGGACTTGAAGACAGCAAAGGATTCTTTACAAAAAGGATTTGAAGAACTTGGCCAAGAGGTCATGAAAAGTGGCGGAATGCCTGGTGCAGGTTCCACTGAAGGTTCCACAAGTGATTCTAGTGAGCCTGAAGATGCTACCAAGACCAAGGATGAAGATGATATCGTTGATGCCGATTTTGAAGTCGTGGACGACGAAAAGGATAAAAGTTAATTTCTTTTGGATGCAAATTTTAGATATCTTATAATTCGTATCCAAACCCTAATATCTAGTATAACCTAACCAAAAACAAAAGGAATATGAGCAAACCAAAAATAACTCCATTGGGAGATCGCGTCTTGGTCAAGCATGTCGAAGAAGACGAGCAAATCAAAGGCGGCATTATCATCCCAGATTCTGCTAAAGAAAAATCACAAGAAGCTGAAGTCGTTGCACTTGGCACTGGCAAGAAAGACGAAGATGGTAAAAACATCGGATTTCAAGTCAAAAAAGGAGATAAAGTGCTAATCAGTAAGTACGGTGGAACTGAGGTCAAGCTTGACGATGTTGAATATCAACTAGTTCGTGAAGACGATATCCTCGGAATCATTGGATAAGGCTTCTTAGCTAACAATCAAAACAAAACTTAGGAAAATAAAATTATGGCTAAGCAAATATTATTCGACGAAGCAGCACGTAAAAGAGCCCTTAAAGGGGTAACTACGCTTGCTGATGCAGTAAGCGTAACATTAGGACCAAAGGGTCGTAATGTATTAATCGACAAAAAGTTCGGTTCACCAACAGTAACTAAAGATGGTGTTACAGTTGCGAAAGAAATTGAATTGAGTGATCCCTATGAAAATATGGGTGCACAAATGGTTCGTGAAGTAGCTTCTAAGACTTCTGATCTTGCCGGTGACGGAACTACAACCGCTACTGTTTTGGCAGCTTCCGTTTATAAGGAAGGTCTCAAAAATGTTGCAGCTGGTGCAAACCCAGTTTACTTAAAGCGTGGTATTGACAAGGCTGTTGAAGCTGGTGTAGCCAAGCTTCTTCGTGACAGTAAGAAAGTTTCCGATCGTGAGGAAGTTCGTCAAGTAGCAACAGTTTCCGCAAATTGGGACGGTGAGATCGGTGAGATCATCGCTGATGCAATGGATAAAGTTGGAAAAGATGGTACCATCACTGTTGAAGAAGCTAAGAGTATTGAAACCACACTTGATGTAGTTGAAGGTATGCAGTTTGATAAGGGTTACTTGAGCCCGTACTTCTGCACCAATAACGATACAATGGAATCAATTCTTGAAGATTGTTACATTTTGATTAATGAGAAGAAGATCACAGCATTGAATGATTTACTTCCCGTTCTTCAGTTAGTTTCTAAACAAGGTAAGCCTCTTCTTATTATCGCTGAAGATGTTGAGGGTGAGGCTCTTGCAGCTTTGGTTGTCAATAAACTACGCGGTACATTGAACGCTTGTGCTGTAAAAGCACCTGGATTTGGTGATCGTCGTAAAGAAATGCTTCGTGACATTGCTATCCTTACAGGAGGTCGTTGCATAACTGAAGACTTGGGAATCAAACTTGAGAATATTGAACTTGCTGACCTTGGTAGAGCAAAGCGTATTTCTGTTGATAAAGAAAATACAGTTATCGTTGAAGGATCAGGAAAAGCTTCTGATATCCAAGGACGCGTAAAGCAAATTCGTCGTCAAATCGAAGAAACTACTTCTGATTATGACCGTGAGAAACTACAAGAGCGTTTAGCTAAACTTGCAGGTGGAGTTGCGGTCATAAACGTTGGAGCGGTCTCAGAGCCAGAAATGAAAGAGAAGAAAGCTCGTGTTGAAGACGCATTACACGCTACTCGTGCTGCCGTTGAAGAAGGAATTCTTCCTGGTGGTGGTGTTGCACTACTTCGTGCAGCTAATGCTGTAGAGAAGGCAGCCACATTGTTGGAAGGTGATGAAGCTATTGGAGCCGCCATTGTACGTCGTGCAATTGAATCTCCATTGCGCAAACTTTGTGATAATGCTGGAGTCGAGGGATCCTTAGTTGTTCAACAAGTCCTTAAATCAAAAGCTGCTATGGGGTATAATGTTGCCACTGACAAGCATGAAGATTTGATCAAAGCTGGCGTTGTGGATCCAACAAAGGTAACTCGTACAGCACTACAAAATGCTGGTTCTGTAGCAGGTCTTCTGTTGACCACTGATTGTATGATCACTGACATTCCTGAAGAGGAAAAACCTGCTCCAGGTGGTCATGATCACGATCATGGAATGATGTAAGAATTTCTTACTTCTGATTTTAAAAGAGGCGTCCTGAAAAGGGCGCCTCTTTTTAGTTTAGTTCGAAAGTATAATTTTCTTTTGATAACATTTTGGGTTCGAATTCCTTCTTTGTAATACGCATAGTTGATCCATGAAAAATCTTTTCATTTGGTTATTTTTTCAATTTTCTGTTCTATTGGTCAATGGAGAGAATTGGCCACAATTTCGTGGTCCAACGGGTCAGGGGCATTCGAAAGTAATTGAATTACCCAAGAAATGGAATCGAACTGAAGGAGTCACTTGGCAAAAAAGTCTAGAGGGTACAGCTTGGTCTTCTCCCATATGTGTTGATGATCAAATCTTTTTGACTAACGCCTTGCGAGAAGAGGGTTTTTTGAAGTTGCAGGTCGTTTCAATTGATTTTGAAAATGGATCAACTTTATGGCATAAAACTTTATTTAAATATGATAATCAACCTCGAATACATAAAAAAAATAGTTATGCGAGTCCCACTCCTTTTTATGATGATGGCCATATTTTTGTACATTTTGGGAATTTAGGAACCGCTTGTCTTGATGTAGATGGGCATTTAATTTGGAAAAAAAAACTTGAGTATACTCCCGTTCATGGGAGTGGTGCTTCTCCAGTTATTATTGAAGACCTTTTATTGATCAGTGCGGATGGTGCCAATGACCCATGTTTATATGGCTTATTTAAAAAGACAGGTTTAATTAAATGGAAGGCAATCAGGGATAGCCAGGCCAAGAAGAAATTTTCTTTTTGTACCCCTCTCGTTGTTGAGGATGGTGAAAGTGTTCAAATAATTAGCCCTGCGAGTGATTATGTTTTCGCTTATGATTTACATGGGAATCAATTATGGAAATTTAATTATCCGAATGGATATTCGGTTGTCCCAAGACCTGTTTATAATGCAGGGTTAATTTATGTGAGTAGTGGCTATGACAGTCCAACTTTTTATGCTATTAAAACCGGAGGAAGTGGAGATGTTACCCAAAGCCATCTAGCTTGGAAAACCCGAAAGGGTGCACCTCGGAATTCATCTGTAATAGTAATCAATGGACTCGTTTTTATGACTGCTGACAATGGCGTAGTTTCCTGCCTCGATGCAAATACAGGCAATGTTTATTGGATGGAACGAGTGGGCAGTAGTTGTTCCTCCTCTCTTCTTCATGCGACCGGTAACATATTTCTCTGTGACGAAACAGGAAAAACTTTTATCTTTGAAGCAAAGAGAAGATATAGTTTATTAGCTACCAATGACTTGAGTGAAAAGATGTTAGCTTCTCCGGTTCCGTATAAAAACTCCCTTGTTATGAGAACAGAGAAGAATCTGTGGAGAATTGATCCTTAATGTTTTAATTAAGCAGAAACTCTATCTTCAGAGGCAAAACGGGCGGATTGTTCGTCGGCGTGATAAGAAGAACGTACCAGTGGACCTGACTCTACAACTTGGATACCTAGATCTAACGCTTCGGTTTTCCAATTGGCAAATTCTTCAGGTGTAGCCCATCTATCAATTGGAGCATATTCTGGGCTAGGTTGTAGGTATTGGCCTAAAGTGAGAACATCGAGTTTGATATCAGCTAAGTCTTTTAAAGCTTTTCTAATTTCCTCTTCTTTCTCACCCAATCCAAGCATAATTCCTGACTTGATCGGAAATCCAGCTTTTTGGGCATGGGATAGAACATCTAAACTTCTTTGGTAGTTTGCGGTCTTTCGGATTGGGCGTTGCAATCTTTCGACCGTTTCTAGGTTATGATTGAAAATATTGGGTTTTGCCTTAAGCACGATATCCAAGTTTTCGAACTCTCCTTTAAAATCAGGAACTAGAACTTCAATGGCAGTGTTTGGGTTTTTATGTCGGACAGCACGAATAGTAGCGGCCCAAACTTTTGCTCCACCATCTGGTAAATCATCTCGTGCAACTGAGGTGAGTACGCAATGCTTTAATCCCATTTTGGCAACAGCATCCGCTACGCGTGGTGGTTCAGCAAGATCAAGTTCAGTTGGTTTTCCTGTCTGCACAGCACAAAAAGTACATGCACGAGTGCAAACATTGCCTAAAATCATTAGGGTGGCAGTTCCTCTGGACCAGCATTCGCCCATATTTGGACATTGCGCACTTTGACAAACCGTATGGAGTTGATTGTCATCAACAATATCCCGAACATTTCCATACTCAGGACCAGATGGAAGTTTTGCTCGAAGCCATGTAGGTTTTTTTTCTTTCACGATTCTAAAATAATTCTTTATTAAACCGTATCTTCCAGCTCGTTCGGTGATATTTTTGCGGGGCCCTGACTCCCTACAGTTCTATGGTAGTCTCCTGACGAATCTTTTTCATATTGAGTAAAACCTTGCTTTTTTAGGTTGTCCGGATGCAGGGATTTTTTCTCGTTTCTACTTGTGTGTTTTAATGACAGAGATGGGGTTGAAAGAGCACGCTTGACCGGTTCACGGGTAAGTGGATGTTTGGTTAGCGGTGGATCACCCAGTTTTTGCTCAACCTCAAAAAGTTCTACCGGTCGGTCATCTTTTATAATATGATATTGGTAGATGGGCATAACTAATTTAGGCCGACTTCTTTTTCCGGGGAGGGAATTCAAAACCAATGCCACCATTGTCTTTCAAGATTAAATTGGCGTCGAAAGGACGTTTGGTTCTCCTGGAAACAAAACCTTTAATGAGTCCTGTCTTTTTTTCATTTACGAGTTTCAAAAATTCTTCAAGAGGGATTTCCTTGTCGAGTAGCTTCCGCGTAATTCTAAATGAACAGGAACCTTCGTCAGATACTTTTTTATGGCTTGTACAAATAAAGGCAGTTTCAGTTTGTTTCACTTCATTTTCACAAACAGGACATTTCGCAACAACTGGGGCATCTTTAATACTCTCTCTTTCCTCTGCTTCTTGTTCTTCGTTATTGGGAAAAACAAAATTCACCTTATACTCTTCGTCCAATTGAAGGATAGCGGAAAAAGGACGGCCTGCTTTTGACATAAAATTGTCCAAGGGACCAATCTTCTTCTCGCGGAGAAGTTGATCAACTTCTTCAATGGGAAGTCTGCGACCTGCAATACTTTTGGGGATTTTGAAATTTCCTTCCAAATTTTGATAAAAACCTAAGCCTTCAAAAAGTGCCTCGTCGGTTACGGGAGAGCGAAGGGTAGTTTCCTTTAAGTTTTCTGCGGTTTCGGTGAAACCGGTGGTTTTGGATACGAACTCTTCGGTCAGTTTACCAATTTCTTTCATAAACTGATCCCGAGTCATATCACCTTCTTCAATCAAACGTAATTTATGTTCCCATTCTCCAGTCATGCTTGGACTGGTTAAAATATCTGTGCCAGCTGCATCAAGAAAGTGAAATAGGTCTTCAGCTTTGAGGTTAGGGTGAATTTGTGTGCCTTCTCTTCGCATGTATTTTTCCTTGATCAAATGATCAATCGTTGAAGCCCGAGTAGCTGGTGTACCCAACCCCTTTTCCTTTAGTGCTTCAGCAAGGTCTTCATCATCTACATGTTTTCCTGCACCTTCCATTGCTGAAAGAAGAGTAGCCTCTGAGTATCGAGCAGGTGGCTTTGTTTGCTCGCATTCCAAATCTGCATTAACAAACTCAGACTGATTTCCATCATCATCAGTGAGGGCAGGAAGGGCATCTTCGGGTTGGTTGTCTTTTCCGTAAATCGCCAACCACGAGGGGTCAACCAAAACTCTTCCCTCAGTTTTAAAATTATGTTCGCCTAGCGAACTTATTCGAGTGGTTACATCCCATTGTGCGGGCGGGAAAAAAACAGAAATAAAACGTTTTGCGATTAGGTTGTATATTTTCCATTCATTCGCATCCAGTTTCGAAGGGGAACTGGTAGTTGGAATAATTGCGAAGTGATCACTAATTTGCTTATTATTGAAGATCTTCTTATTTTTTTCGTCTACCCAGTTTGCCTGAAGTGCTTTTTGTGCATGTGGAGCCAGTTCGCCCTGAATTGAGCCCAGTAAATCTCTACATGTGGGAGCGTAATCTTCAGGTAACGCTTTTGAGTCAGTCCTTGGGTAGGTAATTACCTTGTGTCGCTCATAAAGGGATTGCGCGATCTGCAAAGTCCTACTTGCGGGGTAATGATGCAAGCGGTTTGCTTCACGCTGAAGTGTGGTGAGGTCGTATAATTTGCCAGGGCTTTGAGGGGATCGCTTTTTAGTCTCAACAACTTCCGCTTTGGGCAAAAGTTGGATTTCGGAATGAATTTTTTCGGCAGTCTCTTTGTCCCAAAGTCTATCAACTCGATCGTGTTTATCGTCTTCAGTCTTCTTGAAGTTTTGTCTTTGGTACGTTCCCTTGTATTGACCCTCGGCTAATTTAAAAGTCGAAGTAATACGGAAAAAGTCTCTAGGTACGAATGCATTTATTTCCTGTTCTCTTTTAATGACAAGCGAAAGGGTGGGGGTTTGCACCCGCCCCACGGTGGAAACCTGTCGACTCATGCTCCTTGACCTTTTGAGCGTAACGGCCCGCGTTCCGTTAATTCCTATCAACCAATCTGATTCCGAACGGCACCGAGCAGCATCCTGAAGAGGCTTCAATTCTTTCCCTTCTCGCATATTGGCGAATGCATCTTTGATCGCTTGATCTGTCATCGACAGCATCCATAATCTTTTGATAGGCAACTTGGTCTTGGCCAACTCATATATGTAGGTGAAAATAAGTTCACCCTCGCGACCCGCATCACAAGCGTTAATTACTTCACTGACATCTTTTCTTTTGAGTTGTTTTTTGAGTTGTTGGAATTTCTTCTTGGTGTTGGTAATGGGTTTGAGTTGAAACTCGGGTGGTATGATTGGCAAATTAGTTAATTTCCACGCCTTTAATTTTTTATCAAAGTCATCGGGCATAAACAATTCAACCAAGTGTCCCACCGCACAATCGATAACCCATTCATCGTTTTCATAATAATCCTCTTTTTTCGGAACTCGACCGAGGACACGGGCTAAATCTTTTGCAACACTTGGTTTTTCAGCAATGACTAATTTTTTCACTTATTAGAACTATGGATTATTTAGACGGGCAAAAACGAAGCTATAACTTCGTCCATATTGGAAATTAAGTGGTTGATTGAGTCGACTGTTTCATCACCCATATTGGAAATTCGAAAGGATTTACCCTTGATTTTACCATATCCGCCGTCAATTGAAATCTTCTTTTCTTGTCGGAGTGTTTTAACAAACCCAGCAACATCAATGTCTAAATTATTACGGACGCAAGTCAAAGATTTGGAGGCAAATTCTTGCTTGGGTAGCAGTTCAAAGCCTTTACTTTCAACCCATTTATGGACGATTTGATTGAGTTCGGCGTGCCGGTTGTGTCGATTCTCTACACCTTCTTCAAAAATCTTTTTCAAGGTGTAATTCAGGGCATGGATGAGCGGAATTACGGGAGTGCTTGGAGTCATTCCTTTGGCGTGATTCGAACGGAATTCTAAAAAGTCAA
>JABGWU010000148.1 GCA_018645475.1 Opitutia bacterium
GAGATGCCCCCGTTGCAACCTCTACGCATTCCTGCACAGATTCGACGGTTGCACCGAAATGACCTGCCATCTGTTGACCACATACGACAAAATTGCGAAGACCGGCAAGCCATCCATCACTGCTTATGGCAAAACCGTCCATCATCACTCTATCGAATGGAGGAAGGGCTCGGTCAGCCATTAAGGGTTGTCGGAGAATACGACCGGCGGATTCAGACAAGGAGACATTCTCGAGGTTTATAGAATTAACATTTTCATGGATGAGTGAAATTGCATCCTTTACGGTTAACAGAGAAGGTATCATAAATATACATTCATCATAAGTTGTTTCATAAAATCAGAACTACAAAAATGCAAGATGGGTCAAGTTAAAGATAGTCTGGGTAGGCCAATTCGAGATTTAAGGATTTCAGTTACCGACCGCTGTAATTTCCGTTGCAAATACTGCATGCCTGCAGAAATATTTGGTCCGCGATATTCGTTTTTGCCCAAAAGACAAATCCTAACATTTGAAGAAATTACCCGACTTGCTAAAATATTTAGTTTTTTAGGCACACTTAAATTAAGAATCACAGGTGGTGAACCACTACTGCGACGGGATCTTCCCTTGCTTGTCAAAATGTTATGCGAATTGGGGGAATATGAAGATATAGCGCTAACGACTAACGGATATTTACTTTCGAAATATGCTAAAGAATTATTCGATTCGGGTCTAAAGAGAATTACCGTCAGCCTGGATTCTTTGAAGGAAACTACATTCAAATATATGAATGGCGGCGTTTCGTCGGTTCAAGATGTAGCGAAAGGGATAGAAGCGGCGATAGGTGCTGGCTTATGTGTAAAAATAAATGTTGTGGTGCAAAAAGGAGTAAACGAAGACCAAATTATTCCAATTGCTGAATACGGAAATAATTTAGGAATCAACACTAGATTCATTGAATTTATGGATGTTGGAAATCACAATAAATGGATAGAGGAAAAGGTTTTTTCAGCTCGTAATATTCTGAAGGTTCTGAAGTCTAAATTTTCCCTTGAAGCCATTGGCTCTAACTATCGTGGTGAGGTTGCGCAAAGATATAGGGTAAATGGTTCGTCGTGGGAGATAGGACTTATCTCATCAATAACCAAGCCATTTTGTCAGGATTGCAGTAGAGCAAGGGTAAGTGCTGATGGTCATGTTTTTACATGCCTTTTCGGGACTAACGGATTTGATATAAGATCACATATGAGAAAAGGGCTTGATGACGATGATTTGATGGGTCTTATTTCTAAAATATGGGCACAGCGAAAAGATAAGTACTCTGAAGACCGTGCCTTATTAAGAGACAATCTCGAAAAAGTTGAAATGCATCATATTGGCGGTTAAGGATAAAAGCCGAGATGAAATTTACCTATGCAATATGTCATGTAATCACTTATTGGCTACGCATTCTTGGTTTAATTGTAGCGTATCACATAAATATTAATGACTATTACATATTTGGGTGCATGTTTTAAAATGCCCGAATCCTGTTTACGTAAACTTGGGGACAGCTCCGTATAATTAATCGGTGCGGATAGGCATTACAACACAAAGGAAACTTAGAGGGTCTCCCTCTTTGGGTCCATCTGTACGAAAAACACCTGGGCTCATGTCGTCTCTAAACTCAAAAAACACCTTGTCTTTTGTCAAGGACTTCAATGGATCGAGCAGGAAACGAGGGTTAAAGGAAACCGTTGCATTTTCCCCATCGTACTCAATCGACATGGATTCACGTGCATCCCCCAGAAGACTTTGACCTGTTATTTCTAGTTCGTCGGGCTTTACCCTAAAGGTTACTTTGTCGTCCGATACCAAAGCTGCTCTAGTAACACATTCTTGCAATAGTTCTCGCTCTACTTCACTGCGGTTAAAGCTATCTTTGGGGATGACCTGCTTGTAGTTTGGATACTTTCCTTCTACGACCTTGGAGACGAGGTAAACAGATTCGACAAAACCTTTTCCCTCTTCCACCTCTTCGCCTTTTTGTTTACCAATCTTCATCTCAAAAGCCACCTGTCTATCGGTAAAGGAAACTCGAACGGAATTACCTAAGTCGGGAATTCTTTCAAGTTCGGAAACGGAAGAGGAGGGCAAAATGAATTCGCCTCCTTCGTTTGTTTTTTCTCCAAGAGAACGTTTTGTTACGGCAAGTCGGCGACCATCGGTAGCGACCAATGCCAATTCGTCTTCCGAAAAAAGAAAATAGACTCCCTTTAGCATGTATCGCTCCTCATTGAGTGACTGTGCATAGGAAACATTCTTTAACATTTGAATTAATTCAGCACGATCTAGATCGAAGTCCTGTTGTCCCTCCAGTGTAGGTAGAGGTGGAAATTCTTTGCTTTCCATTCC
>JABGWU010000149.1 GCA_018645475.1 Opitutia bacterium
AATGGAAGGATAGAACTATCCGTTCAATCCAGCCAATGCCGCTTTTTTAACAATATTTTCTACTGAAATACCCAGTTCGGCCATGACGATGTCTCCAGGAGCGGAAATCCCAAAACGGTCAATTCCCACAACCACGCCATCCAAACCGACATACTTTCTCCATATATCAGTCACCCCAGCTTCAACCGCGAGTCGACTGCGAAATTTCTTGGGCAAAACGGATTCTCGGTAATCAGCATCCTGACGATCAAATCGTTCCATACAGGGCATGGAAACCACGCGGACTGTAGGTCCAAGTTTTTCAGCCGCTTCCAAAGCAAGGGAAACCTCACTTCCAGAAGCCAAAATGATTAACTCCAATTCACCCACTTCTTTACGGGCCACATAAGCTCCCTTAAGTACACCCTGACGACGGTCCAAAACAGGAATTTGAGAAAGATTGGGAACATTTTGACGGGTCAAAATTAGTCCGGTTGGTCCATCAATACGCTCCAAGGAAGCAAAGAATGCACCTGCCGTCTCCTCAGGATCAGCAGGACGGATAACATCAAGGTTGGGAATCAACCGTAAACCACTAGTAGTTTCAACAGGCTGGTGGGTGGGTCCGTCTTCTCCGACTGCCACAGAATCATGGGTCCAGATATGAAAAATGGGCAAATTTGCTAAAGCAGAAACCCGGACGGATCCGCGCATATAATCAGCAAATACCGCAAAGGTGGCACCGGATGGGCGGAAAATCCCGTAATATCCAATTCCATTTACAATCGCTCCCATCGCATGTTCACGAATACCAAAGAGGAGGTTTCGACCCGCGTTATTGGTGCTGGAAAAATCACCCATATCTTTTAGGTAATTTTTAGTTGAACCATGAAGATCTGCAGAACCACTGATAAGAAGTGGGAAAGCTTTGGCCAAATCGTTTATAATCTGAGAACCGGCCGCACGAGTGGCGACTTTGGCATCTTCTGCAAAAACCTGTACGCGGTCCATTAGACTATCCGGTAATTCTCGATTCAATCCACTTTGCAAAAGTGCGGCTTTTTCTGGATTAGCAGATTGCCAGGCGGCAAATGTCTGATCCCATGACTGGCGACTGGCACGTCGTTGATCCTTTAAAGAAGCGAAATAGGAACGAACTTCATCCGAAACATAAAATGTCTCTTCGGGTAGTCCCAATCCCTGTCGTGCGGATTCTGCAAATTTTGCTCCTCCCTCTCCGTGTCCGGCAGCAGTACCAGCAACTTCAGGAATGCCTTTCCCAATCAGGGTTTTGCATTCGATAAAGGTGGGTTTACCATTATTATTAGATCGTGCCTGAGCAAGGGCATCCGAAATAGCATTTAGGTCATGCCCATCCTCCAAACGAATGACATTAAACCCGTAGGCAGCAAAACGATCCAGAACGCTTTCACTTTGACTGGCATCTGCCATTGCATCAAGAGTTACATCATTGGAATCGTAAACAATGGTCAAATTATCGAGACCGACATGGGCTCCCAGTGAGGCAGCTTCTGCGGCCACACCTTCCTGCAAACATCCGTCTCCGGCTAGACAAACAACCTGATGATTAAAGATTTCATGCTCATCGGTATTAAAATGAGCGGCCGCCATTTTGGCCGCAATCGCGATTCCAACTGCATTCCCGACTCCCTGTCCCAATGGACCTGTTGTGGATTCTACTCCGGGAGTCTCTCCAAATTCGGGGTGCCCAGGAGTTATACTGTGAAGCTTTCGGAAATTTTTAACTTGCTCCAAGGGAAGATCAAAACCTGCCAAGTGTAACCAGCCATAAAGAAACATACTACCGTGACCAGCTGAAAGAACGAAACGATCACGATTTAACCAATTGGCATCGGATGGATCAATTTTCAGATCGTGGCCATAAAGGACGGCTCCGACTTCGGCAGCACCGAGGGGGAGTCCGAGGTGCCCCGAACTGCATGCGTGAACGGCGTCAATAGCTAAGCCTCTAGCTTGATCGGCGGCCTGTTGAAGGATTTCTTGATTTTGCAATGCCATAAGAATAATATTTAAAAATAAATTGAGGGAGAGAAGGTTTGAGAAAGATAATTAAAATTTGCCTAATCGGAAATTTTTAATGTCACTCATGGTAAATAACATCGTTTGCAGTCAATTCAACCATGTTTTCACCGGGAGACACTTCTACAGGTTTTGACCAAATAGTAACGACCCCGGTTTGATCGTCTTTATCGATCCCGATAAGGAAGTAATGATCGTCCGGAGAAACTCCATCTAACTCAGCTTTTCCAAATGGGTCTGTCCGGGTTTTCCCCACTTTTGCCTGTAATAAAATCGATTTAACCCCTAGGGCAATTTCCGGATTAGCAGCCGAACCTTTTACCGCATTAGCCCATAATTCAGCTACCGATTCAACTTCACCCTCTAAAGCACGCTCCAAATTCAAATCGCCTAACAAATCATGCAAGTTTCTCGTGGTAAGGTAAAAATCAGATGCCTGAGCTGGTCGTGGGGTCCCTTGTAAAGTGGGAACCGATGCTTTAAACCTCAAAATTGACTTAGGGCTAGGTGAACGATAAGATTGAAATGGGAACTCTTTTTCCGATTCTTCTAAAGTTGGAGGCGTGGGAAGTGAAAGGAAATCCTGATTGGTCTCTAGTCTGTCATCAAATGAAAATTTAGGAAGATTTTTTTGATTATTTTCTACCGATGCCACACGTTTTGCATCCGTCGTAAGTTTTGCCTCCGATATAACTTTACTAAGATATTCAAATCTTTGCTCTGGGCTTAAATGTTCATTCCCCTCTAATATAAAAGCCTTCAGTTCATCGTCATTAGGACGATGAGCAGGTTTGGCTTGGACTTCGAGTAATTTCGCCTCCAATTCTCTAAGACGATTTTCCAAGCTCAACACTTTTTTATTTTCAGGAGCTACTATTTTTTTTGAATAATATTTTTTTTCTCTCTCACGAAAAACTGGCCGAGGGCCTAATTTCGGGTTTGTTGCAAGTTGCTCCAATGTATAAAACTTAGCATCTCCCTTATCCATGAATTCGAAAAGTGAAACTAATTTTGGATAAAATAATGGAATTGCAGTGGGGTTTGCTGTAAGCCATGCAACCATGGATCCATCATCTGATAGATTGCGTATAGGTGAAACCCAAGAAACAGACTCCATAGAATTCAAGGATGATTCACTAATAAACTCATTCGCAGATAATACTTCCTTGAAGAAAAAAGAAGCGAAAACTATCAAAGTTAATTTGTTATAATATATTTTCATAACAACATTCAAAGTTAAGATTGGATTTTAATTTAGATATTTGCAAAGTTTTTCTTCTTGCCCATCTGCACAGATGCGATTTTTTGATTTCTTTACACAAATTTGTTTTTTGTTACCGCTAATTACCTGTTTTAATTTCTTTTAACCATAACCTAACTACAAACCAGCAAGGTTTGCTCCAACTCAATAACCTATCATGTCAGACCATTCATCCTCAGAAATAATGATCGAGACACAAGGTCTCAGTAAATACTACGGCGATTTTATCGCAGTGGAAGATTTAAACTTTAGCATCAAGCAAGGCGAAGTTGTTGCCTTTCTGGGGCCAAATGGTGCGGGAAAAAGCACCACCATGAAAATGCTTACCGGTTATCTTGCTCCATCCGCGGGAACTGCGAAGGTTTGCGGAATGGAAGTCGCAGGCAATCGTGACGAAGTTGCCAATCGAATTGGATATTTACCAGAAAACGGTCCTCTTTACGAGGAGATGACTCCCCTCACTCTGCTTAATTTTTTCGGAGACGCTCGTAGTATGGACGGAAATTACAAGGCAAAAAGAATTTCAGAAGTCACCGAACAGTGTGCATTGGGTACGGTTTTGAATAAACCGATTGGCAAACTCTCGCGCGGATTTCGCCAAAGAGTTGGAATGGCTAATGTTTTACTCCATGAACCGGATGTTTTAATAATGGATGAGCCTACTGCAGGTCTTGACCCCAACCAGGTTTTAGAAGTTCGAAAAACAATCAAAGGATTGGGTAAAACCATACTTCTTTCAACTCACATCTTACAAGAGGTCCCTGAAATGGCGGATCGCATCATTCTTATCAATCAGGGGAGGCTTATTTTTGAAGGTACTCCAGAAGATTTGAAAAACGAACCATCCTTAGACTCCTGGTTCAATAGCCAAACAATGGAAGCCGCGTAAGCTTTCACTCCATTATAATTTTTACTTTTGTTTACTGATATGAATAAAAAAGCAATAATAGCTGTATTTAAACGAAATCTTGCCTCCTACTTCGGAAGTCCAAGCGGATATGTTTTCATCTGTGCATTTCTTCTCTCGAGTGGTTTGGCTGCTTTCTGGCCTCAAGAGTTTTTTGATTCCAATTTGGCAAACTTGGATCAGTTGAACAGATTTCTCCCCCACATTTTACTCGGCTTTATTCCAGCCATTACCATGAGCATTTGGGCGGACGAGCGAAGACAAGGGACGGATGAATTACTCCTCACCTTACCCGGAAGTGACTTTGATGTGGTTTTAGGAAAATACTTGGGAGCCGTTGCCATATTTACAGTTTCCTTAGTTTTTTCATTAGTCGCAAATTATTGTGTACTTATTGCAATGGGTAACCCCGACTTTGGCTTGCTCCTGTCTACCTACATTGGCTATTTCTTTGTGGGACTTAGCATGCTTGCCATTGGAATGGTCGCGTCATTTCTTACTGCAAACTTGACCGTCGCCTTTGTACTAGGAGTGGCATTTAATGCTCCTCTGGCGCTTTGGCCCAACACTGACTGGGGCTTATCCGCAAGCTTTTTGGATTTCAGTCGCGGAACAATAAGCCTGTCGAGCATGGCCTTTTTCATTAGTTTAGCCGTGGCTATGCTATACCTTTGCTCCATTCTTATCGGCAGAAGACATTGGGTGGGTAGTCCATCTGGCACCAATAAAATAATTCATTACGGATCAAGAGCAATTGCATCTGTTGTAATTGCATACTCTCTAACGATTTTCTTTCGGAATAATGATGTAGTTCGAATTGATGCAACTGAAGAACAGTTGAGCAGTTTGTCAAAAGGCTCTGTTGAATTATTGGCTGATATTGAAGGACAAGTTGAAATTGATGCATTTATTTCACCATCTGACGCAATTCCTGAACAATATGTACAGACGAGGATAAATTTACTCACCGCTCTCCGAGAAATCGACCGGGGAAGTAAAAAAGTGACTGTGGAGATACATGAAATTTCAGCGGAAGATAATGCATCCACCACTGCAGAGAAATACGGAGTAGAAAACCAAAATGGGGTCACTCCTCCCCTGTTCGTACAGGAAGACGGCCGGTTTATGCCTTGGCAAAAAGATCTTTATTTAGGTTTAGTATTCAAAGGAAATGGCGGCCAGCAAACCATTCCGTTTGTTTATAAAGGACTGCCTGTTGAGTATGAAATCATGCGTACATTAACTGCTGTAAGTGGACCAAAATCCAAGAAAAAACTTGGTGTATTCGCTACAGATGCTCCGATGATGGGGTCTGCCGGCATGGGAATTATGGGTTTCAATATGGGCGGAGGAACCCCTGCATGGGAAGTTGTGAGCGAACTTCGTAAACAATACGATATTCAAGAAATTACCGGTGGTGGAGTAGAAAAAGGTGATTACGACGCCATTATGGTCGTTCAACCATCCACATTGGACAATGAAAAACTGGACAACCTCATCGCTGCCATCAAAGTAGGTATCCCTACCGCAATTTTTGAAGATCCTCTCCCTTTGATTCAAGGAAGTGTTACTGGAACTTATGAACCCAGAAGGAATAACCAACAAGGTGGCGGACCAGGACAACCCCCTCCCCCAGCACCCGAAAAAGGTGACTTATCAAAATTGTGGAATTTGCTTGGCGTTCATTTTAATGTAAACCCACAAGAACGATTAGGGGCGATTAAGAAAGAACTGACTGACCTTCAAAACAACGCAAGTCGAAGCTTAGGACCTGCAAGGGGTCGGTTTCCCCAAGTCGGGACCTTTTTTACAAACCTCGATAAACTTATCAAAAAAGTTTCCGAGTTCGAAGCACGCATTAATGCAAACGCTCCGTTGTCAACAAATGACTGGAATAGTCTACAACTCACGAGTCTTCGCGACTCTGTTAGTAGCTTGGACTCAAGTCATCCGATTAGGAACTTCATCGAGCAGAAACTGCTCGACCCTGTTGATACCAAATTAAAGGGATTAGAGAAAAGGATATTACGTGACCCCTATAATCCTTTCCCTAAAATACCTCGTTCAGAAAATTTCCCAGATGAATTCATATATGTGGGTGGATCTGAAAATTCCTTCGATCAAAGTCCAGTTACCTCTGAACTTCAATACTGCCTCTTCACCTGCCCCGGGACTCTTTATGAAAACCCGAATCCAAAGCTTTCCTTCACCCCACTTCTTCGATCCCGTGGTGGTCGACTGAGTGGAACTACAAGTTTAGACAATTTTTGGACCGGAGGGGTCTTTGGGACACCAAAGCGCTTTAATCCTGATCGCACTCTTTATTCTGGTTCTAATCTATCCGAGACCATTGCCGCCTCTATTGAAGGCAGTGTACAAGACGGAAATCAAACCAACGATATAAAAGTAATCTTAGTTGCCGATATAGATGTGCTTGCCGATCCTTTTTTCAATATCCGAAGCCGAGGACCAGAATCAGACTTTCCTCTAGATGTTGATAATGTTACCCTTTCTTTAAACCTGATTGATAGTTTGGCCAAAGAAGATCGTTTACTCGATATCCGAAATCGTCGCAGACTTCACAGAACACTTGAAGAATTTGAAAAAAGCATCGAGGAAGCTAGAGAAGTAGCCACTCAAACTATTCAGCAGGCTGAAAGCTCTATTCAGCAAATCCTTCAGGATGAGAACCGAAAATTAAATGAAGCCCTAGCAGATATTCAAAATGGACAAGGCAGTATGACACAGGGGCAATTCATGCAGGTTCTCCAAACAGAAGCAGCGAAACTCCAAAAAAATCTCGCCAAAAGAGAACGTGAATTGCGACAAGAAACGAACACCAAAGTAAAAGCCGCTGAAAGACAGAGAGATCGAGAAATTAAAGAAAAACAAGAATTTATACAAATGATGTCTGTTTTCCTTCCTCCAATTCTCCCTTTACTCATGGCTCTGATGGTTTTTATGAAAAAAAGATCTGCCGAGACCCTAGGAGCGAATGCATCCCGAGTTAGATCTTAACCAGTACAATTTTAAACTTTAGTAATTTTACACCCATGAAAGAAAACCTTAAATCCATTATTTTCATTGCGGTCGCCGCAGCTAGTGTGGCACTCGCTCTATCTTCCATTCCACAAAAAATCGACCCAGCCAGTAAAGGTAATCGAATGGGACAAGCTCTTTTTGAGACCTTCGATCCTCGCCAGGCAACAGGAATCGAAATTGTGGAAATTGACGAAGAAAACTTGGAAGCTAAATCTCTGGAAGTCGCACAAACAGAAAAAGGATGGTGGATTCGGCGCCCACAGAAAGCTGATTATCCCGCAAATGCGAATAATCAAGTGAAAGATGTTTCTACTATTCTTCTCGACCTGCGTATTCTTGATACCGCGTCTGAAGGTGCTGGAGAACATGCCAAATATGGAGTGCTTGACCCAAGTAGCTCCAACCCGGGTGATCTCGGTGTTGGAAAAAGTATCGCTCTCAAAAATCGTTCAGGATCAAATCTTGCCCAGCTCATTATCGGTAATGAAGTAGAGGGTTTATCTGGTACACGCTATGTACGGAAACCCGATGAGAGCACTGTCTTTACAGCTGAAATGAGGAATGCGAGTAATGTGTCCACCAAATTTGTAGATTGGGTGGAAAAAGACTTCCTCGATCTTGACAAATGGAACATAAAAAGAGTCACTCTTGATAATTATGAAGTGAATTTGGCAAAGGGACAGCTTAACCGAAAAGACAAACCTTATGTTTTAGATTATGAAAATTCAGAATGGAAACTGAGCGGTTCAACTTTATCTGATAAAGAAGAATTGAATAAAGATAAGTTGGATGCCCTAAAGGATGCCTTCGATGACCTTGAAATTATTGATGTTGAGAGCAAACCCGAAATCCTGGTCGCTAATCTAAAACAAGGTAATGAATTTTTCAGTAACCTAAAAGACAAGAAAAATCAGGCAGTGGTTCAGTCTCTTCAGCAAAAGGGTTTTTACACGGTTGCTGTTCAAAACCCACAAGGGCAGCAAGTTCCTAAAGTTGTTTCTAAT
>JABGWU010000150.1 GCA_018645475.1 Opitutia bacterium
ATTCTCCTGTTTTTCGCCAACTGCTCAGAGAACAATTTACGGGACGAAGCAGTCGATATTTTTGATGCAAATCTTTCAGGTGAAAACAAAAACAGCATATTAGATAAAAAAATTACTCGGTCACCTGACGGTCTACAATTTACAAAATCAAAAGCAGATGGGAACAAATCTGAAACCGTCGGTTTAACGAGCGATGGCAAAGTTTCATTCGAAGGTAAGATGCAAAATGGGAAACCACATGGTGAATGGGTCACTTTTTATCCAGAGGGAAGACCGCGTTGGAAAGGAATTAAAAACGAGGGGGTTAGTCATGGTCCTTTTACCATGTGGTATCAAAATGGTAGAAAAAAAATGGAAGGCACCTACGAAAATGGAAAAAAACAGGGACTCTCCACAATGTGGCATCTGAATGGTTCGAAATGGAAGGAACAAAACCACAGAAAAGGACAAGCAATAGGAAATTGGCGAACCTGGAACGATAAAGGCGAACTCATTGAAGAAATTAATCATGAATCCGCTACTGAAATAGAAACTCAGTCGATAAATAATTGAGCAAAGCTTTTACCTTGCCGATAAAGAACAAAACCTTAAAAACCTAACAAATATGGAATCAGTTCACATAACGGGAATGGGGTTAATCACAAGCATTGGTAATAATCGCGATGCCGTGACCAATAGCTTAAGAGAAATGAAGCATGGTATAGATTTTCACCCCGAATTACAGGGGAAAGATTCTCCTGTCAAATTAGCGGGTACAGTTAAGGAATTTAACCTTGAATCATCAGATCCAGAAGACTGGGATTATCCTGAAAAATATCGTGTCCCTAGAGCAACTCTTCGTAGTTTTTCCCCTCATGTTTTATATGCATGGTGCGCTCTAAAACAGGCAATTGAAGACGCCTCTCTTTCAGAGGATGATATTCAGGACCCAGAAGTCGGAATGTACACATCTTCAGGCGGGTCAATGAGATCCATTCACAAACACTTTGATAAAATGGATGCTCGTGGTGTAATGGCTTGCAACCCTCTTGCAATCGTCGCCTCTATAGCAGGAACTCTTTCCTTTAACCTCGTTGCCGCACTAGGCATTCGAGGATCCTCAACCGGATTAGTTTCTGCATGTGCGTCTTCCGGTCATGCCTTAGGAATGGCCCTTGATGAAATTCGGCTTGGTCGTCAAAAAAGAATGTTAGTTATCGGTGCAGAAGATTGTAATTTTGAAAGCATCGTACCTTTTTGTGGGATGCGTGCCCTCTCTTTGGATACCGACCCAAACAATGCCTCCAGATCCTTCGATGTAACCCGCAATGGATTTGTTGGAACAGGCGGTGCTGTCTGTCTTGTACTGGAATCAGAATCAGAAGCTAAAAAAAGAAATATTCAATCTTATGCAAAGTTTCTTGGTTGGGGCCAAGGTTCAGATGGACATAATGTAGCAATATCACATCCCGAAGGTCGCGGATTAAAAGGAGCCATGGCCAATGCACTTAGAGATGCCAACCTTTCCTCTACTGATATTGATTATGTCAATGCCCACGCACCATCAACCTCGATTGGTGATGCCTCCGAAATGAAGGCCCTCAAAGCAACATTCCCACTCCCCCATGAAGTCATGGTATCCAGTACGAAACCACTCACGGGACACGGACTCTCCCTATCCAGTATAATGGAAGCCGCTTTTTGCTGTATTGCCCTGAAAGACCAGTTCCTACCTGGATCCGCCCATGTGACAACCCCTGATCCTGAACTGGGACATTTAAAACTGCTTCGAAAAAGCGAGAATCATCCAGTCAAGCATGTCATGAGCAACAGTAGCGGATTCGGTGGAGCCAATGTCAGTGTTATTTTCGAAAAAGCTTAATAATTTCAAAGCTCCTCATGTCCGACTTAATTGAAGCGATATTAAAAAGAAGGACTAAAAAACCTTCCACCTTTTCCGAAAAAATTCCCGATCCTTCGATTATTCGAGAATGCGTAAAACTTTCTCGCCATGCACCCAATCATCATCGTACTGAACCAGCACGTTTTTATTTACTAGATTCCAAACGCATTCAAAAAATAGGTAAACTCTTTGGAGAAATCGTGGCTCAAGATCGTTCCGATCCTCAACTAATCGAACGTGGCAAAAAAAAAGCACAAGAATGGGGAAATGCTCCCGGTCTGCTCATAATTACCTGTCATACTGATCGAACTTCGGAATTAGTTCAAAAAAAACCGGCCGTGATTGAAGAAGATTATGCAACCTGCTGTTGTATTTGCCAAAACCTGCTATTATTGCTTGAAAATAAAGGCATAGCCACAAAGTGGAGTACAGGCCCAGTTTGGGAGCATTCAAAATTCCCTAAAGCAATTGGTCTTTCATCCATAGAGCACGAATATGTGGTGGGACTTATTTTTTTCGGATATTCTCAACAGGAGTTACCAGCAAGGTCACTCATTCCATTGAACGATCATCTAAAGGATTACACCTGACCGCCAGAATGAAATAATGGAAAATCATTTGATCCATTCTTTCACGATTGACCCAAAGGCGAACCTTTGATTTAAATCTCAACTTGGTTTTACCATGGGTACGGCGAAATAGCTCAGTCGGTAGAGCAGAGGACTGAAAATCCTTG
>JABGWU010000151.1 GCA_018645475.1 Opitutia bacterium
ACCGACCACCGAGCACAATCGGATCATGGACTGGACTCCCACAATCAAGGCACTTGGGTTGGATAAAGAAATTTCCACCATCCCCGGGATGGAATTGACTGGTTCTGGTGCTCATTTAAACGCTTTTCCGTTAAATCCAAAACATCATCATCAAGACGGGGGCGCACCAAAATGGACAAAGGACCCAAGGGTCAATGCCCTTAATCTGATGAATCATTCAGGACATCATCCAAGTGGATGGGTGCACATCAATCACCCGGATATGATAGAAAACTTTATTGATCGGAATAAAGATGGAAAACCTGACGGTGGTTACAGAGGAATTCTATCGCTTATTGATGCAATCGAAACAGAAAACTATCGGGCGGCTCAAATACTTCATCCAGCCCCTTACAAAATATCTCGCTTAGCCGGGCGCGAACAAGTCAACATCGTACGTGAATTTGTCTGGTTACAAATGCTCAATAAAGGACTAAGAACTTGGGGGATAGCAGTAAGTGATGCTCATACAGTGCATGGCAATGGTGTCGGAGGATGGCGTACTTACATTCCTTCCTCAACAGATAATCCGTCTGAAATCGATTGGAAGGAAATCAGTCGCAGAGCCAAAAGCGGACAAATGATTCTTACAACTGGTCCTTATTTGGAAGTTTCTACCTCAGATGGAACGATTACAGGCGGATACGCTCGGGCAAATGATTCGATCGATCTAAATGTACGCGTTCAATGCTCATCTTGGATAGATATTGATCGTATACAAGTACTCAAAAACGGACGACCCGATAAATCTCTTAATTATACTCGTGAATCCAATCCCGACTTATTTGGAGATGGGGTTTTGAAATTTGATCAAACCCTTACTATCGATCTAACTGAGGATACCCATCTAATCGTAGTGGCATACGGATCAAATTCTGATTTGAAAATTGGATACGGTAGCAGTGGTCAATCCGGAATTCGCCCTTGTGCATATAACAATCCAATCTTCATTGATATTGATGGTGACGGATTCACTCCAAATGGAGACATCTTAGGATTTTCATTACCGACCGGAAGAGTCTCAGTTAGTGATGCAAAAAAACTGCTGTCACAAGCTGGAATCCCAACCGAATAAAAAGAAGAATAGGCACTCGTCCCTCACCGATGATCTAATATTGACCATCAATTAATGATATTCCACTATAATCCTTATGAACTTGGTCCGATTATTTTCCCTCATCTTCGTTCTATCATACTCCTTTGTTTATTCGGTCCCCCCCATTTTGAATTACGCGGGACATGTTTCTGTAAATGAAAAACCCTACAGCGGAGGCGGGCTTTTTAAATTCTCATTCATAAACTCTGATAATAACCAAACTTTGTGGAGCAACGACGGAAATACCTCCAATGGTTCTGAACCATTGACTTCAGTTGCCGTTCAGGTGAGTGGTGGATTATACTCCATTCTTTTGGGTAACACATCCATTCCGGGAATGTCGGCCATTGATAAAAGTATTTTTCAAAATCATTCGAATTCCAAACTAAGAGTTTGGTTCAGCGATGGTGTAAACGGTTTTCAACAACTTAGACCGGATCGACCATTTGCATCTGTTCCTTTCGCATTTACTGCTGCTTCTGCTCCCGTTAAGGACGGCTCAATTACTCGTAACAAACTGTCTACTGAAGTAAGAAATGAACTCAATTCCACAATTCCGAGAAACCGACTCTCTTTTGATATTTTAAACGAGCTGAATGCAACTATTGGCAAAAGCCGACTCTCCTCCGAAATTCTCACCGAATTGAATTCCACTCAAACAATGGTCGGTATTGTGGGGACTGATACAGGTATTTTCGATTCGGGACTAAAAGCCTACCTTCGACCTGTCCTAAAAAGTGGAATCTATATAACCTCAGCTATCCACGGGCAGGTTGCAGAGCTTCGAGCACCCTCTGTTGAAGGTAGGTTTTTAAAATATCAATGGTATAAAAATGGTTATCCTATTGCTGATGCAAATTCCTCCATTTACACGATAAGCGAGTTCAATTCCACAAGAGATTCGGGAGAATATGAAATTCTTGTTTCCAATGACTTTGCCACTCTTAAATCCAAAGCCATTTTACAAGAAAATGGAAACGCAACCATCAGTCAGGCTAATTCAGGCCACGGTTCCAGTTACTTTATAAAATCTGATGGAAGCCTCTGGGCCGTTGGCCTTAATAACTATGGTCAACTAGGAGACGGAACAACTGCAACTCGTCAATACCTAGTTAAGATTGTTGATGCGAATGTTACAAAAGTATCAGCCTTCTACCATCATTGCCTATTTCTAAAATCAGACGGAAGCCTTTGGGGAATGGGCCGAAACTACTATGGCGAACTCTCCAACTACGATCCCAATTCATCAAAAATTTTAACTCCGATTCAGATCTTTGGCTCCGGTGTAACGGATATGGCAGTAGGCCTTCATCACTCAATGATTTTAAAATCTGATGGTAGTCTTTGGGGGATGGGTCTTAATGCTCATGGACAGTTGGGTGACACAACCACGACCAACCACCTATCTCCTGTTCAGATTACAATCGGAGTAAGCAAAGTAACCTGTGGGTATTACCACACTTTATTCATTAAGAATAATGGTAGCCTCTGGGCAATGGGTAATAATGAGTACAGCCAATTAGGAGACATTAGCACCACTAACCGTAGCACACCCGTCCAAATTCTTTCTTCGGGCGTAACTGAAATTGCTGCAGGAAACATTCACAGTCTCTTTGTTAAAACTGATGGTAGCTTGTGGTCTATGGGATACAATGACAAAGGACAACTAGGTGATAACAGCAATACGCATCGTTCATCACCTGTAAAAATTGAAAACTCAGGAGTATCCAAAGTGGCGGCTGTTTACCGATCCAGTACCTATTTAAAAACCAACGGAAGCCTGTGGGGAACCGGATACAATCATGTGGGCCAATTGGGAGATGGAACAGCAATGAACCGAAATAGCCCCGTGCAAATTCAGTCAGATGGAGTGATTGAAATGAGCAGGGGCTTGTATGTACTTTATTTTATCAAATCAGATAATACTTTTTGGGCAAGTGGTTGGGGGGGGCATAACGGCTTGGGAGATGGAACTGGAATAAATCATTATTCTCCAATACAGCCGCGACTCCATTCCATTGTCGAGCAACCCTATGTACCTGAAAACATAGGTGAAATTTTACCATCTCAATAGTTTATGATCATGGAAATTAAAGAGATCATTATCAAATCTCTCTTTTTTACCTGCTTTGCCTATGGTTCCTGTTCTAGTAACTTTCCCCAAACAACCGAACAAAAAATTAGCTACTATGAAAGCCGGGCCCGAACTTATCAGGCATTAGCTGACGCCCAAAGGCTCAGCCCACCCTATAATTCACCAACTCTTCGAAACCGTGGTGGACTATACGACCCTTCCATGCGAATGGTCTATTTAAGCGAAGCTAAAAAATATAAAAGACTTGCCGAGCAAGCAAAGGAACAATTCGACACTAATTAGAATAATTACTTATTTTTTAGGCGATGGACGAAAAGGCCATTTGGGCGTCCCTTGTGGATCAGGAGCATGGGGTGTTTTTCCAAGTCCATAATCCTCAGCCTGCATATCCTGCCCCGGCCAGAATTCCTTATCCCGAATAAATCCATAAAAGGATGGATAGAATGGGTCGACATAAGAAACATCCCCATTTTCAGGAACATTTAATCCGGTTAAAAAGTAAGTTGCATTTACCAGCATTCTACGAAGGTCCTCACTTACCAAATCAACAGAAGCACCCATGGTTGTGCAAAAAGTAGTTCCCTTTTTGCCGTTTGGTGCAGTGTAAGGATGCAGCCAGGCTAATGGTTGCATGGGATCATTTTTTGAGTCCACAAAAGAAGAATTAGGTTCTAATGTTTTGGTTACCGCACCACGCATAAGAATCGTGTCTTTATCGGTCAATCGGCGAATGCCATAAACATCTGATGGACCAAAAACATCTGTTACTCCCCTGAGAATTGGATGGGCAGCATTCTTCGTTTCAATCATACCGCGTGCACCTTCACCTTTGTGCTTTCCATGGTGGCTGACCCACCCCTCTCCCATAATGAGTGGACCAAATTGACCATAGGAAATTTTTTCACCAAATTTTTCTCCTCCATTAAACGCATGGGTAGAAGTACGAATACCAACAATTCCTTTTCCTGCATTAAGAAAATCAGTAATATACTGAGCATCTTGAGAATTTGGTCGGCGAAAGCGAGTTCCTATAAGCATTAAATCAGCACTTTTAAGATGCTCCCATCCAACTACTCCCTGCTGGTTATTCGGGTCAATATATTGACCATCTTTATCCCAAGCAAAAAGAACCTTACAGGTAAAGCCGTGTTTTTGGGATAGTATTTTTGCCAGCATAGGCATACTTTCCTCGCTCCGATACTCTTCGTCACCTGATACAAGAACGATTGTTTTTCCTTTGCCAGGACCATTTTCACCCTTCAGGTGCAAAATCTTTGAATCAGCTGCTACTACAAAAGATGAAGATAATATAAGTGTTAAAGTAAAAAGAAGGTATTGAGTTATTTTTTTCATTTAAAAAAGTATGGGAAGATTGGTAGGCTTTAATTGAGTAAAAAAATTAAAATAAGTCAAAGCCGATCTAACCAAATTAGCAATACAGCAAATTAAAGACAGGAATTTTTAAAAAAGGATTCGTAATTTTGTTATTTAGCCTTAAGATCATGATCATCATGTTCAAGAATATTCCGTTTAATCGTGTGGAGTGGGTAACAAGTATTTTTTTGATCATTACCGCTCTTCTTACTTTCACTGCAGTTCCTGCGTATTATTATTTTTTTGGATGGGATTGGTTTATCTTTGCTGTCTTTTTATTTTATTACCCAGCAACTGGCATGAGTATAACTGTTGGATACCACAGGCTTTTCTCGCACAAGGCATTCAAAGCAAGCTGGCCAGTTAAACTATTTGTTCTCCTTTTTGGTGCCGCTGCTTTCGAAAATTCAGCACTATGGTGGAGCTCAGAGCATAGAAAACACCACAAACATGTCGATACCGATGACGATCCCTACGATATAACTAAAGGGTTCTTTTGGGCTCACATGGGTTGGCTTATGTTCAAACTTAAACCAGCAAGTCCAATGGATAATGTGCAAGATCTCAAGAAAGATGCCTTAGTTGTGTGGCAGGACAAATGGGTGCATGGGATTGCTTTTTTTATGAGTTTTATTTTACCAACGATTATTGGTTATGTTTACGCTGTAATCACGGAAAACATTAGCCCCATGGCAGGAGCATTAGGTGGTTTACTTGTACCGGGCGTTGCTCGTGTTGTAATGGTTCAACACGCAACTTTTTGTATTAACTCTCTTTGCCACATGATTGGACAACGTCCCTATTCAACAAGTCACAGCGCACGGGATAGTTGGATTGCCGCAATTTTCACAATGGGAGAAGGTTATCACAATTATCACCATGAGTTCCAATGGGACTACAGAAATGGTGTCAAACCATGGCAACTCGACCCCTCCAAATGGATCATTTGGTTCCTCTCTAAATTCGGTCTAACTGGAGACTTAAAAAGGGTGCCAAATGAAAGAATACTTCTTGCCGAAACTCGGGAAACTAGGCGCCAACTTAATGACCAAATTTCCAAGCTACATCAACTTGCAAATTCTTCAGGCGAGCTTATCGGACAAACTTTAACATCTCTAGAAAACTGGAGCGAAAGACTAACCGAGATTTGTGATGAATTGCAAAAGGCCGCGCACGATAAAATTGAATTATCCAAATCAAAGCTTTCTCAACTTCGTACAGAAATTGAAGAGGCCATCAGTGAAATGGAATCGAACTTAAAACTCGCGGTTGCCTAAACTTGATTCCTTTTTTCTGAAATTTATTATTACTGGTAAAATGTCAAAAGCACATCCAGTGCAAGGGTTGACCTGAAGATTTCTGAGTCACCATGAAAGTGCTCAGCGGGGGGCCATGATCCGTTTTCATTTTGATTCTCTATTAACAACTTCGGATAAGTACTTTTGAAAATATCCCAATATTTATTTTCTCTCAAAAAAGTCTGTGAATAAAAGCATGCCCTACTTGTATGCCTTAAGGCATAGAAATTTATACTATTCCAAGTTGGAGAAATATTTTCAATAATCCACCCAAGCCCTTTTTCTACCGATTTTGTATATTCTTTGGTTCCAAATTGTAAGCAGAATGCTCCCATTCCCGTCAAACTAGGCTTGCCATTCGTGCCCATTTTGTAGGCAAACTTGCCTGTATTGTCCTGACATTTTTTAACATACTCAATCGCCTTAGTAATTGCCTCGGGTAAGCCTGGCACTTCGACCCCAATCGATTGAGCCTTAATTAGTGCCATAAGGTTCCATCCAGTCACAGATAGATCCACATGAGCGGCTGCCCCCTTTCCGTAAGAGTAAGCCCAACCCCCATTTTCATTTTGCCCATTAACGATCATTGAAATTGTCTTAATTACAATGTCCTCAAGTTCTGGAAGCTTCATTTTTTCAAAAGCCATCACTAACGCACGAGCGTAAATAGGGTGAGCATAAGAGGCCGTTTGAGATTTGACCTTGGAAATTGGTACAGTCTTCAAATATTGAATTCCTTTTTTTAAGGCCGAGTTTTCCTTACTTAATGAATCAAACTCGCAATGTTGCAAAAGGCACAAAACTGCCATCCCTGTCATAGCAATAGTATTTGTCGGTTTTGAGTTTCCATCGCGATCTTTATCATTTTTTCCCCACGAACCATCTTCACTCTGTACCAAGACCAACCAGTCCACCCCTTCTTCAATAGATTTCTGGATTTCTTCTCTTCCACCGGAAGCCAAAAACCTTTTGTTTTTCTCGATCGGGTCACAACTTCCTAAATCTGGATTCATTCGGTCGAAATATTCTCTTAACTGGAAAACCGAAACGTCTTCTGCAGCGGATATAGCATCTTTTTCCATTAATAAAATTCTGGATAAGTCTGATTTCAAGATTTCTTTTTGTAAAATTAACTCACTACCATCAGCCAAAACAGCTTTACCGCTTCCCACAAAACTTGAGTTATTCCTTGAATCTATAAAATCAACTGCACCACTTAAAACATTCACCGAGGTTGAGTCTGATCTAGCATTAATAGAAAAACTGGTCCCCCGAACGCCAGCAACTCCCAACTTTGATGAAATGGTTAAAGAAGAATCTTTTTCCAACTTTTTGACAACCACAACAAGTTCTCCCATATCTAAATTTAACTTTAGCCGTGAAGGGCTTACTTCATTTTCAATCGAACCAAGCGATTGATCAGCTGAATCAAACTCCTGCTGACCAAATGCACCAATAGAAAAATTTGTTTTTTTTCCCACACTCATACTGGTGCCATTACTAAAGAGTAATACCGCTTCACCGTCTTTTGCAGTCTCTACACTTGCACCCTCCTGAATAATTTGTCCATTTTTAATTTCAGTTAACTCCGTACTACCGGGTGCTTGAACTCGAACTCCACCTTTGGAAAAAAGAACTATTGATGCACCATATTTGAAAGAACCATCAGGATGAGATTCCCAGTCAAAATAATCAAGTTTTCTGGATACTGGGGAATCAGACTTATCAATTTCTGAAAAGAAATCATCATAATAAAAGACAAAAAAGAAACTTAGGATAGAAAGTAAAAGGATTATGAATAAGCTAACAATTCCAAATTTCATAAAAAGGACTGAATTTCTAGAATTATTTTCGACTCCTGACGCTTTAATCGTTACCCAATTCTTTCCATCCAAACAAATTTGATCATTACGATTTAAACGCTTTGCTTTGAGTTCAATAAAAATTTGATCTTTTGTATAAGGACCTACAACCCTTCCGTCTTTATGGGCAAAAATTTTCATCTAGTAATATTTCAAAGGAAATAGGTTCATCATCTGCCTATTCATCTTAATAAAAAAATTTATCATAAGTCATTGGACTCGCCATCACCACAGTAAAATTATAAAATTCATGAACCGCTCCAGTAAAAAGAAGGGCATGAAGGAAGGACTTCTTTCTTTGGGCTAAATACAAAACTGTCATTGATACCATAGTCGGATATAAAACAAGGTGTCCGAAAAACTCTCTCTGTGTATGAAGAAGTTCAAAAAAAAGAGCAAATCCAAGGACAGTCCAGGTTGAATTAACTTTTAAAAACCGGCAAAGTTCCAATATTGGAACGAAAATAAAAATTGTTTCAAAAATAGGAGCAAAAAAAATCGCCCCTAACCCCATACTGTAATCAACTAATCCCTGGCGGTGAACCCTTCCATTACTAACCATGATCCATTCTGGAAGAATATAAAATAAAACAGGCACCAAACTGCAAAGTAAATAAGACTCCAATAACGCTCTACCCTCTCCCATTTTGCACCAACGGAAAATGTTTTTTTCAAAAAAAGAGGCATCTTCTACCTGGTTTTGTTTATTCATGAATACCCATTATAAAGCTCTCCCACTTCCATGCCATTACAAGATTTGAACTTAATTATAAAACAATAATTTAAAAACTATTGAATTTCCATTTGATACCCAAAACCCGCCCCCTTAATCGTGGAAAGATCAAGCATTCCCTTTCGCCGTTGGTAAACTCCGGGATGTATTGCTGCCTCATGTTTAGAAGCATCTGGATAAAACTGCATACCATTACTTTCAACTCCCATTATTGTTCCCGCATGAGCTCCAAGTAATACATGCGGGATTTGAGCCAGCATTGGGTTGGTTAAATCCTGCACCATCAAATCCATTCCATGTGCTTTTGCCCAGCAGAGCGAAAGAAGAGCTCCGGTTTGTGTTTTGCATGTCTTGAGAGCGACTCCTGTCCACCCCAATTCTAGTCCCATTCGAACATGTTTCCAGTCATGAGCACTTTCGTCCATAAATAGAGGCTTTCTTTGAGAAAGAGAATGTACTTTTATTTGATGTTTTTCCAAGTCATAAGGAAAAGGCTGTTCGACATATAGAATTTTTTTCCAAATTATATTATGATCCAATTTTAACCGATCTAAAATTTGATTCACGTATTCAGGATCTGTGACAGTGCAGTTAAAATCAGTAGTTAGATACTCAACATCCATAGCATGAGCTATGCCGCCCACCGAGACCAGGCGATTATAATCCCAATCCGAATCATTCCCACGCAGTTTTATTTTCAAACAATTTAATCCGTCTCTCTCAATCCATTCCTCTAAATGAACAGGATAACCATCATCGGGCTCCTCTCCATTTAATTCCTCTTTATTAAGGGGATCCAAGCCGCCAACCAAATGCCAGACAGGAATTTCATTCGGTGGGCTCAATTCCAAGTAGTCCGCAGGTACCTTTTCAGTAAATGAAATAATACTACCCTTTGATGGTTCTAAAAATTTACTCAAGTCATGGTTCAGAAAATTTGAGTCGTAGGATTGGTAAATTGGAACCTCATTGACAACTCCATATGCATCGTGAAGGGCAAGGTCAAAAGGGGATGCACAGACAAGAGCGGCTAACCAAGGGATGGGCTCATGACCACTCCTACTTTCGCGATTAAATTCATTAAGAATTTCAGGTACTTGCTTAAATACAAATGAATGACCAATTTCTAAAGCATGGCCTCTCTCGGAAAAGGAACGGCATGCCAAAAGTAGTTTCTCGGAAAAAGCAAGCAAGGCATCAAAGCGCTCACCATAAGAAATATGGGAAGGCCAAACCCATTGCACACTTAAGGGGGTTTCTCCCCAACCATTAGCCATGGCACCATTTTCTTTTTTAACAGTGATATTGGCTCGGGCACAAGTTACTGAATTTAGAACTTCTGCCCCAAACTTTAAAGGCACACGCGTTTGAATAGGCAAAAAGGACAAGTTCGCATCTATAATTTGAATATCTGCGTTATTCAGCATTTATGTTATATAAATAATAAACAATAAATGCGGTCAAACCTGATCATATAACCTTTTTTGCTTTTCAAAAAGATAAAGCATGAAAAGATGGTAATTCATGGACGGAGATTTAATTGGCTTATTTGCATTGCTTGTGGGACTCGAGTTAATTCTCGGTGTCGATAATGTTTTGGTGATTGCTATTTTGGTCGCCCGACTACCTGAAAAAAACAGAAACTTCACACGTAATTTTGGTTTAGTATTAGCCATGGTCGCAAGAGTTTTGATGGTAGTGGGCGGATTAAAACTTATCGAATTAACGAACCCGGCGTGGCCAAGCGGTCCGAGTTGGTTACAATTTTCTTGGCGTGATCTTGCTCTTTTGGCAGGAGGTCTCTTTTTAATGTGGAAAGCAATCAAAGAAATTCATGCCACAGTTGAATTGGAACACCACGATTCAAAAAGAAAACCGAAAGCAAGTTTTGCCGGGGTAATTGCACAAATTGTAGTACTCGATGTGGTTTTTTCTCTCGATTCCGTTATTACCGCAGTCGGTCTTACCAATAATAGGTGGATTATCATCAGCGCGGTAATTTTGTCTTTTCTGGTTATCCTATTTTTTGCGAAACCAATTGGAGATTTCATCCTTAAAAATACTGCTCTCAAAATTTTGGCTCTCGCTTTTCTAATCGTTATTGGGATTACTATTTTCATGGAGGGAATGGGAAAAGAAGTCGAAAAGTCGATGATCTATGTCCCTATGGGTTTTGCCATGGCGATTGAACTTTTACAAATGCGCCATTCTTATAATCAAAAAAAAAGTAAAAAGATTTAAATTCCGAAAGAAAACAAATTATGGAATTACACATCACTTAAAATAATGAACCCTCATCCATTTCTAGAAATATCCGATCATCCTGACTGGTCTGTACTCAAGCCCCAATGCATCGTAAATGATATCACTCTAGCTTTAGAAAAAGCGGAAGAGAATCTCCAAATTATTCGTGATGTCGATCATGAAAAGGTAACATTTACGAACTCCGTCAAAGCACTAGAACAAGCGACTCAGATTTTAGATAAAGCGTGGGGACTGGTTGGGCACCTTGAATCGGTATGTAACTCCGAGGAATTACGTGATGCACACAACGAAGTTTTACCAGCAGTCTCAGAATTTGGTGCCAAAATTCCTCTCGACCCGAAGCTGTGGTTAACGGTCAAAGCATTTACCGAGAGTGAGGAATCTAAAAACTTAATCCCCATTGACCAAAGGTTATACGAAGAAACCCTTCAAGACTTTGAGGAAGCCGGTGCCAATCTACCCCAAGAAAAAAAGGACCGATTGGAAGAAATCTCCAGTGAATTGGCAAGAGTCACACAAAAATTTTCTGAAAATGTATTGGATGCAACTAATGCGTGGCAAATGATCGTTAAAGAAGAAGAAAAGCTTAAAGGACTGCCCGCATCTGCCAAAGCCTCTGCAAAGCATGCAGCCATTGAGAAACTTGGCGAAGAAGAAGGTGCAAAAGCATGGATATTTACCCTCCACGCACCATCAATGCTTCCAGTTTTACAATATCTTGACGATGAAGATCTTCGAAAAGAAATATGGACTGCAAGTGATCAACTTGGCACCCAGGAACCTCATGACAATGGAAAAATAATTAAAGAAATTCTTACCTTACGTCAGGAAAAAGCCGAGTTACTAGGAAAAGCCGATTTTGCAGACGCAACTCTGAGCAGAAGAATGGCAAAAAATGGGCTTACAGCGGATTCATTTATCAGCGATTTGCAAAAACAAACCCTCCCATTTTTCACAAAAGAAAACACCGAGCTTGAAAGCTTCAAGGCCGAAAAAACTAAACAAGAAATTGATCTACTCCAACCATGGGAAGTAGGCTTTTGGTCCGAAAAGTTGAAAAAGGAAAGATACGATTTTAATGATGAGGACCTTCGACCCTACTTCCCCATTCAATCAGTTCTTCACGGAATGTTTAATTTGGTCACCCAAATTTTCGGCCTAAAAATAAAGGAAAGATCAACCAAATTTAATGGTGAAGTATTTACAAATGGGCAAGATGGAAATAATTCGGTCGAAGTTTGGCACGAACAGGTTCGCTTTTACGATTTATTTGACCAAGAGACCGATCGACTTTTGGGTTCTTTTTATGCAGATTGGCACCCCCGCTCATCCAAGAGAGGTGGTGCTTGGATGAACTATCTAAAAACATCAGAGCCAATAGACGATGAAGTCAGGGGACCTCACCTTGGATTAATATGCGGTAATTTGAGTGCTCCCACAACAGACCAGCCAGCTTTGTTGACTCATTATGAGGTGGAAACAATTTTCCATGAATTTGGACACCTTCTTCATCACTTATGCGGAGATGTGCCTCATCATAGTTTAAACGGAGTCAATGTACCTTGGGATTTTGTTGAACTTCCATCGCAGATTATGGAAAATTGGTGTTGGGAAAGAGAAAGTCTGGACCTTTTTGCAAGGCACCATGAAACTGGTGTGCCCATACCCGATAAATTGTTTCAAAAAATGCTTCGGGCTCGAAACTTTATGGCAGGCAATGTGATGATGAGACAACTTGCGTTCTCTAAAGTTGACCTCTTCCTCCATCGCACGCTCGCACAAAAAAGTTATGTTAATTTGGAAAATGAGATCCAATCGAATCTCACCGATTATTTCCCTAAAAGAAAGTCTCCTGCTCGAACCATTGTTCATCGCTTCAGTCACTTATTTAGCAGCCCCGTGGGATATGCTTCTGCATATTATTCATACAAATGGGCTGAGGTATTGGATGCGGATGCCTTTACCCGTTTTAAAGAAGAAGGAGTGATGAACGGACAAACCGGGCGTGAATTCCGCAAAAAAATCCTGTGCCAGGGAAACGCTCTTCCTCCCGATGAACTTTTTCGCTCATTCATGGGACGGGACCCAAGTACCCAAGCCCTATTAGAAAGAAGTGGATTGGCGTAATCGAGAATATAAACCTAAATCAATTTATTTATGTCAACAAAGCCACAAGTTTTAGCCTGGATAACCTGCGATTCTGTATATGTCGATCCAGCGACTGGAAAAAATACCCTACTCGGAATTTTTTCAAATTTGAGAGCCAAGGAATTTCCTGTTGTTCATCCTCGTATGATTTGGTTTCTGTCTTTCTCCGATTTGACCAAAGGAAAACACATGCTCAAAATCTCTATTGGAATTCCTATGGCCGAAGATGAGCCAAGAACTATTATTGATCGAGAATTTGAATCCCCCGGACCACAGCATCGAATTAACTTAATTAACGATATTCAACGTTTGAAGTTTGAGAAACCAGGCAACTACTCAATCCTTATCGAAATTGACGATCAAGTGGTTCTCGCCAGTACATTTCCCATTACAGAAGTTTCTTAATTATGACTCTCCGCCTTACTCTATCTTCTATCGCCCTATGTTTTTCGTCCGTTCTTTATGCTCAGAAAAACATCCAAACAGACAATACCTTTGCAAAGCCTTTTCTTCTACCTGTTGAGGGATGGTCAGTTGAATGGAATCTCATTTTCAAGAAAAAGGAAAATAATAGAATATTTAAGGATGTAAAAAAGGCTTTAGCCAACCACCTTCAACGAATTACTTATATTCTCGATAAAAAAAAGGTTCAACAATTGCGTAAACTTGTCATTAGAGTCGACCTCGATCACAAACTGGGGAATATGCAATACCATCCGGGAAAGGAGTGGTTAATCAATAATAATTACGACCCGACACTTGAGAAAAAGGTACATATACCTAGAGCCAGGCAGCTTCTCAGTAAAGACCAATGGGCAAAGCATCCTTATGTGATCCTTCATGAATTGGCCCACTCCTACCATGACCAGGTTCTTGATTTCAACCACAAGGAAATCATAAAAGCATATCAAAGAGCCGAAAAAGATCGATTATACGAACGAGTTCTTTTGTTCAGGGGCGGAAAAACGAGTCACTATGCACGAACTAACCACAAAGAATTTTTTGCTGAGATGACTGAGTCTTATCTGGGAGTTAATGATTTCTTTCCATTTGTGCGAGCTGAGCTAAAAGAACATGACCCAAAAACATATGCGCTCATGGAGAACATTTGGGGTAAGATATAATTCGTTAATTAAAAAAGGGAGATTTGATCTTACCTTTTTTAATTCTTCAGTTTAGCGGAAAGATATGTTTTTTAGATATTCGTATTGTAACACTGTTTAATTCGAACACTGAATGGTGATTTCAACCTAGCATGAAACAAATCTCTTACTTTATGCGAACACACCTTAACCCGGTAAGCTAGAACTTGTTCGCTTGAGCTAATTTAAAAATTATATACGATATCACCTTTATGTCTGATCGAATACCATCTGATTCTACTTCAGAATCCCCGCTCCTTGTAGTGGGTTCTGTTGCTTTTGACAACGTGATCACTCCCTACGGAGAAAAAGAACATATCCTTGGGGGAGCGGCATCGTATTGTTCGTTTGCGGCTAGTTATTATACAGATGTACAAATGGTCGGAGTAATTGGAAATGATTTCGGGGAAGAACATCTTGACCGACTTCGCTCCCGAGGAATTCACTTGGAAGGCGTGCAAAAAGATGAAAGTGGCCCAACTTTTTTTTGGAAAGGCAGATATCATGAAAACTTCAACCGTAGAGATACTTTAGATATTCAACTCAATGTTTTTGAGAAGTTTAGACCCGACCTTCCAGATTCATACAAAAATACACCATTCGTACTTTTGGGTAATATTCACCCTGCCCTTCAATCCCATGTTCTTGATCAGTTGGAAAGTAATTCCTATGTCCTAGCAGACACTATCGACCTATGGATTGAAATCGAAAGAAAGGCTTTGCTTGATCTAATCAAAAGGGTCAATTTATTTGTAATCAATGACACTGAAGCGGAAGAATTAACCGAAGAAAACAATATTATACTTTCGGGAAAAAAGCTCAGAGAAATGGGGCCTGAATCAGTTATCATAAAAAAAGGTGAGCATGGCGCCATTCTTTTTCATGAGAAAGGAATGTTCGCTCTCCCCGCTTACCCTGTAACCGAACTTCGCGACCCGACCGGAGCCGGTGATTCCTTTGCCGGTGCCTTAATGGGTCGATTGGCATCCAAGAACTCCTCAGACTTTGCTTCCATCAAAGAGGCCATGCTTTATGCAACCTCTACAGCAAGCCTGACCGTTGAAGCATTTGGGTGCGATCGTTTAGAATCTGCTGGAGCAATAGAAATACAACAACGAGTTAATAGTCTTAAAAAACTGATCTCATTTTCATGAAGAAAGGCACTTGCCGGGTCCTTGCACGAAACATCAAACTGTTCTTCGTGAAACTACCCGCAGCAAATGCCTTTCTTAAATCTTATTTATTCTGCCTTTTATTTCACCTCTCTGGATGTGAAGAAAAACCGGTTCATTCAGACTCTTCTCCAACCCTGATGAATCCAAATATACCGGCTGAAGAAAAAGTTCATTCAATGAGAAAATCAATTCCCGAACCATCGGTAATTGCTACCCTACCAGAGGACGGTGGAACTGAATTTAATCGACTGATCTTTGAAAGTAGCCCTTACCTTCTTCAGCACGCCCGAAATCCGATTGACTGGTATCCATGGGGAGATGCTGCGTTTAAGAAAGCATCGGAGGAAGATAAGCCGGTGTTTCTTTCGATTGGTTACACCACATGTCACTGGTGTCATGTTATGGAACATGAATCCTTCGAGGACGAAGAAGTGGCCAAGCTCATGAACCGGGATTATGTCTGCGTGAAAGTCGATCGCGAAGAAAGGCCCGATGTTGACAATGTCTACATGTCGGTAACTCAAATGATGACAGGACGAGGCGGGTGGCCCATGACGATCATAATGTCTCCCGAAAAAACCCCCTTCTTTGCTGGAACCTACTTTCCCAAAAACTCGATGTTACAATTAGTTCCACACTTTTCAAATATTTGGAAAAACGAACGGAAAAAAGTAAATGAAGTGGGTAAATCAATTATGAAAAGCCTTAAAGAAATGCAGGCTAATCGAAACGGCGGTGATTTAAATGGAACCCACTTAGATGCATGTTTTAATGCCCTTAGAAAAAATTATGATCCGCAATACGGCGGATTTGGAAACCGGCCAAAATTCCCCACCGCCCACACCCTTAGCTTTCTTCTACGCTATTACAAAAGAACCGGAGAGAAAGAAGCAATTGAGATGGTCAAAACTACACTTCAAAAAATCCACC
>JABGWU010000152.1 GCA_018645475.1 Opitutia bacterium
GAATTTATAGATGAGCCTTTCTTCCTGTTGATGGGAGACCATATTTTTGATCCTGACATTGCTCGGAAAATGATTGACTTTCCCTTAGCTGGGGATGAAATTGCTTTGGCGGTGGATCAAGACCTGAAAAACCCCATGGTTGATATGAATGACGTGACTCGGGTAATGGTAAAGGACGGTTTGATTCAAAATATAGGTAAGGGAATTGAGGATTATAATTGCTTTGATACGGGAATCTTTCTATGTAACCCGGTCTTGTTTTCAGCCCTGGAAAAATCTGTGAGAGAAACTGGAGACGACTCGCTTTCAGGGGGGGTTCGCATTTTAGCCGAAAAAGGCCGGGTGCGTGCTATGCCGATCGATGGCAGGTTTTGGATTGATATTGACGACCCCGAAAGATACAAGCAGGCAGAAAGCTATTTGCTTTCCTGAGTGAGGCGCAGGTAAACCATATAAATGGTGAAGATGGTGGCTCCGATAGCAGCGATAACAATGAATACCTGTATCTGATCGATCAAAGCCATCAGCATGAGCAAATGAATGAAATCTCGATTGGCGAGTTTCTCAGCCATGGAGGGTTCTGAATCCCGTGCCGGAGAGGTGGCGCCGGTATTTTTTTTGAGAATGATCGCCCCCAAAAGAATAAAAGAAGCCAGGCTTGCAAATGCTGCCAGCCCACCTAGATATAGATAGGTCTCATCGCCCGATGTTTTGCTTACTCCCCAGCCAATTGCTCCGAACACAAAGAAGTGGACGATATTGTCGCAGATAATATCAAGCTTGCCGCCTAATTCTGATTCCATGAATTTCAATCGGGCGATTTCTCCATCTGCTCCATCCACCCAGGTTGAAAATAATAACAAGAGGCCTCCGAACAAGTTCATCGGATAAGTTCCTCCGGCAAAGCAAATGGCGGATCCCAAACCCATACCAAAACTGAGTAGTGTGATCTGGTTGGGAGTAATTTTGGTGTTTAAAAAAAAACGGGTCATTTTTTGCGAAAATGGACGCGACAGGAGCCGAGTGATGGGGCTGTCGTGGTTTTGACCGGAGCCTGCAAGCAATCGTTCATGCTGGATGCTGAAATCTTTTTGTTCCTTTACGTGGGCTTGTTCCGACCCCAATATGTATTTAAAGGAGGGTGTTTCTTCCTGAAACTCGATCAATTCTTTTTCGTCGTTTCGTTGGATTTTTTCGATAAGGGATTCCAATTGGTCCTTGCTGATGGGTAACGCTTCGGGAGTAGTTGCTTCTTGCTGAATGAAGGTTTTTAAAAGAGAACGTACCTCTTTTTTGTCATACAGAGCCGATCCGTTGAAAAGCAGCATCTGACCTTCCCGGTTTTGCAGATTTTCCTTTAGTTGTACGGAATTTGAAACCCAATGAATATTTGCGATGATGCGAGCGTCTTCTTTGATAGTGAATGCTAACTTTTCTATTTCTTCTTGTGATTTATCTATATAGACGATCAGGTCATAGAGCCCGGAATACTGAAGGCTCATAATATTTCTTAACAAAAAGGGCACACCGGCAATGCGGGATGTGTACCACTCACTAGTTTTACAGGGTTCCGGGGGAGACGGTAAATGCAGCACGCTAAATGAGATATGGGATAAAGGATGGGTATTTTGATTCATACGAATACTGTCAAGTGAGGATTATTGCAATAATTTAAAAGAAATTCTGACTAACCGGATATTGAGTGTTTGGTTGAGAATCTAGTTTTTAAGTCAGATTGTTATCGAAAGGCTAAAAAATAACTATCCAATCCATGTCGCAGGATGGTATTCTCCCACAGAATTATTTAGTTTACCACGGTTGTACTTTCTTCTTGTACTAGAGACCTTCCAGCTGAACCTGTTAACAACTGAGTCGTCATCCAATTTGAGGGAGATAGGGTTTAATGAGTGAGACCAAATATAGTGGCTAGGCAAAAAAAATTGAGTCTTCAAAAGGAAAACTAGGGGTTTTATTGCCAGGAATGGGAGCGGTGAGTTCAACTCTTATTGCAGGAGTCTTTCTGGTAAATGCAGGCCATGCCAAGCCCATCGGGTCGGTGACGCAGATGTCGCGAATCCGTTTGGGAAAAAGAGATAACCCACAATCCCCCTTCATCAAGGATTTCGTTCCTCTTACTGGATTAACTGATATCGAATTCGGTGGATGGGATATTTATGAAGAGAACTGCTATCA